>JARPSM010000071.1 GCA_029782475.1 Nitrososphaerota archaeon
TTTCATATTGTTTTATCGCATGTTCTTCATTTGGCCAGAGATTTTCACCTGTAACTTGTTTTATCTTTGACATGTTTTTGATACATCCTCCTTGTTTTTAAGACTACTCAATTTTTTCAAGCCTTTTGATTGTCTTTTGTACCTGTTCTTTTATCATGCAGTCTACGGTATTTCCTGCTCCAAGATTTGATTTTTGTATCAGTTGCGCATATGCGTATTCTGTGGCCTTTCTTGCAATTGGCTGTGTCAGAACATCAAAAAGCGGTTCATCTTGGAATTTTGTAAACGCTGAATCTTCTGCAGTCATTTTTACTGATCACTCCAACAGTCAATACAGAGTGAATTTAATAGACAACATTCCTCTTTTTTGCATATACTGCAGTGTGGTTTTTCTTCTGTGATCATTTGGATTGTTTCTCCTTTACCATCATCTATTCAGATATTGCATTACACAACATCGAATCAACCATCACTGTGATGATTTTTGGGATTGTTTTTGGCAGAGGTATGACTTTTTTGTGATCATCATTCATTGCAGATATTGATTCTGGATGCACTTCTTTGACGACTTCGTTTGTGACAACACCGTACCAATTCTCATTTGTAGGTCTGAGATACAGAATGTAAACTGTTTCTTTATCAGAGTCAAGAAATGACAGATAATAGTGGCAGTTCAGTCCAAACGGTCCTGAGATCTCATATTCCAAATTCAGTTCCTTTGCAATCTTTTCTGCAACATGTTCTAGAATTGATTCTTTATGGTGTGGACGTTTGTCACAATGAGAAATCATCTTTTTTTCCAAAGATGTCATTTTTACCTCAAAGTCTTTTCTGAGTTTCTCTTGCTCCTCTATTAGATTCCTGCGTTGCACATCTAGTTTCTCTTTTCTCTTATCCCATTTTTCTTCCAATATTTGATGCTGTTCTAATAATTGGTTTATCCAAGTCATCAGTAATCTACTCCTGAATCAAACTGACCTGATTGGAATCCTTTTCTTACCGACTCCAAGATGTGTTCATAGTCTGTATCAGTTGGTTCTCTAAATGGATCTAGCCTTAATTCAACTATTTCATCAAGGTCTATCATCCATTCTCCGCAATCGTCTTTGCCTCCAAACTGCAAACATTTGAGAGGATCCAGGTTTTCTTTTAGTTCCCAGTATCCCGTCATTATGAGAAATACCTCTTTGATACCTGCTCTCTCTCCTCTACTCTTAGCAACGTGTCTGCACGTACTGCCGGAACCTGCGGAAATGCAGTGCTGACAGTTTGTTTGGTGCATCGTTCCACTTGTATTTGTGAATTTTTTAGTGTGCTTTCACTTGCAGCGATCGAATTAAACATTCAATCATCTCCTTACTACCAGTGTTTCGTTTCTGGCTGGTACGATTGATACTGCAAACATTAGTTAAATCGTTTTCAGGACTAGTTGACAATATTTTATGTGATCTGGCATATGATGATCCTTTACTACCAATTCAGCAACAAGAAACATTTGAGATTAATTACTCCAATAAAACAATACCCCAGTACACCACCAGAAAGAATCAAACTCGTAGAGTTTTACAATTCTATAATTGGACAAGATTTGTATTCACAAAGAAAAGTTTCAATCGTACCCTATTTGAAATATTCAAAGATACATTCAACATCAGAACTGTACCCGTAAAAGGATTGTGCAATGTGAAATCATTTGTACTAATTTGTGTGTTGGTGTATCAGTTAACAGTGTATTACAACTGTGTTACAGGAGTAGAGAATCCAAGAATTGTAAAGAGAATGCTTTGCTGTTAGAGAATAATTTCAGAATTATTTTTGTAAATTATTATGCCCAAGTCTCAATTAAATAAAACATGTGAAACAAGGGTTATTTGAAAAATCAATCTTTCTAATCAACTAAATATCTAAAAAAATCAACATTCAATTAATTTCTCAAAAGATTTCAAATCAGTAGCAACATGTAATCTGGAATTATGACTACTTTTCAAAAAAATATTTTTTATCGTAGATGTTGATTGTCTATCTCTAGAAGCAAAGATTATTTCACGATCTTTCCAGTTTTTTATTTGAGTTATTGCCTCTGATAAAACCAAAAAATTCTCATCATTTTTATCTTTAACACGTTTTTTTGGTTTTGTAACATCAACTTTGATTTTTTTTAACGATAAATCAATTTTTTGAGATTTAGATATTGTGGTTTTTTGAGATAAGGATTTTCCAAAAATCAACGATATGGTCTTTCCAGTATTCTTGTATCCTGCTTTGATCAACCCTGTTCTATAATCATGTAGGGTGTTTATTGATGCAAAAACAGTAATTTTTTTCCCTTTGGGTTGTTTTTCCATGTTGGCAATAATCTTCAAAAGCCATTCTTTTAAAATAATTACAACATTTTCAGAATTTTCAGTTGCAATAATATCTCCAAGAATATTAGTATCAATTACTAAAGCAATATTTTTTTTTTGAATCAAGTTATTCTGAAAATTCTCCTACCAATGTATTTAATGCATCTTCAAATAGAGTTTGTTCAGCTTCCCCTGTTTTATCAACAGGGATTTGTTCTATCTGTGTTAGGGATTTAGGGGTTCGATTGAAATAATATAGACCTAAATCGCTGTGTTTAATTTTTTTTCTGCTTATCAATGCTAATAATTTTTTAATAACATAATCACTATGAGTGGTAAAAATCAAATCTATTTTTTTAATTTCAGCAATCTTAACAAGTTCTTCAATAAGCTTTAACTGTCTAGCAGGTTCCAAATGAGCTTCTGGCTCTTCAATAATTAAAGTGCCACCTTTTTTAACATAATGAACACCTGCAACGATTGGAAAAGATGACACTGTTCCAGAACCTGCAGATTCAATTTCAGTTATAAATCCAGTTGGATCTCTATAGATTATCTCAGGGAGTCCTCTCACACTCATAGATTCAATTGAACCTTGGAACAGATTTGAAAACAAATCCTGAACATTTTTGTTCATTCCTTCAGCATGTGCATCAAGTATCAAATCATGAAATTGTTCCAAATGTTCTGGTAATTTGCTTAATGAACGAGTAAAGCTTTTGATTTCTTTTGCAGATGTTTTTTTCATACTAGAAGGATCGTCACTACGAAAAGACCCTAAAAGATCTCGAAGAAGTCGATTTCTCACTTGAGTAATACTTGTAAAAAACTGAATAGTTCCAGTTCTACCTGCTGGAATATACACACTGTCTTTTGAAGTTTGAGGAAATATTGATGCATAATGGTGTAGCATGAAAGCGTTTTTACTAACACGTGTACTTTTTTTGAATCCAAAATCAATTGTAGATGATTTTCTACTAGAATGAATAATTAGATTACATGATTTTTTATTATAGGTTAAAAGATCTTTTCGAGAAAGACCTGCACTATTTAGAACAGAATATCCAAAAAAGACATTCATTTCTTTTTTTGAATCTATTTTCTGTTCAATCATTCTTTGAAAACTCGTAGAACTAGTATTCAACTGACCAATACCGTGAATTAATCTAGAGGCTATAGATTTGCCCGAATTGTTAGGTCCAAAAAATACATTAACCTTATGACGTTTAATTTGACCTTTTTCAATTGGGCCTATATTTTCGAAAGTGATTTTGTCATATTTCATTTAATCTCAACTATGAATAATGTCTCATTACAGTTGATATGTATATCTAGATCAAAAATTACTTACGATTCAATACTTTTTGTTTAATTTCAAAGTGATTTAATCATAGATTAATGTTAAACCTCTTAAAAATTCATCCAAATCTCTAGTTGTAGCATATTCGTATGTTGGTTCTTCATACTCTACAGTGAATACCGTATACCATCCTTCACCTTCTACTGCTCCTTCAAAGTGTTTATCAGACGGGATTATTGGATGAATTGGCTCTTCATAACTCTGTTTCCTAATTCCACATCCCAGTTGGGGCGTTGCAAGAGTGTATCGGCAGTATGCTGAATGCTTTCATTGTTCATACAAACCATGTTTACGGCAAGTATCTGGCACGTACGTGGAAATCCTTTTCCTTCTTGCATGCTTTCTTTAGATCTTTGGAAGTTACTGTTGTCATGCAAAAGCTGCGTTATCTTGATCAATATCTGTTACTAATTGATTAATTTGATCTCTCATGAACTTTTTCTCGATAGTATACATTTGACACATTCTTTATCTAATTGTCATAACAACACAAACTTTATGATTCATTTATTTTTTGGTTTAACTATCGGTCTATTCTTATACTTGATCGGGTTTTCAAAAGATAGATCCGGAAGATCCTTTTGCTTTTAGGAAAAAGTGCAGACACATATGTGAAGAATCTTTGCAGGCACAGAAAAGACATGTGACAAAACAGTTTTCTTGTTAAGAAAAAAGATGTGTTTATTATTTACTGTTGATAATTTTTTTTTACATGTTTGAGATTTTTTCAAAAAATGACATTCAAGAAATAATAGAGGCTAACAAACTCATCGTTTCTTACGATAATGAGCCGCATGGAGTAACCTTGGATGTACTCAACGATATTTTTAAGCTTGTGAACTCATTTAATGATGTAAAGTCACGACGGGACAGAATAGTAAAAAAAGCAACCCATATTCTTGCAGGCATATCATACAATCAACCCTTCAAAGAAGGCAATCGTAGAACCTCATATTATGTTCTAAAGAGTTTTCTAGGGAGAAACCTGTTTGCTTTGAGATTCTATAACTCTGAACAAGAAGATGAATTTACAGATTTGCTTAGACGCACTGCTGAAGAGAAATTCGAGGATGACCCTACAATTTATTCTGAAATTGAGCAATATCTGACACAAAAAATAGAGCCTGTAAAATTTGATTACTTGTAAGACAGTTTCTTAAACATCTCAGGATCTTCTTCGATCATTTCTTTAACCTCTTCTACAATTGAAGGTTTTTCTTCTGATGAAATCTCTTTTAATGCCATGGCTGTATTTTTATTATTTATTATAAAAAAGTATGTACTAGAGCTTATGCGCAAACGGCCTGATCTGCCAGGACATGCCTCAAACTCCGCAGCCATTTTTCGGTCCGGTGCAGACACTGAAAAGAACCCGTTGACCAGGCTGGGCGACTCCCGCATTGGAAAAAATTTGAAAACTAAAATAAGTTTCTTTATTATACCATGAATCAATCATATCAGAATAATCAAGAGATAAAATGGAATTCAGTGAAGTGTATTGTTCAAATTGTAAGAAAGTTTTGGGGCGTTACAGTACTAAATTCTATAGTGAAGATAAAATTAATGAATTAATCAACACAGCACATTCTACACATATTAGAAATGGTCATCAAGTTATCATTAGAAAATTTGAAAAGAATTAAAAAGATTCTATTTTTTTAATTGCTTCTGAAAGATTTGAAACCCGATTAATGTTATTTTTAGAAAAATTCAAGTTCCATGGTTGTGAATAAAGAATTACCTTTTTCTTATTTGTAAGAAATTTTTCTGCATTTAATGGAGAATCATCAATAAAAACATCATAATCTAAATCAGCTTTCATTGGACCATCAATTACTGATACATAATTGTCATATGCAATACCATGATGATCCAGCCAAGATTTTACAAATGAATCAGTTGAACGTTCCCTTGCAGTAACAATGTCTACTTGACCCATTTCAGTGAGAGATTTTGTTATTGATGATAAATTTTTTTCAGTGGTAGGAATTAAAGACCAATTTTTCCAACAAGAGCTAAGCTCAGTGTAAAAATCATAACGATCTATATTAAATTCATTCCAAAACTCCCAACTAGTTATCTGATGTTTAGCAATTTCGGGTCTAATAGAATTACTATAATTTAACCAAGAAATTATAACATCTGCAAGTACACCTTCAACATCTAATGCAATTTTCATATTAATCATCAATCACTAGTTTTTCTAAATTCATCTAAAAGATTTTTTTGATGTTTATTGAGTTTTTTAGGAACGTTTACTACAATTCTTACAAATTGATCCCCTTTTCCTCTATAATTAATATGGGTCACTCCTTTCCCTCTTAATTTTATAATTGTATTTGGTTGACTACCTGAATCAACCTTAATTTTTTCTGTTCCCTCTAAAGTTGGAACAGTGATTTCACATCCTAATGCAGCATCAATCATAGAAAGATCATGATCATAAAAAATATCTTTTCCATCTCGATTAAACTTTGAATGTGGTTGTACTAACACTCTAACAATCAAATCTCCATTTACACCATCAGGAATTTCATTTCCTTCTCCAGACACAGTATAATCTCCTGAATCAACTCCAGGAGGAATCTCAAATGTTACAGTTTTTGAACCTTTTTTCTTTCCTTGTCCTTTACATTCATTGCATGGTGTTTCAATTATAGATCCCTGACCTCTACAAGCAGAACACGGTGCAGCAGTAACAAATGAAGCAAATCCCATGTTCCGAGTTTGTCTTACTTGTCCTTGACCATTACAAGTTCCACATGTTTTCTTGTTTGTTCCAGGTTTTGCACCAGAGCCATTGCAAATATCACATTGAACCTGTTTTTGTAAATTAATTTCCATTTTTTTGCCATGTAATACTTCTTCTAAGGTTACATGAGTCTCATAAAGAATATCAGAACCTTGTTGCTGTTGTTGATTGAAACCAAATCCTCCTCCACCCCCACGACCAAAGATGGATTCAAAAACAGAATCAAAACCACCTCCCTGTGCACCTTGAAAAATATCTTCACTAGAGTATCTTCCATCTACACCAGCATGACCATGTTGATCATAGATTTGTTTTTTCTCAGGATTTGAAATAACAGCATATGCTTCAGAAATTTCTTTAAAATGTTCTCCAGCTTCTGAAGATTTGTTTCGATCAGGATGGAATTTTAATGCTAATTTTCTATACTGTTGTTTAACTTCATCTGGCGAAGATGTTTTTGAGACACCTAAAACCTCATAATAGTCACGTTTTGCAGCCATGAATCATTCCTTTATCATAATTACAGTATAAATGATTGAATTAGAAAACTAATTGGTTTTTGGTTCATCAGTTGAAGATGATTCATTAGTTTGTCCTTCTGCACCAGGTTGTCCTTCTGCACCAGGTTGTCCTTCTGCACCAGGTTGTCCTTCTGCACCAGGTTGTCCTTCTGCACCAGGTTGTCCTTCTGCACCAGGTTGTCCTTCTGCACCAGGTTGT
>JARPSM010000079.1 GCA_029782475.1 Nitrososphaerota archaeon
AAGATTTCACTCTGAAATCAAATCGTATGATGATTATTCCATGAAAACAAAAGAGTTGTTGTATCGAGTGTTGGCTTGTAATTGTCACAAAATGCGTTTGATTTCTTTAGTTTTGATTATGATTTCTAGAAAGCCACAAACTGATAACATTCAAGCCTCACTTTTACTTTCATTAATTATCTTTTTTTCTAGTCTGTCTTCTAGAGGGATCTCTATGAGATCACCCATTCTTAGATTCTTTAATCCTGCAGCAACGGCTTTTGCACCTTCATCGTTCTTCTCTAATCCTAGAAGAGACATCAAATATGCGGCACCTGTTTTGCCTGCTAGTTCGCCAAATACTATCCTTCGTCTATTTCCTACTGCTCTGGGAGGAATTGGTTCATAGGCTGCAGGATTTTTCAAAATTGCTGCAAGGTGAGTTCCTGCTTTGTGTTTGTAAGCTGATGAACCTACAATTGGTTTGGAATCATATGGTTTGATTGATGTGTAATCTTCAATTAATCTGGATAGATCAAGTAACATGTCTAATCTGAAATCGTTAGGTGATTTGTAAAGATACGTTAATGCTACTGCGACTTCTGCAAGAGGAGGAATCCCTGTTCTTTCTCCAATCCCGTCAATTGTAGTATGAATTTGATCTACTCCTGCATCACATGCTGAAAATGCATTTGCAACTGCAAAGCCAATATCATTATGAACATGTGCATCTAATGGCACATCTACAACTTCTCTAACTTTTTTTACAAAATTATACATTCCAATTGGACGCAAAATCCCTACTGTGTCTGGCAAACTAATTCTATCAACCCCTGCCTTTTCGATTGCTTTGCACACTTTTAGCAGGAATTCTGGTTCTGCTCTACTACCATCTTCGACTGTAAATCTAATTTTCAGTCCATGTGATTTGGCATATTCTACAGTCCCTACTGCTCTTTCAAGTGCTTCTTCTCTTGTAATTCTTAATTTATCTTTTAGATGAATATCTGAAATTCCTAAATATGCTGCACACCATTTTGCGTCACAATCTAATGAAATATCTATATCTGATTTTAGTGCACGGCCGTGAGAAACAATATCTGCCTTTAATCCTTGTTTGATGATTGTTTTGGTTGCTTCTTTGTGATCATTTGAAACTATTGGAGAAATTTCAATTTGATCAACACCAAAGTAATCTAACATCCATGCAATCTGAATTCTTTGTTTATTTGTAAATGAAACACCTGGATGTTGTTCGCCTTCTCTTAAAGTACTATCCAATATTCTAATTTTCTTTGGGTTTTTTTCATATGCGTTGTATATGTTTGCATAGTGATTCGGATCTTTCATTACTAATATCGTTGACATAAATTGATGATATAAACATATTCGTACTAAGTTCGTTGATAAACAATAGAAATGATCCTGAATTAGTTTTGAAATTAAATTTTAAAACGAAAGTCGTAATTAGATAATTTTTCTTAAAATGATGACGGTGTTAGTGTCTACCACTCCTGGAATTTTTCTTAGAGCATCAATGGTGTTATTAATTTCTGCAATGTTTAATGCACTCATTATTGTTGTAATGTCATATTGACCTGTAATTTCATATACAGTCTTTACTCCTTCAAGCTTTGCAAGTTTTAATGACACTTTGGATGTCTCTGTTGCAGAATCTACTGAAACTAACACAATTGCACTAGTTGAATTCTCTTCTCCAAGTTCCAAAGTAAATTTCTTAATTGTCCCACTATCTGCTAGATTTTTGACTCGTCTTCTAACTGCAGATTCTGAAAGTTTTAATTTTTTACCGATGTCTACAAATGATTCTCTAGAATCCTCTTTCAAATACCCAATGATTTTTTCGTCTATTTTATCCTTGTACATTTCTTTTTTCTTCCTCTTCTGTTAGTACAGAATCAAGAGCATGTAAAACTTGTGTTACGTCATTTTCTGATATGACTAATGGGGGGAGAATTCGTAGTATGTTTCTTCCAGAGTATAACATCAAAACTCCTTTTTTGATTAATCCCATCAGAATATCCTTGACTTCAAATTTCATCTCTATTCCTATCATGAGTCCTTTACCTCTAATTTCTCTGATCATGGAATGTTTTTCCTTTAATTTTTCTAAACCTTCTCTGAATAATTTTCCCATCTTTTCTGAATTTTCTATCAAACCATCTTCTGTAATTGCTTCAAGTGCTGCAGTTCCTGCTGCACAAGATATTGGATTTCCTCCAAATGTTGATGAATGCTCACCTTTAGTTATTGAAGCTAAAATATCTGGTCTTACAAGAGTTGCTCCCATTGGTACTCCTCCTGCAATTCCTTTTGCAAGACATAGAATGTCTGGTGCAGTATTCCAATGATCACAAGCCCATAATCGTCCTGTCCTACCTAAACCAGCTTGTATTTCGTCAAAAATTAGCACAATTCCTTTCTCATCACAAAGTTTTCTAACCTCTTGCAAAAATCCTTCAGGTGCAACAATAATTCCACTTTCGCCTTGAATGGGTTCTAAAATTACAAATGCTGTATCATCATCATCGATTACTGAACGTAATGATTCCATATCTCCATATGATGCAAAAGAAACTTTCTCTACTAATGGTGCAAATGCCTTTCTGTATTTTGGATTAAATGTTAATGATAACGCTCCAAATGATTTTCCGTGATATGATCCTTTCATTGCAACCATTCCTTTTTTACCTGTAAACTTTCTTGCAAATTTCATTGCAGCTTCAATAGCCTCAGCACCACTGTTGTTGAGGTGTACCTGCGTCAAACCTTTTGGTGCTAAACCAATAAGGAGTGTCAAAAACTCTTCTCTAGTTTTATTGTATAGGGAACTATGAACTGTAATTATTTTATCAATTTGTTCTTTAATTGCATCGTTAACTCTTTGATTTTTATGACCTACTAGTGCTACTCCGTATCCTCCCATGCAATCGATGTATTCTTTTCCATCCACATCCCATACGTGTGCACCTACACCTTTTTCAATTGTTACTGGAAATCTCTGATATAGATTTCCCATAAATTGGTCTTCACTCATGTTCAATCACCGTACAATTATCATGTGCAATTGCTGATGAAATTGGATTCTCTTTTTGTCCATTTCCAATCAATGCCTCTTTTACTCCCATATCTAATGCTTCAGTTGATGCCAAAATCTTCTTTTCCATACCTGGACCAATCTTTGGTCTAATCTCTTTTGCCTCTGCTAATGTTAGCTTTGGAACAACTTTGTCATCCATTAGTAATCCATCAACATTTGTGATGAATAATACTTTATCACAACCAACTTTACCTGCAACATATGCTGCAGCCCTATCACCATCAATGTTCAGAAATTCTGATTCTTCACTCATTGCTATGGGTGAAATAACTGGTGTTATACCTTGATCTAAAAGTGATATGATGAATTTTGAATTTACTTTTTTGATTTTACCTGTATATCCGCCATCAATTGCTTGTCTTCTGCCTTTTTCATTCACAATGACTAGTTTCTTTTTCCTATCTGCTTGAATGAGCCTTGCATCTACTCCTGAAAGTCCAATTGCGTTAATGCCATTTTTTTGAAGCATCTGGACAATTGTTTTATTGATTCTACCTGACATTACCATGGTGAAAATTTCTGCAGTTTCCTTGTCTGTATATCTACTCTTGATACCACTTGGTGATGTTACAAACTTTGGTTCTTTTCTGAGTTGTTTACAAACTTTGGTAACTTCTTTCCCTCCACCATGAACAATAATAATTCCTTCAGTTTCTGCTATTTTTTTAATATCTGAAATTGTCGATGGATGTAAATCATCTACTACACTTCCGCCGATTTTGATTGTGATCATCTCTAAACCGGAGTTAATGGCGTGTATCTCAGTCCGTCCATTTCGTCAAAACCGCTCATTACATTCATGTTTTGAATGGCAGAACCTGCTGCACCTTTCATTAAATTATCTGATGCCGAAAGTGCAATCAATCTATTGTTATCCTCATCTAAATCAAATCCAATATCACAAAAGTTTGAACCTACTAGGAATTTTGGATCTGGGAATTTATACAATCCTTTCTTATCTCTGATTAATCTAACAAATCTTTCTTCACCATATGCTTGACGATATATTTTCCATAGTTCTTTTTCTTCAATATCTTTTTTCAAGAATGTGTGATTTGTACACAAGATACCTCTGACTACATCTACAGCATGTGGACTCATTGATACACGAATTTTGTGTCCTGCAATTTGACCAAGCTCTTGTTCAATTTCACCAGTGTGTCTGTGTTTTGCTGGCTTGTATGGTCTGATCACTCCTGCTCTCATTGCATGAGCTGTTCCTGAACCTGAGCCTGCTCCTGATGAACCTATCTTTGAATCAACAATAATGTGATCTTCATCGATAAGATTATTTTTGATTAATGGTGCAAGTGCAAGCATTGATGTAACTGCCATACATCCTGGACAAGAAACTAGTTGTGCTTTTTTAATTTCCTCTCTGTGTAATTCTGGTACTCCAAAAACTGATTTTTCCAAATAGTCTGGATGTGGATGTTCCCAACCATACCATTTGTCATATGCATCTTGATTATGCAATCTATAATCTGCACTCAAGTCAATTACTTTGACCCCCCTATCATAGAGTGCCTTTACAATTTCAGTTGCAGTTCCATGAGGTACTGCAGTGAACACCACATCACACTTGTCTGTTATTTTATCATAATCTAACTCTGAAAATTTCATATCTGTAAACCCTTTCAGACTTGGTTGGATTCTATGGAGATATTCTCCAACATGTTGTCTTGAGGTGACCATTGCGATCTCTACTTTTGGATGATTTACTAGAAGACGAAGTGTTTCTCCACCTACATATCCTGATGCTCCTACAACTCCTACTTTCATGATAAGAGACCTCCTAAAGGAGTATAATTTATCTTCTTACGTAGTTTAGCGCATATTCTATCATTTCTTTTGGTATGTTTCGCTGCGCAACTCTTGCTAAACCTTTGAACTCTACTGTATTGTTAACTTCGTGTACGACTAACCCTCTCTGATCATCTTCCATCATGTCTATTCCTAAAATTCCACCCCCCATGGCTTTTGATGCTTTTGATGCCATATCCTCCATTTCTTTTGTGATCTCACAAATCTCCGGATCTGCCCCTAAAGCGATATTTGTTTTGAATCCTCCTGAGGATTTTCTATACATAGCTGCAATAGGCTCATCTCCCACTGTGATTACTCTGATATCTCTTGGTGGTCTTTGGATTAATTCTTGTAAATAGTAAATCCTATCATGAGGGCTATCTGTGATATCTCTTATTTCAAAAACTGCTTCCATGGTATCTTTATCTTTTAATGGCATGACTCCTCTTCCCCAACTTCCAATTACAGGTTTGATGACCAGTGGAAATCCTACTTTTTCTAAATTTTCAGCAGCACTATCACTTGAAAATGAAAAATATGTTTTAGGTGTTGGAATGTTGTTTTTTTTCAAAAGTAATGTCATGAACATTTTGTTTCCACAAGTGTTTGCAACTTTAAACTTGTTTAGTACGGGAATATCCATAAATTCTAAACTTGCAGTAAAATGCAGTCCTCTAAAATAACTAACACATCTTTCTAAAACAACATCTCCTAAATCAAAATCTTCTTTTTTACTGTCTGTGTCGATCTGAGTAATTTTTGCATCTAGCATCAATGCATCGTGTCCTAGTGCAACAGCTTCCTTTTGAAGCATCTTTTCTTCCGTTCTTAAGCGGTCAAAAACGATACAAACTTTTGACATTATTCTCCCCAGTCTTCGCCTACGGTTTCTGCTTGTTTAAGCTCGACATTTGATCCATCTTTTTTTGCGATTTCAAAGTCAGCACCACAATCAGGGCAGGAAATAATTTCTCCTACTGAGGCATCGGCTGGAATGTTTAATGTTGCATCACATTCTGGGCAGTTCATGTTTTTGTAGACCTTTTCTTTTGTAATTTATTAGCTTCTGTTGACTGCATTCCCCATAATTCAACAAATCCTTTGGCCAATCTTTGATCAAATGTGGATTCTACTCCATAAGTTGCAATATTGTGACTATACAATGAATTATTGGATTTTCTTCCAACTACTCTGAGATTTCCTTTATACAATTTTAATTTCACAGTTCCAGAGACTGGTTTTTGTGAAGTCTCAATGAATCCATCTAGATCTGTTTTTAGAGGATCTTGCCAGAGTCCTGAATAGACCAAATATGCCCATTCATCATCAATCATTGACTTGAACTTGTTTTCATGTTTTGTATGGACCATTTTTTCCAAATCCGAATGAGCTTCAATTAGGCAAGTTGCTGCTGGAGTTTCATAAACTTCACGAGATTTGATTCCTACGACTCTGTCTTCAATATGGTCCACTATTCCTACACCCGCATTTCCTGCTTTTTTGTTAATGTATTCAATTAGTTTTAATGGTTCCATTGTTTTTCCATCGACTCCAACTGGTATGCCTCTGTTAAATTTGATCTCCAAGTATGTTGGTTTGTCAGACAAGTTTTTTGTTTTAACCCAAATGAATGCATCATCTGGAGGTTCGTTGTATGGATCTTCTAATACACCCCCTTCGATTGCACGTCCCCACAAATTTTGATCAATGCTGAATTTTTTTGCTACAGTATCAATTTCAATTCCGTGTTTTTTTGCAAATTTTAATTCTGTATCTCTGTCTAGATTTTTATCTCTGATTGGAGCAATGATTGGAAGATCTGAACCTGAACGTAATGTGATATCAAATCGCACTTGATCATTTCCTTTTCCTGAACAACCATGAGCAAGTGATGTAACTTTTTCTTTTTTTGCTATTTCTAAAACTTTTTCTGCAATTAACGGCCTAGCTAGTGCTGTTGCAAGACAATATTTTTTTTGATAAAGCGCATTTGCTTTAATTGAAGGAAAAATGTAATCTTTGACAAACTCTTTTCTTGCATCAATATTGTAATGTTTTTTTACTCCTAATTTTTTTGCTTTGGCTGCAATTTTTTTCCAATCGTCACCTTGTCCAACATCTACTGTAACTGTAATGACATCCATATCATGTTCGTCTTGCAGATACTTTACAACAACTGAAGTATCTAGTCCGCCAGAAAATGCAAGAATTCCTTTTTGAGTCATAAAACATCTTTTCCGTCGTATTTTGGAATTTATCTTTTGTGATGGGCTCCAAATCAACTATTTTCCAAAAATTTCTGACTAGCTTGAGCTAAAATTCGATGATTATTTAACCGCCAGATATAACGCTGTTTTATGAAAACTCGATCGGTAATTTTTGCAAGTGCTGTGGGAATTATCCTGCTATCTGTATTGGGTATATCTCTGAATTCTGAAGACTCGCATGACAATAAACTTCGCATTGCATATTTTCCAAATATTGGCCATGCCATTCCAATTATAGGGATGGAAAAAGGATTCTTTAAAGCAAACATGGGAAATACCACCAAAATTGAAACTCGAGTTTTTGATAGCGGTCCTCAGGCTATAGAATCCTTGTTTGCAAATTCGATTGATTTGGCATATGTTGGCCCAGGACCTGCAATTAACGGATTTTTAAATTCTGAAAATCACAGCGTAAAGGTCCTTGCAGGAGCTGCAAGTGGTGGTGCAAGTTTCATAGTTCATCCTCAATCTGAAATAAATTCTGCATCTGATTTTGCTGGAAAAAAAATTGCTGCTCCTCAAATTGGTAACACTCAGGATGTATCATTACGACATTATCTATCTGAACATGAATTAAAAACAGCTGATAGAGGGGGCTCTGTTATAGTTTACAATATTCCAAATCCTGATATCTATACATTATTTGTTAAGGGTGATATTGATGGTGCTTGGGTTGCAGAACCTTGGGCAACTATTTTAGAAACTGAATTGGATGGAAAACGACTATTTCATGAAGAAGAACTATGGCCAAATAATGAATTTGCATCTGTTCTTTTAATTGCAAATACAAATTATGTGGAAAAAAACTCTGACGTCATTTCTAATTTTCTAGATTCTCATTATCAAACAGCAACTTGGATTAATCAAAACCCTCTTGAGACCAGAATTATTTTTAATGATTTTCTAGATTCTCATTTAGGTCAATCTCTATCTGATGATGTTGTAGATATCGCATTATCTAATCTTGTAATAACTGGTGATCCTTTACCTGATTCTATTCATTCATTTGCAGAAAAGGCAGATACACTAGGATATCTTGGAAGAAATGGATATGATTTGTCTGGTATTTTTTACTACTTTGATACAAATCACATTGAAGGAGAAGATATCCCATGACCAAACTTGAGGCAAAAAATATTGTAAAATATTTTAGCCATGATTCTCACAAACTCAAAGCCCTTGGAGGTGTAAATCTCAAAGTTGAGGCTGGAGATTTTGTATGTCTGGTGGGTCCTTCAGGGTGTGGTAAATCTACGTTTTTGCGTATAGTTGCAGGCTTGGAAAAACCTGATGAAGGACAGATCTTGTTTGATGGTCATAATGTCACTGAAACCGGCCCTGAAAGGATTATGGTCTTTCAGGAGGGTGCATTGTTCCCGTGGTTGAAGGTTCAGGATAATGTGGAATTTGGATTAAAGATGGCTGGTATTCCAAAAGAAGAACGAGCCAAAATATCTCATAGGTATTTGGATATGATGCAATTAACTAAATTTGCAGATTCTTTTGTTTACCAACTTTCTACTGGAATGAAACAGCGTGTAGCTATTGCAAGAGCTCTTGTAATGGATCCTGATGTATTGCTAATGGATGAACCATTCGCTGCACTTGATCCACAGACTCGTGACTTGTTACTAGTTGAGATGCAGCTAATTTGGGAAAAGACAAAAAAGACAATTTTGTTTGTAACTCACAATGTTGCAGAAGCTGCTGTACTTGGAACTAGGGTAGTAATTTTCAGTAATCGCCCTTCAGTAATTAAAAAAGAAGTTGATAATAATTTCCCACGACCTAGAGTTACTGAAGATAAAGAACTATTGCAATTTCAACAAGATATTTTAAAAGAACTTCGACCTGAGGTAAAGAAAAGACAAGAGTGATAATTATGGCAAAAAATTTCACACCACATAGAATTGCATTTTATATTGGAATTGTTGTTGCATGGCAAATAATTGCAATGGCCGGAGTGTGGCCTGATAATATCTTCCCGTCTCCATATGAGGTAGCTGAAGACCTGGCATATGGTGCAGCAGATGGAAGTTTACTTTATGGAATTGTAACTAGTATGTGGAGGTTGGCTATTGGATTGGGAATTGCAATTACTGGCGGTGTTGTTTTGGGAATCCTTATGGCGCGAATTGAAGTTATCAATCAAACTGTGGGCTCTCTAGTTTTGGGATTACAATCGATTCCATCCATTGCTTGGGTACCTTTGGCAATACTTTGGTTTGGCTTTACTGTTGGTGGAATAATTTTTGTCACTGCAATTGGTGCAATTTTTGCAGTTACAATTAACACCTACACCGGAGTCAAAAACATCGATCCTCACTATATTGAGGCTGCTCGAAATATGGGTGCAAAGGGAACCCAGCTAATCACTGCTGTATTGATTCCTGCAGCTTTTCCTTACATGATTTCCGGATTCAAACAAGGCTGGGCTTTTGCTTGGAGAGGCGTAATTGGTGCTGAGATATTATTTTCATTCTTAGGATTGGGGTTCTTGCTTAATGCAGGTCGTTCTCTAAATGATGTCTCTCAAGTCATTGGAATAATGGTTGTAATCATGGGTATTGGCCTTGTTGTAGATGGTGTTATTTTCAAGAGATTAGAAAATAAAGTAATGTCTCGTTGGGGATTAAGATAGTAAATCAATAATTGAACAACATTGCGGAATAATTTCCATCAAAAATAATCCTGCTGCTACATACCATTACATTGCCTGATGTTTAATTATTTTCTATTCTTTAATTTTTAATGATACTATAAATGCACAAATGATAATTGCAATTGCAAAATACATTACTGTGTAATAGTCAAATGCAAATGCAATACTGCCTGCAATTACAGGACCTACTACTGTAGCAATAGATAGAGTTGAACTGAAGATTCCAGTAGATGTGGAACGAGGATTGTTTTCCATCAGATGAAAATTCCCGCCAATGAACAAAAATGCCCATGTTCCACCAACCAGTGCCATAAACGGCATTGCCATCCACCATTCTGTAACAAACAATAACCCTACAAATACAAATGTTGTAAATCCAATCCCAATTTTGAATTTAGTTACATTGGATAGGTGGATTTTACTTGCCATCACATTCATCAAAATAAACGCAGTCAATGTGTTTGCAACATATACTATTGATATTTGATAAAGTTCCGCACCCCATTTCTCCATTAACATTATTGGAAGAATGGTCCACACTGCTGCTGCACCAATATGTCTTAGTAACAATGATAAAAATAGAAATTTATTTTTTGAAATTATTTTTTTTGTACTGCCTGGAGTTAATTCTTTTACTTGTTCTGGATTTGGCAGTCTAATTGTAAAGAGTAATCCAATTACAAATGATGCTGCACTTAGCAAGAAAATTAATTTAAGATCATTTGCAAATCCTGCTGCTGCAATTCCTGTAAGCCATCCTAACGCATGAAATGAAATTACAGTTGCTGCTCTTTTTTTGTCAATATTTGCCTCATAGGTATATGCAATCATTGCAGGAATCATTATACCACTTGCAACTCCTGCAAGAATTCTTACTATGAAAAATGAGGTGAGGTCGTCTGCAAAATAATGCAATCCAAATGCAACAGCACATCCGATAAAGCCAATTCTGATGAATTTGAGCCTAGTTCCTTTCTTATCTGAGTGTCTTCCAAAATAGATTTCAGATAAAATTTGGGCAAAACTAAATGATGCTACCAAAAGTCCGATCTCAAATATGGATTCAGTAACCTCTTTTGCAATTATGGGCATAAAGACAAAAACTATTGAGATTCCTGCATGCTGAAAAAAAGTGGCACTACGGACTAGATTGTTTACTTGAAGATTCAGCATAAATGTACATCAAACCCATTCCACCTAATTTCAACATACGTATCAATCTCACATCTCTTTGTAGTTTTTTCTGAAAAGAGTTAAACTGTGCTGGAATGTTTTGAAAATAGGATGATGACTGAAAAAGAGCCTTTTCTTGATGCAATGAAAAACCGTGTATTGTTATTTGATGGCGCAATGGGAACTGAAATCCAAAGGCATGACCCTCAACCAGAAGACTTTCCAAATAATCAAGATGGTTTTAATGATGGATTGGTAATCACACATCCTGAATGGATTAAAGAAATACATCGAAATTATTTAGATGCTGGGTCTGATTGTGTCGAAACAAATTCTTTTGGCTCAAATAAAATCAAACTTGCTGAATATGGTTTTGGAGATCAAACTATTGAATTTAATAAAAAAATTGCCTTACTTGCATCTGAAATTTGTGCAGAATATTCTGATAAACCTAGATATGTAATTGGGTCAATGGGCCCCACTGGCTATCTTCCAAGTTCCAATGATCCTGATCTTGGTCAAATACCGCTAGATGAAATCCGTAAAGCATTTGAGTTACAAGCTGAAGGATTAATTCTTGGTGGTGCTGATGCATTATTAATTGAAACAAGTCAAGACCTTTTAGAAATCAAACTTGTCATTGAGGCATGTCATAATGCAATCAAAAAAACTGGCAAAAAGGTCCCAATCATTGCAAATACTACATTGGATCAATACGGCAAAATGCTACTTGGCACAAATATCCAAGCTGCATACACAACTGTTTCTGATATGGGAATTGATGTTTTTGGATTAAATTGTTCTACTGGTCCTATTGAGATGAATCCTAGTGTTCAGTGGTTAGATGAACAAGATGAACATAGCATACTGGTTGTTCCAAATGCAGGTATGCCTGAAAACGATGGAGGCCAAGCAGTTTACAAAATGACTCCTGAAAAAATGGGCAAGGCCTTGGGTGATTTTCTGAATGATTACAAGAAAGTTCGAATTATTGGTGGTTGTTGTGGAACAAACCCTGAACACATCAAGGCTCTAAGGAAAGTAATTGACGAAAAAGCAAGTTCTATTGAGGGTTAAGTATTTACAAAAACAGGTGTGATTTTATAGTATTGACAGTTCCAAGAGTAAGCTCAGCATTGAAAGCAGTTGATCTAAAACAAATCCCTGCCCCTATGATTATTGGTGAGAGACTCAATACCCAAGGTTCTCGTAAAGCAAAGAAAATGGTTCTTGAAGATGATTATGAGGGATTAGTTGATTTGGGTCGAATGCAAGTTGAGGATGGTGCACACTGTCTTGATGTTTGTGTTGCAACTACGGAACGAGCAGATGAAAGAGAATTCATGTTGAATTTAGTTAAACAGTTGAGCATAGAAATTGATGCACCACTAGTAATTGACTCTACAGATCCTAAAGTCATTGAAGCATCTGTAACACAGATACCTGGAAGACCCATAATTAACTCAATAAATCTTGAAGGTGACGGAAGTAGATTTGAAAAATTGGCTCCCATCATGGCAAAGTATGGCTTGCCTGCCATTGCTTTGTGTATTGGACCTGAAGGGATGGCTAAAACTTTTCAGCAAAAAGTTGATACTGCAGAATTACTTTATGAAACCGGAAAAAAATATGGATTAAAAATTGAACAGTTTATTTTTGATGTCCTTACATTTACTTTGGCAACTGGTGAGGATGAATTCCTTGATGCAGGAAAAAATACCTTGGAGGGAATTCGGCTAGTCAAAGAAAAATTTCCTAATTCCTTTACAACTTTGGGTCTTAGCAACATCAGTTTTGGTCTTGCACCGTATGCTAGAAAAGTTCTAAATTCAGCATTCTTGTATCATGCAGTTAAAGTTGGCCTTGATTCTGCAATAGTTAACGCAAAAGAGATTATTCCTTATGGTGAAATTGATGAGAAGGAGAAAAAACTCGTAGATGATCTAATCTTTAACACACATCCTGATGCATTATCTGATTTGATTGCCTATTTTGAGAATGTAGGAACTAAAGTTGGTACTGCTTTAAAGAAAGTTGATGTTGATCCTTCCTGGCCTGCAGGAAAACGTGCAAATTTTAGAATTGTAAATCGCCTTAAAGACGGAATTCAAAATGATGTTGTATCTGCAATTGCTGAGAAACTTGGAAAAAATGATACTATCAAAAATATTGATGGGGTTCTTTCTCTTGATGCTCCCAAAGAAATCACCCATGATAGTGCCATTAGAACTCTCAATGAAGATTTACTTCCTGCAATGAAAGAAGTTGGTGATAAATTTGGCTCAGGGGAATTGATCTTGCCTTTTGTTCTAAAGTCTGCAGAATGTATGAAAGCCTCAGTCGGCGAACTAGAAAAATATCTAGTTAAAGAGGAAGGAACAAGCAAAGGCGTACTTGTTTTAGGTACTGTTTATGGCGATGTACATGATATTGGCAAAAATCTTGTAAAAACAATTTTTCAAAATAATGGATACACTGTACATGATTTGGGAAAACAAGTTCCACTACAAAAATTCCTTGACAAAATAGATGAAACAAAACCTGATGCAATTGGATTGTCAGCATTATTGGTCTCTACTTCAAAACAAATGAAATTCTTTGTGGAATATGCTAGGAAAAACAATATGGCTATTCCGATTCTTTGTGGCGGTGCTGCAATTAACACCAATTACATTAATCGAATAGCAAAAGAAGATGGGATTTACGAACCTGGTGTGTTTTACTGCAATACTATGTTTGAGGGTCTCAAAACAATGGATGTTTTAGTTTCTGATGAAAAACCAAAACTCTTAGCTGACTGGAAAGAAAAATTAGAGAACTGGAAAGAAAAATCTACTGCAATCGTAGATCCTGATACACTTCCAAAAAGTGATATCAAACCAGTTCAACCTCCTACTCCCAAAATAATCGGTGAGCCAATTCGTTTAAAATTAGATCAAATCAATATGGATAAAGTTTGGACTATGATTGATAAAAAATCCCTTTTCAAATTATCTTGGGGGTTGAGGGGAAAAGCAGGCTCTGAATCCCAAGAAGAACATGAACAATTGTTAACTGAATGGAAAATGAGGATAATTCGAGATAAACTCATTGAACCTGAAGTTGTTTATGGGTATTTCAAATGTCATAATAAAGATAGAAAATTACTAGTTGAGAATTCTCATGGTGATAACATTGAATTGGAATTCCCTCGTTCAACAAAACCGGACCATTTGTGTCTGACTGATTATTTTGGTGATGAGGATATTGTTGCATTTCAATCTGTAACTGTGGGAAATAAGGTGGCTGATATTATTGAACAATGGAATAAAGAGGACAAGTACACTGATGCATACTATCTTCATGGGTTGGCAGTTGAAGTTGCAGAAGCTTTAGCCGAGTGGGCAAATCAGAGAATCAAAACTGAATTGAATTTAGAAAAAGGCGGTTTAAGGTATAGCTGGGGATTCCCTAGTTGTCCTGATGTGGCCCAACATCATCTGGTTTGGAAATTATTGGAACCTGAAAAATCTGGAATGACTTTAACTGAATCTGGGCAAATCATACCTGAACAATCTACTGCTGCAATTGTCATTCATCATCCGAATGCAAAATATTTTGTACTTTAATTATTTGATTTTTCTAGATATTCATTTAATCCACCAAAGTCACTTGGTGATGTGATTAGTATGTCTCCTGTAATTTCATGTATCTCTTTTACAAATTCGTCAAATCTTTGACTATGTTTTATCCAATCAATATTCAGAAATGCTGCTGATTTTTCATTTTTAAGAGATGGGAATAAGAGTATTGGAATTATTGAAAACCCCTTGAGATTATCTGATAAATTTTGAACTTGTTCTACATTTTGAATTACTTGAGTCATGAATCCTTTAGGGCTTGCATCTACTTTTTTTCCAATTTTGGAGAAATTAGGCTTGTTTGATATTGAAAGATATATCTCAATTTTAGAATCAAACCCCTGCTGTTTCAATCTCTTTGCAGTGGAACTTGGAATTTGGCCTGAATCCTCTTTACCTGATTGAGATGGATCCCCCATTAGAATTAAAATTCCTGAAAATCCAATTGAAATACATTTCTCTACAAATTCTAAAATCTCTTTTTCACTTTTGTCTCTAACTCTAAGACTAACTGTAATTGACAAATCTGGAATTTCTTGTTTGATTATTTTACCAACTTTAATTGGTGAAACCCTTTGAAATCCTAATACATTCTCTGTTAGATGAATTGCATCACATTTTTTTGAAATTATTTTTATTTTATCTATGAATTTTTTAATTGATTCATTTGTATCTACATCAGGTAAAATTTTGGGAGGATTAGCTTCATACCTGATTGTCATATTTTCAATTCTTTTATCCTTGGTTAAAACCTTTGAATACCAAAACCCATATGGAATGGTAGGAAAGAATTACGATGCTTCTAGATGAATTAAAATCTCACCTTTCTACACAAATTAATCCTAAAATTGAATCTGATGGAAAATATCGTTTAGCATCAGTACTAGTGGTGATTTACGGTAAAGAGCCAATTGTTGTAATGACTGAAAAACCAAAACATATGAAATTTCATGCAGGTGAAATTTCATTCCCTGGAGGAAAATTAGATTTTGATGATTCAGATCTTTTAGAAACTGCATTACGAGAAACCCGTGAAGAGATTGGGCTATTAATTTCCAAAGAACAGGTAATTGGCCAATTGGAACCTGTTGTTACATTAAATTCTGGCTTTTTGATTTTACCATTTATTTCGGTGGTAAATGAAATTTCTGCACTTTCAGCTAACGCCGAAGTTGAAAAGATTTTTCATATACCTTTAGAGTCATTTTTAAAAACTGAAGCAAAGGATCCAGATCCGTCTCACAATCTCATTCAAGAAATGTACACTTTTGAATATCAAAGTCAACTTGTGTGGGGAGCTTCTGCTAGAATTTTAAAACAGATTCAAGATTGCCTTCAATCCTGAGATTCATTTAAAAAGAGCTCTTCGTGCCTGAAAATCTATGGCTGCACGCAAGTCCTCTCCAAGGAAAATCCGTCTACTCAAAAAGACTAGACAGACATCAGCAGTACCTGCATGGATTATTCTCAAAACTAAGAGAAATGTTAGAACTAATCCAAAGCGTAGAGCTTGGAGATCAACTGATGTGGAGGTCGGATAGTTGTCTCAAGAATTAGAACGAGTTTATACAATTCCACTTGGTAAAGTAAAACTTTCACAATCTCAACATAGAGCCGTTAGAGCAATTAACATGATCAGAGAATTCGCTCAACATCACATGAAAGTTGAGACAATTAAAATAGATGAAGAATTAGCTCATGACATTTGGGCAAGAGGTGTTAGAAATCCACCAAGAAAAGTCAGAGTTAGAATGAGCAAAACTGATGAAGGATATATTCTTGTTACTAAATATGACGAAGATGCAGAATCTAAAGTAACTCCTGAAAAAGAAACTAAAAAAGTTTCAGATAAGGTAGAAGAGCCATCTAAAGAAGAACCAGCTAACGAAGCACCAAAGAAAGAAGAACCAGCTAACGAAGCACCAAAGAAAGATTAATTCTTTTCAAAAAATTATAATTTTAAAAAATAAATTTATTCTAGTTGATACAAGTCTAATTCACAATCAATACTACAATCTGGTGTTGACCAATCAAGTGTATTTTCTTGTGGAATCATTCCTAAAGGATCATAATTATCAAATTTTGTCATTCCTTGGATTGATGATACCATTACAACTTTAGATTCTTCTGCTGATGATGATGATGTCATATCTATCTGTGAATTGCTTTCATTAACAATCCCTGCTGTAAGGTTTGTAATTGAATTGATTACTCCTACCGGAATGTTACTTCCTCCAACTACATACAACATTGAGCGTTTAACTGAATTTGGAGGTGCATTTCCATAAAGCATTTTGAGTGAATCTCTTAGCGAGTCTTCAATATGTTGACCATCCTTGCTTGTGGATAGAATGCTTGTTTCATTGGATATTTCTGATGAACCTAGTGAGTTTACTACATGCATCATTGCAGAATTTGCAATTTCATAACATGCCTTTGGACTTAAATCTGGATTACTTTCAAGTAGTGAATCATTATCTAACACAATTGTACATTTTGAGTTTTCTCTAACTCTTTTTAGGGATACTCCTGAATTGAAAATTCTATCTTTTTCATATTTGAAAGGCATAATTGCAAATGAAACTAATCCTGTATCTGCTTCTTTACACATTTCTGATACTACTGGTGCTATAGCTGAGCCTGCTTTACCTGCTAAATTACTCATTAAGATAACTGTGGAATAACCTGAAATTTTTGATTTTATTTCCTCTGCAACTTTGTATGTTGAACCTCTGATTAGTTGAACTGATGGATTGACTACTGATTCAGTAGAAACATGAACTGATGGAATTTCTGATACAAAGTCATTTTTATCGTTACTAATTATTAGACAATCTGAATTTAGAGAATTTTTAGCATCTATTGCTAGTTTTGAGCCTATGCCACCCAGGCCTATGACTAAAACTGGTTCTTTAACTTGAAAACTCATCTCTAATCTTGTTTTCTGATTTAGATAAAAAACCTTCTTACGTTTTTTTAATCAAATTTTAGATCGAAAAAAATTAGCTTGCGATCTTACCGATCAATCGCTTTACAGTAGCATTCATGATTTCCACTGTATGTGATTGACCCAGTTCCACCTTGTCTTTAACTGCTATAGGCTTGTAAGCAAAATTTCTGCCCTTTATCCCCTCATCTGTCATCTCATCAAATAAAACCCTGCCTTTCCAGCCGATCCACTTTTGATTGCTCTCCATTGACAATTTACTGATCTGTTCAAAAACTATCTTTGTTCTTCGCTTAACTTCAGCTGCATCAATCTGATCCAATTCAGCAGCATCTGTTCCAGGTCTTGCACTATACTTTGATAGATTAACGACATCTGGCTTTGTTTCATCTAGTAATGATATTGTTTTTTGGAATTCTTTTTCTGTTTCGGTAGGAAAACCTACAATGATATCTGTAGAAATAGTAAAGTCTCCAAATCTTTCTTTTACTTTATTCACGATTTCTCTAAATGTTCCAGATGTGTGACCTCGTTTCATATCGTTTAGTACTTTGTCACTTCCACTTTGTACTGGAATATGTAAAAATTTGAAAACTTTATGATTGTCAAAAGATTCAATCAAATTTTCTTTAATCCTTGGCATGTACATTGGATTCATCATACCTACACGTATCATAAAATCATCTGGAATTTCAGTTACTGCGTTTACTAATGATGGTAAATCAGTACCGATATCAAATCCATAACATCCATTATCTGTAGAAGTTAACCATACTTCTTTACATCCCTCTTTGATTTCAGTTTGAACTTGTCTTACGATATCCCCTAATCTGTAACTTGAAAGATCTCCTTTGGATAATTTGGTTTGGCAAAAGGTACATTCACTCATACACCCACTTGCAATCTCTACAATTCCTACTGTTGGATTTAGTCGTACTTTTGGAAGTCCAACTTTTGACAAGCCAGTATCTTCTAATGCAATTTGTTTCCTTCCTGCTAGAGTTGAATTAATCACTTGAAGTGTTTTCCCTAATGAATTGGGCCCTAGTAAACTTGCATTCTCTGAAAATTTTTCCACATTTTCTTTTTCTGCCTTTGGAAGACATCCTGCTACGATGAGTGGTTTTGATTTTAATGAATTAATTCTATACATCATTTTGTTTGCAGTTGAATCTTTGACCGAGCAAGTAACTATGACATTTAGATCAGAGTCTGATGCATTATCAGTCAAAGTATGCCCTCCATTCAAAATTAATCCTGAAATCATTTCTGAATCTGCGAAACTTGCAGAGCATCCATAGGCTTCGACAAAGATCTTTGCCATGATTTATCCGAATAGAGAATCGATCTCTTTGTTACTCATTAATCCCTTTGAAACTACAAGTTCTCTAATGGTCTTTCCAGTTTTTAGTGATTCTTTGAAAAGTTCTGCAGATTTCAGATATCCTATTTTTGGAGTTAGCAATGTAACAATTACTGGACTATTTTCAATGTCCTCACGTAATTTGTCTTTGTTAGCTGTTAGACCATCAATTAGATTTGCAGAAAATATTGGTAAAAAGTTTTTCAGCATGTCTGTTGATTCTAGCATGCACTTTAGCATTCCTGGAAGCATTACGTTTAGTTCGAACTGTCCTCCTTGTGCTGCACAAGAAACTGATGTATCGTTTCCAATAATGTTGAAACAAACCATGTTCATGCATTCTGCTAATGACGGGTTTACTTTTCCAGGCATAATTGATGAACCTGCATGAACTGCGGGAATCCCTAGTTCTGCTAATCCTGCAATTGGACCTGATGCCATTAATCTAATGTCATTTGAAACTTTACCAATTTCTATTGCCAAGTTTCGTAACGCACTTGACAAGTTTGCAACTGCAAATTTACTTTGTAAACTATGTTGCATATCTTTTTCTGGTTTTAATGATAACTTTGAAATTTTTCCTAGTTCTGCAATCGCAATTTTTCTATATCCTTTTGGAGTATTTGCTCCTGAACCTACAGCAGTACCGCCGAGTGCTACATTTTGTAATTCTTTTTGTGCATCGATGATTTCTTTTCTAGCTTTAGAAATTGAAGTGACATATGCTGCAAATTCGCTACCTAATGTTACTGGCAATGCATCCATCAAGTGAGTCCTTCCAATTTTTTTAAATGATGAAAATTGTTTTGCTTTTTTAGATAATGATTTTATCAATATGTCAATTACAGGAATAGTTTCTTTGAGATTTATCAAAATTGCAACATGCATTGCAGTAGGGTATGTATCGTTACTTGATTGAGACATGTTGACATGGTCATTTGGATGAAGGAATTCATACTGTCCTTTTTTCTTATGTAGAACTTCCAAAGCAACATTTGAAATTACTTCATTAGAATTCATGTTAAATGCAGTACCTGCACCAGAATTTATCATATCCACTACAAACTGATCAACATATTTTCCGGCTAGAATTTTGTCACATGCTGTAACTATGGCTTTTCCACGTTTTGTGTCAATTGCCTTTGTTTTCATATTTGCAACTGCTGCAGATCGTTTTATCATTACAAATGACTTGATTAAATTTTCATGGCTTTTGTTGCCTGTTACGTGATATTGCTTGATTGCTCTTCCTGTGAATGCCCCATAATATGCGTCAGCTGGAATTTTGACTTTTCCAAGTGAATCTTGATCTAATCTGAATTTCATGATGATGACTTTACTAATTTTCCACCATTATTCATTCTTTTTCAGATATTTCTAAAAAATTATGTGCTAATAATGGGAATTATTACGAGTAAAAAACAATGTTTTTATTATCATATTCGTAGATTAGAATATGGCAATAAACGGATTAAATCTCAAATATGCCTCAAAAATGCAAGATGAGTCACCCGAGTTTAGAAAATTCGCCAGGGGAATTTCCACAGAAAACACAAAGTCTGACTATACAGGATACATTAGATACTTTTTGGAATTAAATCAAATGCCAGACCAGTATGAAAAGGCAGCAAAATTGGAAAAGGACGAACTAGACACCATGTTTGAAAAATACATTGATTCCATGGAAGATAGTGGGTGCAAGACTGCCACAATAAGAACCAGACTTGCAGGTGTGGAAAAATTCTTTATTATGAATGACTGTGACTGGCATAAAGACAGGATAAGACTCTCAATAAAAAAAGACAACAGTCTGTCTGGCGGTACAAAACCGATAACAACAGATGATATACAATCCATGCTGATGTGTACAAAGTCCTTGAGAGTAAAAGCTATGGTTCATTTTTTGGCATCCACTGGGATTAGGCCTGGAGCTTTGACTGATCCTGTACTGATGGTCAATGATCTTGTACCTATGCCACACCCCACAAATCCCTCAATTCAAAAATACTGCTATGCGATTTCGATTTATGCAAATTCCAAGGAGAATTATTGGGCGTTTCTAACCTCCGAGGCAACATCAATTGTTGACAAATACCTTGAAAGCAGAAAGATCAACGGTGAGGTATTTGGCCCCAAATCTGTGCTATTTATTACAAAAAAAACAAAGTCAGTCAAGGTAAAGCATGTCACATCTGACAATCTAAGATATATTATTGGACATCTTTTCAGACAGAGCGGAATCAATCGTAGCAAGATATCAAATACAAGATATGACAAATCGTTGATCTATGGGTTTAGGAAGCGTTTCAACACAATTCTAAAACTAAACAATGATGTAAATTCCAACATTGCAGAGAAGCTAATGGCCCACAAAAGGGGTCTTGATGGTACGTACCTACAGCCGACCAGAGAGGAGTGCTATGCCGAGTTTGTAAAGGCAATTCCAGAGTTGACGATTGATTCAACACAACGGCAAAAAGTAGATCTGCAAAAGAAACAAGAAAAGATAGACGAGCTGTCGAATAAAAACAAAGTGATTGCAACATTACAATCAAGAGTTGATGAGCAGGCTGAAAAAATGAAAGAATGGGAACAGAAAGCATTTCTGTATAAGAACTTTCCAGAAGCATGATCATTTATCGAACAGAAAATCAAGATAATTTTTAATTTCAACTGCTGCAATAGAGATAATGATTGAATGTTTCAAGACTTGAGATTAAAAACAATGATTCATTTTTTGGCCTCAACAAGTGTCAGACCAGGTGCATTAACTGATCCAGTGTTGAAAATAAAACTCTTGTAATCAATGTAGGTGATTTTCAAGATGAGTTAAAATACATAAGGGATACATTGAAGTTTACAAAAATCTAAATCTTAAAAAAAGACTCATTAATTTTATAACACGCATCAAACTGTTTTTGCATTTCGTCCATCATAGATTTAGAAATAGGCTTTAATTCAGAAAGTATGGGTTTTTTTAAATCAATGACATTATTAGTAGATGAAAAATATTTGAGGGCATTAGAAAAATAAAAAATAAAAGGAATAATAGAATCTATTTCAGATTCAGGTTTAAAATTTAAAAAAGAATAAAAAGACTGATCAACAAAAGGAGAAGAAGGCTCAAGAATATCAAAAATGACATTGGCATCAATTTGCTCATGAGATTTTATATAGTCTAAATTATCAAAAATCAAAGGAAAATAATTACAATGTTTTTTCAAATTATCTAAAATCCCATTGATGTCTTTTTGATAAGAAAAATCGTCTGCTCTAAAATATTTATTATTCTCATCATTATAGTATCGATTACAATGAAAGACACTAATAACAAAGAGAACACCAAGAGGTGCAAGTTTGAAAAGACGCTTTTCTTTCACAACCAACTCACGTGCTTGCATGCTGATGTTTCCAGTATGTTTCGAACCATTAAGAATACGAAAAAAAGTTTGCTTCACACTGTCAAAAGGATGATTACTATCAGCATAATTTGAAGCTAAAGAAGTCAAACTCAAAGGACCTCGCAAAGCTAAATCCTTTAAAATAGAGAAAAAATTTTCATCCTTATTTGATGGCCAGTCAAGATCAGTAAATTTCATTAAACAGAAATTAGATTCTATTGGACTATCATACACTGTTTCCAATATTTCCAAACGTTCATGCACATCCAATAAATTTTTCAATAGGAAACTGTTAATTAATAACTTTATAAAGTATATTATTTTGGAAATAATAGTAAACAAATACGCTGAAATCTAATAAAGGTAATAGGTTACTGTTAACATTTATAAAATCGGTATGAACTGGGTAATTATGCCAAAACCTGGTCGCCCCACAAATGATCCTTGCAAACAATACACAATTTTTTTGCCAAAATCAGTTGAAAAAATTATTGAACCTAGAGGCCTCGAATCTCGATCAAAGAGAATTACCCAATTAATCAAAATTGGAGAAGAGCATGAAAAAAAGAGGATTGCGAAATGACACATAGTTGCGGTCATGGCCCACCATATACCCACTTTGTTGGAGTTTTGATGGGCGAAAAATATGAAGTTGACAGTTGCGATAACTGCAAGAAATTATCACTGGATAGTGGACGAAACTGTCTTGAAGGATTTGAGGTCGTACAATGAGTGGTTTTTTTTACGCAGAACATAGATCTGCCATACATAGTTCAAAAATCCTCCCAGACAATTTGAGTTATTTTATAACAATGTTATTCTCCATTCTCAAAAAATTCTCCCCCCCTCAAGGTGAGAAATTATGACTACATGTAATGTGAAGACCACCAGACCGACCACCAGACTGACCACGAAACAACGAAGAGAATATCGCCCTCTATTAATTAAATATTATGGGCATGTTTGCTTTTATTGTAAGGATGAATTCATAGATGAAAAGCATACTATTGATGGATACAAGAACGGCTATTTAGAAAACTATGACCATCTAAACTGTATAGAGTCAGATAATAGAATTGAGAATATTGTGTTTGCACACGTAAAGTGCAATCAACAGAAAAAGGATTATTCTGATTATCAGATAAAGGCCAAAGAACAACTAGAGGAGAAAGAAGATGCCAGATAGTTCACGTTTGTCTTCGTATATCAAATCAATGAATGACAAAATCATGCAATGTTGTCAAAACAAACCCCATTATCTAATCGAGTATGAGACAGGAGAAAGTCATAAAATTTGCAAAAAATGTTTCAAAAAATCATATTGGAACAAATACATTAAAAGTAAAAAAATCATTGATCCAAAAGAACCACTTACTGCTAATCAACAACATACAACTATGAACGAGGCTGAAAATATTGCATAGATTTACTTCCATAACCCTAGTTCGATTCGAATTCCACATAGTTAGTGTTCTTAAAAAATATGGACTTCTCTCTCTCTCTCTCAGGAAAAAAATACAATGACAACTAGTAGATTGACAGAGAAACAAAAAAGAAATTGGCTTCCAAGACTCAAAGTAGAATATGGAGATAAATGTTTTTACTGTAAAGAACCATTTAATCATAAAACACATAAACATAATGGCCTTCGGAACCCTCATTTCATGGTATTTGATCATCTCAACAACAAAGAATATGATAACAGGATTGAGAATATAGTCCTGTGTCATAACTTGTGTAATCAACGCAAGAAGAATAATGCTGATTGGCAGATTATTGCGAAGGATCAATTAAAAGAAAATGAATCTGGGGTTTTTGTGAGAGAGAGAGAGAAGCAAACTAAAAATGAAAAACCAGACTATGGGGAAATTGCAGATCATCAGAACATTGAAATTGAATCAAATGCTAGGTTTTTTTATATTACACGGGATTATCTAAATGAGGAACTAAAAAATAAAGATAAAATTGCTCTTTCTGAAACTCTTGATTCGATAGCTATGATGTGCATGACTGAATTAGGTCATGGCTCACAAACTACCATAAGAAAACATGTAGGCATGCTGACAAGCAAAAAAGGAAGTTTTGAGCTAGTAACTATCGCTGGTACAAAATGGATCGTGAAAGGAAATCCAATTACGGAATTGACAAATGCTTGAATTTGATATTTTATTAAGAGTTTATACATAATCCAATTTTTGATTGCACTTTTGATGATCTTTTTAGTGTAATGGTGATTTTTTTGTTCACAGCTAAGCGATTATGCACAAGGTCTTGTGGTAACCAGTTGTAAAGTCCGATAAAAAATATGTAAAGTGTATTGATCAAGCAGTCGAAGAGGAACTGAAAAAAGGACACGATGAATTTAAAAAAGAATTGTGGGAAACGATGGGTCACGAGTTGGAATCCGCAGGATATCCAAAGAACCAAATCTCTGTAAAGATCTAAAACATCATCTAGGAAAAATTATCTGAGAAATTAGAATATCCAGTAAAGATTAATACTGCATACTATTACAGAGTGATGAGGAGTATGACTGCATAGTGAGGAATGGTCGCAGAAAGAATGAAAAGTGATCCCTCAAGAGATCTAGAAAACGGTTCCACTATTGAATATCCTGAAGGTATAGAGTTTGAGATCCTAAACCTACTGGCAACAATCTCAAAAAACAACATTACGACTTTTGAAAAGATCTCTGACAAACTAAAATTCAACAAGGCTAGAATTTTAAAAATAAAAACTGATAAAGTCCGACAGGAACGAATGGACCGTGCCAAAGAACTAATCGATACCCGTAGAACAGCAGTTCAAGCCCAGATCCAAACATTCTTTGGGATATATGACCTGGAAAAAATCAAGAGACAGTTAAAAAAGAGGGTTGCAGAGCAGAAAAAACTAGCAATGTATTTCGATGATAGAATGTCCATCACGTCATTCCAAAAAGTAATGGCCAAATTCGCTGTTGACTTGGGTTACGATCAGAATGAGATTGCCAAGTTCCTGCAGATTAGTTCAAAACATATGAAAAATAATATTTATTCTGAGGAAGCCAAACAGGAAAATTTGCTCTTATTACGATTTTTTGACCGCTGTCCCGATTGTGGAATTGAACTCTCAGAATTCTTCGAGTCCAAGATTGATCAATTCAAGGCTGGCATACCAATTAACTATGAGGATTCTGAGATTGAGTTGCTAAAGCCTACGGGCTATCAAAAGGAAATCATAGAGTTAAAAAAAGAGGTTTCCAACCAAAAATCGTATATTCAAAGACTCAGCTCGATGGCAGGGGTAGGATTCTAGGTCAAGCACACAAACGACTGACCGAATTTATGCGTAAAATCAATTCTCCAGGAATAGCCGACTTGATCTCTTACTGCAATGGGTTGTAATGGACTCATTAGGCATATTGATGATGGAACCTTGGCATGATTCATGTAAATTTTCAAAGATGAAATTTAAAGAGACAAGAAAATGTGTCATCTGTAGCCATGAATACAAGGTAATACAGACATTAGAAGGACCTGCTTACACGAATGCCAGATACAGTATATTGACCGTTGTTACAATGGTATTGCCAATCACCAAGATTGACGACTAATCAGAAAAAATAGTAAGAATATGATCTATCTTGGATCGTACAAAATAGTTCTGTGTGGGCAAACAACTGCGAACAAGTGAGAGAAGTAGGGGGGGTTGTTCAGTCACAAAAGCCAAAACTTGCGTCATGTGGTGATGCTCTGGAGTTATCTAGCCGAAGATGTTGGATTCAGGACCATGTGCTCTAAAACAGTTCTACATGGGAAGTTCAATGGTAACAACTAGCAGTACTAGGGGGGGTGGCAGGGCTACCACGCCTAATTCTGCATAATATGGTGTAAATTCAGCGTTATCTATTTGAAACAATTGGATTCAAGACAATATGTTCTAAAACAGTTCTGTATGGGAAAATCACTAGTAACAATTAAGAAAAGTAGGGGAGGTCTCTAGGCACGTTATACTTATTTATAATTATAAAATTGCCCCAAAACGTAACACACCATTTTTTTGAAGTAAAACTGATGATTTAATCTAGTATTTTTAACCGAATTTTTTAGATCATATAGTTCAAAATCATACATTGAGTCAATTTGGCAGTGTGCATGCAATTTACAAATAAATATCCTGAACATGAAGCAGAAATTAATCATCTCAAGAAAGAAAACAAGAGGCCAAAACAACTTGGAATTTGTTTTTGATTGTCATCTTTGTTGCTGTAAGATAGACGACCTAAACTCATACGCTAGTTAGATGTAGGATCAGACCCAAAGGAAAAGAACTGTTCTGACACAAAAACCCAATAACTAGAAATTATGACCTAATACGGTAATTAGTTTTTTTACCATACAGTAAATAACAAACTCGATTGAAAAACACTAGTGATACTTGGTATCTATATCGTAACGCTCTACAGAACCAAGTAAATAAAATAATAAATATTTCCTTGAACTAATATAATAGAGATGAAAAGACAGATTCCAACAAAGGATCAAAGCAAAGGTGGTCGAGTCACCAAGTCACAGAAAATTAACCGACAGAAACTAGTAGAGGACTATATGCTTGCAGGGTATTCATTAACAAAGATTTCTAATGTAATGATCAATGGCAAGAAACTAGCCAGTATAAACACGGTAGCAAAGGACATGAATATCATCCGTAGTCGATGGTTAAACATGGACCCTGAGTGGTTCCATCGAGCCAGTACCGCACGAATTGAAGCAGTTAACAGACTCAAACAACAACTAATCAGATCAAACGAACTTGTCACAGAAATCAAAGCAGGAATATACAACTCTAAAACCAAATCAAACAAGGATGACGGGGAGGGGGATATCATCGAATCAAACACTGATTTACCAACTAAACTAGTATACGCAGAATCACATCAGACCACAATAATTAACAAAATATACGAGATTGATTCAGACTTTGATCCAGAGCAATTCCTGAATGAGAAAATAAAGGAGGGTATCAGGGCTAAAATTAAAAAAGATGAATTATCTGATCCAGGCAAGTATCGTTAAAAAAATTATTCATTGATCAAGATGATCTATTTTGTGTTACAAGTGAATGTTAATTTTTGATGATTTCTATCGAAGTCAATGTATTACACAAAATAGTTCCCAATGGATAAAAAACAGGTGTTAACTGGTAAAAGAGGGGAGGGGGCCTTTGCATAGAGAATACTATCTGGTCTCTTGCAGCTAGATGGAAAAAACACAGATGACCAACACCTAGTTTCAATTTACCATGTTAACTTTTAACTAAAGACAACCAAGATATTGTATGTTATTGAAACGGGGATCTCAAATATGGTGATCCCATCTCGGGCATATTTATCAGTAAACGCACTTGACCGATTTGCTGATGGAACAAATCAATGGCGACTTTTTGAATCTGGAAATATCAAACAAGGAAATGAATCATACGTCATGAAACATTCCACAGAACATCTAGGATGTTTGCATGTATCGGGAGTAGATATTCATAATTCTATTCGTTTCTCCTCGGGGGCCGTAAAGCAGTTTATCAACCCGATGGGTACTCATTGGAAGGAGATGTCATTTGACTATAAAACTCAGATTGGAGAAGGTCATCCAGAGAAACTGCACAAACTCTTCTTGGCAATCTACAATTCTCGGGTAATATCGAACTCAAATTTAATAATCTCTGAAACTATCTTTGATGCAACCAAAACCATGAAAAAGACCAAACTTAATTCTGGATGGCAACGACACAAAATTGATCTATCTAAAGTATCTACACCATATCTTACAGTGCTATTCTACGTGCAGAATTTTGAATCATTTAGTCTTGGAAAGCAGTTCTGGCTAGATAATATAATTATTTTAAGGGACCCTGTTGTGAATGAAAGCAGTTATAGCTTGCCTGATGGTAGTAGGAACAAGGGAATTCCTGAGAGTCGCAAGGAAAGCGCTGAAAAGATTCTTGGTAGGCCCTACACAGGATTGCTAGTAAATGATAGAGATGGAAATAATGGTCGAGGATAAGCCAGTAATGCTTTCCCACCATGGGTTATCAGTTGAAACTCTGGTCCTTGTGAATGATGCAGATGTAAGATCTGAGACATATTACATGGATGATCTAGGAGTCCCTGTAGAAATACTGGCAAATAAAATATTTGTGGAAGAGGACACGGATCATATTCTCAAAAGTGTTAAAATAATTAGAATCTTAAACGTAAATAATTCTGCAGATTAGCTGTATTTGGAAAACACAGATAAAATCATTTTATGTTACGCTGTTTATCTGATAACATGGGCGATTTAATCTTGTCAAAGGACAAATTTACAGTTGAGACCTTGATCATGGACGACGAACAGGTCAAAGCTGCCAATTTTTACATTGACGTTAAAGATCTGGAAAACAAAGAATGTACAAAGACAAACATAATAGATATTCTAAAAGATCCTCGAATAATTGAAATATTGAATGTACAAGACCCTAAAGATCTCTAGTATTTAGAAAGGCCTCGTTGATTCAGCACAAAGACAATTTTTACTGATTGAGAATTCTTAAGTTCAATTTATAAAACTAGCAAAAAAACGATTTATGATGAAAGCTATGGTCTTATTGTCATTGTTTATCATTACAATTGGAACTGGCATGATGGCCTATGCACAGACAGATGATGATACTTTACAAACATGGAAGGACTATGTGGAATCATATGTAGAATCCTATAAAGAATACATGGAAGAATACAAACAATACATGGAAGAATACAAGCAATGGGCAAATGATAGATATGAAGCATTAGAGAATGAAAATTCACAATTAAAAGATGAAATTTTAAAACTTGGAGAATCACAAACAACACCAGAACCAACTACTGAACCAACTACTGAACCAACTACTGAACCAACTACTGAACCAACTACTGAACCAACTACTGAACCAACTACTGAACCAACTACTGAACCAACTACTGAACCAACTACTGAACCAACTACTGAAC
>JARPSM010000084.1 GCA_029782475.1 Nitrososphaerota archaeon
ATCAGAGTATTATGCTACCGTTATGCAGATGCGTCATACAGTATCAGAATACTTTAGAACTAGACATGTCAAACTTGATGCAATGAAGTTTATCTGCAGAAAATCCCTGAATGTAAAAAACTTTTGATCCACACTATACATGCAGAATTAGACTGATCTCATGCAATGATGTTATGAGAAGATCGATTACGCATCAACTCTAATGTTGTAAATTGGACTAGATTACACAAGAGGTCCAATGTAACAGATAAAATACCATGTGCACACAACATATTCTGTTGAAATTAATCATAGGCATTACTGGCAGTACCGGCGTACTTTATGGAATCAGAACACTAGAGATTCTGAAAAAACTTGACATTGACACGCATTTGATAATCTCAGAATGGGCAGAAAAATGCATCTCGATGGAGACACAGTATTCATATGATCATGTCAAATCGCTTGCAACCAATGTTTCAGATGAAAAGAACATGGCCTCAAGTGTTTCAAGCGGAACACTCAATGTCTCTGGAATCATAAGATTTGGCAGAGCTTACGAGATTGCAACATGGAAGTAAAGAAAAGTGTGCGCCAAGCAATAATTGACTTGGGAATTAAGCTATCAGAAAAAAAAATCAATAAAGTTTTAAAAGAAAAAGATTCTGAAATTGAAAAAATGATTTCATGTGTAGTAAAAAAAATAGGTGGCCGGAAGACAGATTGAATCCTTTGTGGATTCAAATCATGGTCATATAACGACAGAAAGCGATTGGAACGCTTGAAATATTCCCACCATTTTTTTAAATTCAAAATACTAATGCAAAAAATATTGCATTTGAAATACATTGTGATTTTCTCAATAATACAAAGATGGCCTGTATTTCAGACATACTTAATTTTCAAAATCACAACAAATTATGAGAGTTTTTGGATTTGTTCCATGGGAATGACGTAAAACTGGGATCTTGGGTATTTTTCATCCAACTGGATCTTTTTTGCAAAAATACTCTGCAAACATATCATAGTCAAGATACTGCCCTTTTTTTATATCAAGTTCCACCCACCAGTATTCAAAATACCTATCTTGTAGCATCTTGCATTCTTGATCACTGAAATTGGTCTCATCATATACAAACATGCAATAGTCAGATCTGGCCCCTTGATAATAATAACCACAAATAATAGCTTCTCCATAATTCTGATGACATCTAGATAGATGGTGATGAATCACCATTTCACATGATGCAGAAGTTAAGAGATCAAATCTCTCCTCGTGTGTCAATTCGCGAGGTTCTTTTAACAACTGCTTTTCACCTATGATTATAGGATTAATTAGATGAGGAAGTAGATAACGAGGTTCATAGCGTTTGCCGAGTTGATATTCTTCATAAAAATAATGGAATAATGAAAAATATATTCTGGGAATGGTATGATAACCGGATTGACCATTAGGATCATTTCTCAGTTCATCCAATACGTCTACTGTTTTATATTTGTCATAAGTGCGCCCATCTTGGTGATATGTGTCTATTTGTCTGGGTAAAAAAAATACAATCAATAAAAAAAATACCACACATAGCAGAATAATCTTTTTTTTCGTCATTATTCTTATTTCAAGTTAAAAGTATTTACAACATGTTCCCAGTCTGAAATTAATGTAGTATCCCATAATTAGCTCCTCCTAATTTATCATCCATGTTCTTTGATTTTTTCATGTTAGTTCGTTTCATTTATCCTCACTATTACTAATGCTTACCCACACACCTTCATTTCTAGTCTGTACGGTGTATCTTTCA
>JARPSM010000086.1 GCA_029782475.1 Nitrososphaerota archaeon
GGAACATGCCATTGCACGAATCAAGAAATTCAGGACAAGTAGTGACGTGTTTGGGAACAAATTATCAAGGTATGACACGGTTTGTGAAATTGTCTGTGGAATTATATAATTACAAGATAAAATGGAAAAAAGAATTCATTGCAATACCGTGATGGTATAGAACAGTTACAAATCAAATGGAATGAAAGGTTGGATTTTGCTTGTAATTACGCAAGTCATCTAATATACTGTTTATTTGGATATTCCGATTACTTTTGCGATCTCTGGAGGTCTAAGGGTATGGCCGGTTGCTTTTGGCATAAAACAATCTGTTAATTTCTTCTAGGAGATCATCAGATGATGCTTTTTTCCCATAAAGACTCAGTTTTCGGCGTATCATGATACTAAGGAAAAGCTCGCATAATTTTCTGAAGACTAGAACATGAAATGAAAATGGTTGTAAGAGGGTCGGCACAAATTAATGTTAGAAATTCTGTATTTTTAAAAATAATAAAAAGATAGACTAGTTTAAGAAAATAAAATCTTAAATTAAAAAACTTGTTGCCTATGCTGATTTTTTGACTTGTTGTGCTGCTGGGCCTTTTTGACCTTCGCCTACTACAAACTCGACTTTATCGCCTTCGTTAATGAATCCGTCAACATCTGATTTGTGAACAAACAGATCGTCTCCACCTTCTCTTTCAATAAAACCAAAGCCTTTGGTTCGGTTGAACCATTTTACTGTGCCTTGTTCTGACATTAATCTGGAATAATATATTCACTATATTAACTAAAGCATCAAAATTGAATTAAGTTAGAGGTGAAGATCAGAAATCTTTTGGAATATGGTTTTGATCTTTAAGCCATTCAACTTGAGGAAGTGTAAATCTCCAGACAATGTCGCCACGCTCTTGTTCTTTAAAATCCCAAGGTGCAATAATGACAATATCGTTATCTCTAATCCAAACTCTTCGCTTTAGTTTACCTCGAATTCTTCCACGACGGGTAACATTATCATCACATTTTATCATTACATTTTCTCCGCCCATCATTTTCAAGACACGTCCAAAAAGTTCACCCTCTTCAGGTAATCGAATTTCTTTTAATGCACTTTCATTTTTTACTTGGCGCTTACCCATACTCTGTATTCCCATCATGAGCATATAACTGATAGGGTTATTAGAAGAGAGAAATTAAGCAAAAGAGATTTCTATCAAGCACAATAAAAAAATGCATGGAATTTAGATGCATTGATGAATGCTCACAATGCTGTATTGAAAGAGAATATTATCCAAGTAAAAAATTCGGCAAAATAGGAGTATTGATTCTTCCAGAAGAAAAAAAGAGAATAGAGAATCTTGCAATTAAAAATAATTTAGAAATTAAAATTTTGCCAAGAATCGGAATTTCTGAAAATAAAAATACATTCCCAACAAAGATTTTAGCGTATCAATTAATGGGTGCAGAGAAAAATGGAAACACATGTCCATTTTTAGATATAGACAGTGGAGACAAATCACCGCATGGAGGATTTCCATGCAAAATATACAATGAAAGACCTCTTGCATGTACAGCGTATCCTTTAATCGAATCAGACCCAATCACACTTGATCAAAAATGCAAATTCTGTAAAGAGCATGGAAATGCTAATGAAAATCTAAATGCTGAAACTGAAGCACTTTTAAAAATTAAAGAAAAAATGATTCCAGATGTCCAGACCATTTGGAGATACGCAACAAATGTTGGAGAGACAGAGGATCAGAGCATATTAGAATCGGGTTGGATTTTAGAAGAATGAATATTCCAAACATAGGAATAGTACAGATTCAGCCAAAAATTCAAAAGGCATTACATCTTGGAATGAATATGAGTGAAGATGCTTTGGTCAAATTTAGACAAAGTTGATCAAAAAATTATTGAAATTTTAAACAATAATGCAAGAACCCCATCAAAAGAAATTGCATCTGAATTAAAAAAATCAGGTCACGATGTTTCAGATAGAACAATTAGAAAAAGAATAGAGCGTTTAGAAAAAAGTGGCATAATCAAAGGATGCAAAGCAATTCTAAAGATGTGTCAGGGATTAACGAGTATAAGATGTATTGATGAAATTAAAACCGTCCAAATCACTTGAAGCAGTTAAAGATTCAATCAAAGATTCAATCAAAGAATTCATCATAAAAATAGACAATTACCTACTCATCTCAAATATGGAAAAGGAGAATGGAATATGCTCGTATTATTGCAAATAAATTCTGAAAAAACAAACACATCGCAAAAAATTGTAGAGAAATTTTCAGATGAGTCAATTGATTATAGAATAAATGAAATTGACATTAAAGATGTGAATATTCTAAATATGTCATTATTATTATTATTATTATAGTAAGGAATATTCAGATTCTGCAATATCGATTGCATTTTTAACTTCATCAAGAATGAAAGGTTTTTGAATAAATGCTGAAACCCCAGAACTAATAGTTTTGTTAACACGAGCAGTTGTTTTTTCATCGGCAGTGATTACTATATTTGTAAATCAATTTTTTCATCAAGTAACCTGTAGCAACAATATCACCTTCAAGATCTGGCAATCCCGTATCAAAAAGTAAAACGACAAGTGTTAGATTATCAGAAAATAATTTTTTACAACCTTTCACACCATCTTTTCCATTTTTAAAAACATGAATTTCAAAATAACCTAATTTTTCTGCATATGTTTTTAATTTCATTGCAATTGCTTTGCCATCATCAATAATAACAACAGGTCTAGTATCAAGATAGGTGTTTGAAACATAGATTTTGCTTTTTGATATGCTGCATCTTTAGCTTTGTCAAACTCACCCAAACTTAAAAGACATTTTGATGCACATAGTAAAGCGCCTTTGACATTTGTAGAATTTTTCACTTTTGAATATTTTAAAAATAAATCACTTGCTTCTTTAATTTAATTTTCAAAAGATTTCCCTTGTCTAATCCTACATTTACTTGCCAACATATACAACAAAGCAGACTTTGGAAGTTCAGATTTTTTTATAAATTCAGATGAGTTTAGAAGGAGGGTATGAGCAGTGATGAATTGCTTATTCTTAAGATGAGTTGATGCAACTTTGCAATTTATTTTAGTATCCAATAACAACAACAACAACACAGTTTTTTTCTGCTATAAAATTTTCTAGTTTAATATTGAACTAGGGGTTTATCACAGCACGGCCAAGAATTTTTCTGGCTTTAAGATCTTCAAGAGCAGTATTTGCATCTTCAAGAGAATATCTTTTAGATATAACCGGATTAATTACACCTTTTCTTGCAAGACTGAGAAGTTCTACCATATCAGTATAATTTCCAGTGTATGCACCTTGTATGGTAATTGATTTTAGAGGAATCGTTACAAGAGACAATTCAAGTGAACCTCCAAACAATCCAACTAGAACAAGGTTTCCACGTTTTCTTAAAACGGCCAAACCAGTTTTTACTGTTGGAGGCGCATTAACAAAATCAATTACGCTATCAGCGCCTTTATCATTACATATAGAAAGAATTTTTTTGACAGCATCAGAATCTTTAGAGTTTACAGTAAAATGAGCACCCATTTCTTTTGCAGTTTCTAATTTTTTATCATCCAAGTCAACACAAATAATTTTAGCATCAGTAATAGCAGATGCAATTTGCACGCCCATCAATCCCAATCCACCAGCACCAACAATTACAATAAACTCAGGAGAGTTTTGATTTGCTTTTTTGACTGCCGTGTATGCAGTTAATCCAGAACAAGCAAGTGAAGTAGCAGCGTCAGGATCCACGCCATCAAGTTTTGCTAAATATTTAGAATTAGGGATCAAAGTATAATCAGCATAGCCACCATCTTGGAAAAGACCCATAGATTTTGGGGCATCACATAGATTTTCATTACCTACTTTACATGCAGGACACTCTCCACATCCCATCCAAGGGAAAACTAGAACGTCATCACCTACTGAAACATTAGAGACGTTCTCCCCAATGGCTTTAATAGTTCCAACAATTTCATGGCCAGGAGTTACAGGGTATTTTACACCTCTGTCTGTGACTTTCAAGAATTCACCATCTCCAAGATCATATCCGCCTTCCCACAAGTGTAGATCACTGTGACAGACACCTTCAGATTTAACTTTTAGTAGAGCCTGGGTTCCGCTTGGTTTTGGGTTTTCAGATTCAGATATAGTAAGAGGTTCATTTGGGCCTGGAATTCGGGCAGATTTCATAGTAGAAATTTTCACATTAACAATATAAGAGTTGACTGGATGTGAGGAAAAAATAGAGCCCTTAGATATTATTGAATAATCAAAGAGAAATCATGTGAGCGAATCACAAAATCCCAATAGTATTTCTCAGGAACCAGTAAACATTCTATTTAGCCCATCATCAGTTGTTAAAAAAGACGTTTGGGAAATTGATCTAATTCAAATTTTAAATTTATTAATAAAAATTCTTGAAAAGACAGGTAAGAAAGATCTCAAAGTAGCAGGAATGGCTGCACTATCATCATCACTAATCTATAGAATGAAAGTAGAAAGTATTTTTGCATTACAAAAAGCAGCAATGGAGAAAAAACCAATGCATCAAAGAACAGATGTAGATATTGAATTAATAGATATCCCATACAGACATGAATCCACATATCCAGTTTCATTAGATGATTTACTTGGATTATTACAAAACCTCATAAGTACAATTGCAAATCCACAATCCAGAGGAAATAAACAATTAGAAATAGAACCAATCGTAGCACCAGACTTTCAAGAATTTTTTATATCACTTGAAAGTATCATTGGGAAATATGAAGATCTAATTATGAAAAAAATAAGTGCAGTTGGATTTGGATTATTACAAGATATCATCTCAGACCTTGATCAAGTTGACTCAATCAGATGCTTCTTTGCAGCATTATTTTTGGCAAGAGACCAAAAAGTAGACCTTGAACAAGCAGAAGACGACATCAAAATTATCATCATAAAAGATGAATTAACAAACTAATCACAGGTGCAAAAAATGGTAAAAGTTGAGAATTTAGATGAGGCCACAGCAAGAATAGAAGCAGCACTATATTCTGCAGGTAGACCACTTAGAATTGAAGACATTGTACGAGCTTCAGGCACAGAATCAAGAACAAAGACAATGACATTACTTGAGAGCATTATCAAAAAAACAAAGTCAGCTTTCAAAGGATTAGAAATCGCCACACTTCCAGATGGATCCTATGTCATGCAATTAAAACCAGAATACAGTTCAACTGTCAAAAGATATGCATCAAAACCTGTCTTACCAAATGCAACACTCAAAACATTATCATATATTGCATACATGCAACCCATCGCATCAAAACAACTTGTGGAAACACGAGGATCTGGAGTGTATGCACACCTCAAAGAACTACGACAACTAGATTACATCACTAGTCAAAATGTAGGACGAATGAAAATTTTTACAACAACTGACAAATTTCAAAAATACTTTGGAATTCAAGGAGACGTAGAAGATCTAAAACAAAGACTATTCTCCAAAGTAAGAAAAACAGCCAGCAGACAATCAACTCCAACACCAACACCAACACCAACACCACCTGTCGCATCAAAAGTAAACTAAGATTTTTTAACTCAAGGCTAATTTTTTGCGTTTTGTATAAATTAGAGTGATTCAGACAGCATTTGTGAAAAAATCCGTAGAGAATCTAGCAACTAGTAAAATTACTGGTGGAAGAAGAATTCCACTTAGAATTAGAAGAAAATATGAAACTGACAGATATCCAAATGAGCCAATCAACGGAGCTCAAGTAACAGTAACAAGAAGAATTCGAGGCAACAATCAGAAAACAGCTTTGAAATCAATTGACTTTGTTAATCTAGCAACTGGTGAATCTAAAGTTAAGAAAACAAAAATAATCAAAGTGATAGATAACGCTACAAACAATGATTACAAAAGACGTGGTATCATTACAAAAGGTGCAATTCTTGAAACAGCAAAAGGCAAATGCAGAGTTATTTCAAAACCAGGACAAAACGGAATAGTTAACGCAATTTTACTAAAGGAATAAAATGAAAGATTACGATCATGTCGTAATCTGGTTGGATTATTTCAACAAGAATTTAAAAAAATCTAAAGGTAGAAGATTAGGATTAGAAAAATGTGTTTTCGATCCTTCATTAAAAGAACTGATGGATGCAACAAAAGCTGGCGGATTAGAAATTACAGAGTCAGATGACAAGGTAAGATTTCCCAAAAGACCATTTGTAAGGTCAGGGTATGTTATCGTACCAAAAGGATCCTCCAAGACAAAAATTCTTAACAAAATTTCAGAAAAGCTAGTGGCAAAAAGATCAAAGCAGTCAAAATAAAAAGAATTCTAGCTCTTAGCTAAAGTAATGTTGACAGGAGTATATGATAAGAATACAATGATTAGGATATCTAATTGCAGGAGGTTGGCGAAATAATGCACCTAGCCGGAAGTGGCAGGGTAATCATTCAACTATCAACAGAATTAGTTGAAGGACAGTTACTCTGTGACAAAACGGGAACTAGAGTTGCAAAAGTAAATGAACTGATAGGTCCAATAAGTAGGCCGTTTGCATCAGCAACGCCATTAACAAACAACATTAAAAAATTCATTGGCCAAAAAATTTACGCCGCTGAAGAATCCCCTGTGAATAAACCAAAAAAATTTAGGAGGAAAAAATAATGAACATACTAGAAAAACAAAACTGTCCTGAATGTAAATCTACATTAGTAGATGACATGCAGAACGGTGAAATCATCTGTTCTGGTTGCGGCGTTGTAGTCGATGATCAGATTGCAGATTTTGGTCCAGAAACAACAAGCTCAAACTTCGAAGACAAGATGAAGTTAGCAAGAGCAACAGGACAAACAACCTATTCCCAACACGATTTGGGAATAACTACTGAGATATCAATTAGTTCAAAAGACTACAGTGGAAAAACAATCAACCACGGTGTCGCAAATCAAATGAACAATCTCAGAAAGTGGCAACAAAGAGTGCGAGTTTCCTCACCAAGAGAAAGAAGATTAGCAAGTGTTTTAAAAAAAATGGGTGAAACATGTGATGGTCTAGGTCTTTCAAAAAACGTTTTGGAAACTGCATCTATGATATACAGAAACTTGGATGGACATGTTAATGTGAAGGGAAGGTCAGTAGTAAGCATAACAGCAGCTACAATTTACATGGCATGCAAACAATGTGAAGTAGTAAGATCATTAGAAGAAATTTGCCGAGGAATTTGTCCAGCAAAAGATGTTAAATCAAAAACAAAACTTGCAGCAAAATACTATCGAATCATGGTAATGAAAATGGGACAAGTGCATGCCCCAGTTGTAACCATGGACAAATACATCTCAAAGATAGCAAACATGACGCAAACTGAGGTAAGAGTTGAAAGACTAGCCTTAGAGATTGCAGAAAAAACCAAAAACAGCAGCATCGCTGACGGAAAGGCACCAAATGGCATAGCCGCAGCATATCTGTATGTAGCATCAGTTCTACTTGGCCAAAATGTCCTACAAAGAGACGTTTCAAGTATTGCAGGAGTTACAGAAGTCACTATCAGAAATAGATGTAAAGAAATTCTAACATGCTACAAGCTCAAAATTACTTTGAGACCATCTCTGGCCAAATAATTACATACACCCCCCCCCCTTTTTTTTATTTTATTATTTAGCATTACGATTAGGATTAGCTAAATTTCGTCGGTATTATATAGAGAACCAAAACAAATCGAAACATGGCAGTATTAGAAATCAAAGATCTTCACGTGGCTAGAGAAGGTAAAGAAATTCTAAAAGGGGTCAATTTGAAGACAGGGTCAGGAGAGGTACATGCCATTATGGGACCAAACGGTTCAGGAAAAAGTACACTAGCATACACATTACTTGCACATCCAAAATATGAAGTCACAAAAGGAGATATTTTGTTAGATGGTGAAAGCATTTTAGATTTATCAGCAGATGAAAGAGCAAAGAAAGGATTATTCTTAGGATTTCAATATCCAACTGAAGTTTCAGGTGTAGGATTTTCTCACTTTCTAAGAACAGCATACAACTCTCTAAGTAAAGCACTTGAAGGTGACAACAGAGAAGTATTCATCACAGTTAGAGAATTTCAAAAATATCTTAAAGAAAATTTAGAAAAAGTTGGATTAAGAGAAGAATTCCTCTCAAGATATCTCAATGAAGGATTTTCTGGCGGAGAAAAGAAACGTGCAGAAGTATTACAAATGGCAGTCTTAAAACCAAAAATTTCAATTTTAGATGAACCAGATTCAGGATTAGATATTGATGCTGTACAAGCAGTAGCACAAGCAATCAGTAAAGTTGCAGATAAAGATGCAACAATCATCATCATTACTCACTATGCCAGAATTTTGAATTTCTTAGACAAATTAGACTTTGTTCATGTATTTGCTAGAGGCCAAGTATTGAAAACAGGTGATGCATCACTTGCAGCAAAACTTGAAGCAGAAGGATATGAATGGGCTTTAGAACAATCAGCCTAATCAATTTTAACCAAAAGAATATTCAAAAAAAACTATTGATTTACAAAATACATGTTGAATTTTCTAAAGAATTTTTAGAAATAATTAATGATGAAATTTCAATTGGGATAGAATCAAAACCAGTTAAGGCAAGCCAACAAAGAAATCATTAAAAAAATTGCAAAATATTTCAAAATATCCACTTTACTTGTACAAATAAAGTCAGGGCATAAATCATCAGAGAAAATTATCGAGATTCTACAATAGAGAATCTAGTTTTTGTTTAAATAGGGTTTCAAAAGTGAGATGAATATGTCAGAAGAAAACGAACAATATTATTTTAATTTCTCATTTTTCAGAGTTGATCCTAAATGGAGATGGATGGCAGACCTTGCAAAAGAAGAATCTGCAAAAGAAGTTGAAAATGTAATGAATAATTCAGGGATTATGTATAGAACATATTCAAATTTAGGACTAAGAGATGACACGGATTTCCTATTTTGGTTTGCAGCCAAAACAGTTGAAGAAATTCAAATAGTCATTGAAAAATTATACAAAACAGTTTTTGGGAAATACATAATCCCATCAAGGACATATTTGTCATGTACAAGACCTTCCCTCTACATAAAAGAACAAAAACCACTTGGATTTTTTACAGGAAATAATCCTAAAAAACACGTCATAGTTTACCCATTTACAAAAACACGAGAATGGTATTTACTTCCTAAAGAAAAACGTCAGGAAATTATGGATGAGCATATTGAAGTGAGTAAAAAATACCCACAGGTTGTTCTTAACACCACATACTCTTTTGGAATACATGATGAAGATTTCATGTTGGCATTTGAAGTAGACGATATCAGAGATTTCCAAAATCTAATCATGGATTTGCGAGAAACTCAAGTTTCCACATATGTAAAAAATGACATCCCGATGATTGTATGTGTTAAAAAAGACCTAGTCCCATTGATTTCCAGTTTAGGATAAAACCTCCAGATAATTTCAAAATCAAATTTCATAGGTGCAAATCTTGGATAAACATCCATAGATCTACTAAGCGCGTTTTACATGCTTTTTAACTTTGATTTTGTAATTTTGTTTAGATATATTACTGAAAAATACCTTTAGGTTCTTTGGACATGTTAGTTCCTGCAAATCAGAATTATCTTTTTAATTTGTTTATCGTGATGTTTGGTTAAAGATCTAAAATTAGGCCAGAGTAGTTTGTTGTCACATTATAGAATCAAGCTTTTGAATTTTATCCGTGGTTTTTTTCTTTTTTATCTTTTTAGCTTTTGGTTTTTCAGACATGGTTTTTCCTTGTCTTCTGTCTTGAATCCTAGATCTGGCTGTGGCCCCCCCCCCATACTTGGAGGCAAATTAAACATGTCTACTTGAAATGGTAAATTTTAGGCGTAGAATTAAAATTTTTTTTCTAATTCAGTTTTTACAGAATTTCTAACTTCTCTAGTTAATTCTGGAAGTAGATCTTGTTTTATTTTCAACGGTAATTCATCGATTCTTTTACAAGTTTCATCTAATTTTTTGCAATTAATACCTACTTGGTTTTTTAATTCAGATACATCAGATTGGATTTTTTGTATTAAATCAAGAGTGGTTTTTAGATTTTCATCCATCACATGTCTTAATGCATCAACTGTTGATTGATCTACCATAGTAACCTATAGGTAACCTACAAGTGACTTATAAAAAGATTAGTTATTACAGGCTTCCTAGAAATCATAATCAAAACTAAAGAAATCAAATACAGTCTGTAACAATTACAAGCCAACACTCGATAGCAAATACAATAAAGCTTTGAAAAAAATTAGCAAATTAGAAAAAGAAAGGAGGGATGATATGAAAAGACAGCAGAACGCAAAGGATTATGATTATGCAAGGATGTATAGTGTGGATCAAAAGTTTTTTACATTCAGGGATTTTCTGCAGATAAACTTCATTGCATCAAGTTTGACATGTCTAGTTCTAAAGTATTCTGATACTGTATGACGCATCTGCATAACGGTAGCATAATACTCTGAT
>JARPSM010000093.1 GCA_029782475.1 Nitrososphaerota archaeon
GTACTGCTAGATGCAGCATATGATGCAAAAGTCAACTGTAAAGTGATAACTGACAAAGGAAGAAAGCCAAGAATCAAACCAAAAAAGAACTACACAATAAAGGGATTCAACAGCAGGGCTGCGATGTTGCGAGAGTATGAAAAAAATCCCGGGCATTTTGAAAAAACATACCACCAGCGCAGCAATGTCGAATCCACATTTAGTTCCATAAAGGCACAGTTTGGAGGATCGGTGAGTGCAAAGACTGCCTTGCAGCGGCATCTGCAGTTGATCCTGCGGGTTATCAGCTATAATATGACGGCATAGTCTCTGAGAAAACAAAATTGACGGGATGTATCACTAGCGTGAGCTATAACACAAAATGCAAAAAATCCAAGAATTCCTTATGTTTTAGCGGGATGTGGTTTTTAATGCGGCAAGCTTGATGTGAAATGCTGGGAAAAATATCTTGAAAAAAATCTGTGAAATTGTTAAAAGTGGACAAAGCCGCTACTTTCGGGTTGAAAAAGTGTACAACGCCCTCTGGTATGAATATTTTAAATATTATAATTCCTTAAGCAAGTAATGAGTCGCGAGGATTTCAATTATTCTTCTATTTTGATTCAAGATATTATGACTCGAGCTTTAATCACTGTTAATCTCTCTACGACTGCATTACAAGTTGCCAAAATGATGGAGCAAGGTGGGATTGGGGCAATCCTTGTACAAGATAATTCAAATCCCGTAGGTATTGTAACTGATAGAGATTTTGCAACAAGAATTGCAGCAAACAATCTTCCACTTAACACTGCTGTGGAGAACATAATGTCTACACCATTGATCACAATCAATCATAATGAACCCATTTCAGCTGCTGCTGAAAGAATGACTAGTAAAAAAATTAGAAAGCTGGCAGTTATTGAAAATGGTAAGATAGTTGGAATCATTACCTCTACTGATTTAGTAACTCAATTAGCAAAATAGTTGAACGTTTTTGTTTTTCTGAGAAAACCGTAACTGATGCCATATAACATCCTGTTGTAATTACTTCTGAAATCAATGATGCCAAGTATGGTTCAATTCCAATTTCAAGAAAATAATACAGTGTAGGACATCTTATCCCTAGATAGATAATTTCACCTTACTCCAAATGATGAAATTAAAGCTAGTAATTTTTTTTTTAATTAAATTTGATTTCATAGATTTGTATCTGGCTTTGTTATCTAGATAAAATAAAACAGAAAATATTCCAAAATAAATAATGTATCCTATAATTATTGTAATTGTTGTATTGTTGTATTGAGATAATTTTCTTGATCTCCAAGTAGTTGTGCTGCAACTGCAGATAGTGATGCTGAGATTACAAAACAAATGAGAAAGTTTCTATTAATTTGTAATAATTGTGGGTTTAGTTTCATAATGTATCTTTGGTAACTGTTATTTTGAATCATATCATAAATCAAACTATGAAAAAGAGATGTCATTGGGCAAAAGATGAACCTAATACGACATACCATGATGAAGAATGGGGAACGCCTCTACATGATGATCAAAAATTATTTGAATTTCTAATCTTGGAGGGTGCGCAAGCTGGACTGTCTTGGACTACTATTCTTAATCGCAGGGATGGCTATAGGAAGGCTTTTTCTAATTTTGATGTCAAAAAGGTCTCAAAATACACTCAAAAACGTGTAGATAAACTACTTCGAGATGAATCCATTATTCGAAATAAATTGAAAATAAACTCTACAATCAATAATGCAAAGTCATTCTTAAAAATTCAAGATGAATTTGGGACTTTTGATAAGTATCTGTGGGCCTTTGTTAATCACAAACCTATTAAAAATAAATTCAAAAAACCTTCTGAATTGCCTGCAACTAGCGATATTTCAGAAAAATTAAGTAAAGATCTTAAAAAACGTGGATTTAACTTTGTAGGTCCTACAATTTGCTATGCATTGATGCAAGCTGTTGGCATGGTAAACGATCATACTTTTGATTGTTTTTTGTATAAAAAATAATTTTTAAGGAAGACTGTTTTTATTTTAGTATGGCTGAAGGAAAATTTGCAACTTCTGTATCTTGTATGGATGGGCGAATTCAAATCCCAATAAACAAATGGATCAAAGAAAATTATTCAGCAGATTTTATTGATACTATAACTGAACCTGGGATTGACAAAAATATTATTGATGTTATTGAATCCATTAAAACTAAAGTTGGAATTTCAATAAATGCACACAAATCTGAACTAGTTGTTGTATCCGGTCACTATGACTGTGCTGCAAACCCTGTGTCTGATGAAGAACATATTACACAAATTCAAAATGCAGTTAAAGTTATTTCTTCATGGAATTTGAATGCCAAAGTAATTGGTATTTGGGTTGATGGTTCTTGGACTATCAACACTGTCTAAAACAATGAATTCAAAATTATCTCATTTTTCAAAGACTGCTGGTTCTGGAGTTTTGTTTGCATGTACGGCCATTGGTGTTTCTCATCTAGTACAATCTACTAGGGCTGGGGCTGATTTTGGTTTAATGATTTTGGGATTTGTTATTTTGGTGATTTTGTTAAAATACCCTTTCTTTGAATTTGGTTCTAGATATGCCAATTCTACTCAAACAAGTATTCATTGATGGATATTCAAGATCATTGCAAAAAACCATAGAATTTACTTTTCGGTGATTGGGTAAATATTACCCCTAGATTATTGTGGAATATTTTATGACAAATATACATGGATTTTGTATCTTTTGCAAAAACAATCTATGATGATATACAGCATCATCTCTAAAATTCATAGAATCACATTGCTCTAAGAATGTTACTTGTAAATTCTGTAATGACAAGCAAATCTACATCATGAAAAGTAGAAATCATCTGGTGTTGTAAAGATTGCAAGAAAGACTTCAAACCATTTACAAATTCAAGTTTTTCGACACTCAAAATGTCATACTCAAAATGGTTAGCGTTAATCAAACTCTTTGAGTTATCAGTATCTGCAAAGACTGCATCAAAACAATGCAGTCAAGTTACAAGACAACTCTAAAGGCATTTGATACAATCAGATATTCAATCTTAGCAGAACTGGCAAAGACTGATCATACCCTAAGGGGAAAAATTGAGGCTGATGAGGTGTATTTTGGAGGAAAAAGAAAAGGAAATCGTGGCAAAGGGGATAAAAACAAGACAATTGTCTTTGGCATACTGGAGAGAAAAGAAAAAGCACATGTTGAGATTATCACCAATGTAAAAGCCAAGACATTGCTTGCAGGAACAATCAATCAAGAAAGTAAAGAAAGGAAGCATTGTGTATACTGACAAGTGGAAAGGATATGACTCACTTGTATTCAATGGATACAAACATCTCTCAATAGACCAACAGCAAGATGTTTGGCAAAGGAGATGTTTACATCAAGGGAGTTGAAGGCTTTTGGAGTTTTGCAAAAGGGAACATGGCAAAGTATCATGGAGTGAGTCCAGGTAAATTTTTACTATACCTCAAAGAGATGGAATGGAGATATAACAATAACAACAGGAATTCTGATCTATTTGAATTGTTGTTGAAATACATTTAGGGGTAGAATTACCTAATCACCAAAATAAAAATAATGCTAATACTTGTGATGATAGAATAGGCAAAGATGGGTTTTACCGATATACAGGCCAAGGATTATCGGGGAATCAAAGTTATGACAATGCAAATAATTTTGGATTAAAAAATGCAGAATCAAAAGGACAAAAAATACATTTGTTTTGGCAAGATGATCAAAATAGTAATCACAAGTATGTTGGAATAGTCAAAGTAGTAAAAACAGATGATGGCGGTGAAAAACAACGGGGACAAGGTGGTTATCCAAGAACAGTATTGTCTTTACTTTGGAGCCTGTAGATTAAACCATCTTTTTTATTCTCTTAACTTACAGAAATTATATGCAAAATACTATAGCAATTATTTGTGACTGTGATGATACTTTAACCCCAGATACTACTAGTTTACTTTTAGAAAATAATGGAATTGATATCAAATCTTTTTGGAATAAGACCATTTCAAAACAAGTGGAACAAGGATGGGATCCTCCAATCGCTTGGATGACAGCGATCGTAGATATGATGAAAACGGGAAAAATAAAACAAAATACCAACAAAAAATTATCTGATTTTGGAAAAAATATAAAACCATACGAAGGAGTTACAAAATTTATTCCTGAATTAAAAAAAACTATCAGTAAAAATAGTGATTTTGTTGATGCAGGAGTAAAATTAGAATCATATATCATCTCATCAGGCATTGAGGACATCATTAAAGGAAGTTCATTGAATAAACAATTTGATGATATTTTTGCAGGAAGATTATTAGAAGATCCTAAAAGTAAAAAAATTACTGGAATAAAGTCTAGTGTTACATTTACAGAAAAAACAAAATTTCTCTATGCAATTAACAAAGGTATTACTGGCGCAGTTTTAAGAAAATCCCCTTACAGTGTAAATGATTCGATTTCAAAAGAAAATCGTAGAGTTCCTTTTGAATATATGATTTACCTAGGAGATGGACCTAGTGACATTCCATGTTTTTCAGCCATTAAGGAAAGTGGAGGAAATTGTATTGGAATTATTGAAAAAGAAACTGCTCATAAAGGATATCAACTTGCCCGAGGAAAACGAACTACAGTAGGACCATATTCACAAAATTACAAAAAGAATAGTGATTTGTATATGGTTTTAGAAACTATAATTAAAAAAATAGGATATGATATTGTAGATAAAAAACAAAGAAAACAAACTATTATCTAATTTTGTGGGATAATTTCTAAAAGTAAATCTTG
>JARPSM010000096.1 GCA_029782475.1 Nitrososphaerota archaeon
AATGAGAAAAATTCGTTTAACCATATACAAAGATGAAGATTTAGGCTCGGCAAATATTTTCATGAATAAGAGGAACTACAAGTGGTATGCCTTGTTGGGTATTGGTATCATTTTTTGGTATGTAGCTGAGCAGATGTGAACGGATCTAATAGGACTTCCCAGAAATCATCAGGATTTTAGCATATTGTAGAACAAATTAGCCATTCAGATCCATGAACCGTCAAACATTTCTCATTTTATGAAAAACAAATACCAACGCATGATTTCCCTCATGCGCCAGATTCTAAAGAAAATGCATTGTTCCATTGTTTTTACATCCAAAATCAAAGCATGCATTTTCAATACACCAGCATATCATTTTACGAGTCCTTAGGCAGTACGAGTCAAAAAGTTACGAGTCATTTGTGGAATGGCTGGATGTTGCAACTGAGATTGTTTTACAATTACAACTAAGAACAATCCCACATTTTACAACACTACAAAAGACAGCAGCTCGAATCAGCGAGGGAACATTACATGTTGCAATTGGCAGGTTTATCAGAATCATATCCCTTGGAAAAATATTTGCAGGAATTGATGCGACAGGATTTGAAAACAGACATGCAACTCCTTACTATTCCTACAGATGCAATCTCAGGCATGCATTTACAAAATGCTCAGCAGGATCAGATATGGAATCCCAGCTTATTTGTGCAGTTGTGATTCAGCACCCACCTAAAGTGTATGTGTCTACAAAGGCTACAGATACAGGTAAAATAGATGCTACTAGAAATAGTATGAGAATGTTATAAATCACATTTTATAAAATAGTACGGGTGTAAAAATACATCTTTTAGGAGATGTAAATTCTGTGTTTTTTTCTATTCTTTGGTGTAACCCTTGCCTGATAGCCACACTCTGGGCAGTAGATCCCCTCTGATTTTAAAAAGCGAAGATCAGAACCTCCGCAATAATTATGAGTATCATAATTTACGTACATTTTCTTATTGAATGGTGTGATGTTAATTATATAAATATTAAAATTAATGGTTTTGTTGTTATCTGTGGATCTTAGACGTATTACACAACCCGATTGACAAAAAACTATGATGCTCTCAATACAAATTCCATACCAGAAATAAATTCTAAATGATCTTTTTTGTCATCAAAATAAACAACCACATTTGCATTCAATATTCCAATTTTTACTCTATCTTTGACATGTTCACAATCTTTTGGATCTAAATCTGCATTCCCATCTGCAAATTTTTCAATTTCATCTTCTATCATTTTAGATCTATGTGGATCATTTAATGAATCTAAAAAATCATCAAAAGTTTTTCTGTATATAATTCCTAATTTCATATCTTACAATAAAATGAAAGAAGGAAACACTATTTTATCTTATGCGTCTATAAGTCATTTTACCTTGTTTAACTAATTCATCGGATTTTTTACAAATTTCTAAATCCTCGGCAGTCCAATCCGGTGTAGATATACTTACCATGATAAATATTATCCACGTGGACTAATAAAAAGGGTGTGTATAATTCCACACTCAGATAATAATTTCTGATTGTTTTTTTAAAAATATGTTTAATTAGGCTCAAAAAAATAATCTAATTTTAACTAAATTACGACTTTGTTAATTTTAATTCCAAAAATAATTATTCAGAATAATGAAAATCAGTTTGTTCCCCCATGATGCTGCAAGCATCACCCCAAAGTTGCCTGAAGGTCTTTAGAGGTTAGTGCATACTGGAGGATAATTAGTATACCATACCATCATATAAAAAAAATTAAGAGCCTAGCTTGTCTGCTAGATCATCTAGTTGTGTATACAATACATCAAGTTCTGTCTTGATTGCATCTATTTTTCTTTAAATCTCCCCTATTACGCAAGTGTAACATGTGTCATCAACTGCTGCAAACTGATAAGTCATGCCACGTATGCTGCCATTAAGACACTCTGGAGCGATTACTATATCTGTAACATTTGATGCACCAGGACTGTTAACCAGATTGGCACTATGAAATGAGCTTGCATATGTTGGCCCGTATTCATTTCCCGAAATATCCATCACAGTAATAGCGTATCTAGTTGAATAGCACCCACTGATATAGCCTGTATTGCCAGAGTGTAACTCTAGATAGGAGAGTGGCGATCATAGATGTCACACTGCCAATATACAAAACCGTGGTATGGCTTGACAGTGTAACGAGGTTTGATGCCGTGGCAAATTATGAATAAGACTAGAAACAAAGCCTTGCCACGACATCAGTTTTCAGTAGATAGGAAAGTGCTACCCAACATACTCTATAAAAAATAATTTTGTTTTTCATTTCTAATCATTTGTATGACAAACAATCTAAAGAAACATTTGAGTATCTCAATTGATATGATTGGTTTACAGTTTGTATCTGGTTCATCTCGCAGAACACAGTTGGTCATCACCCATGCGTTGTAAAATATCAGTGGAAAATAAAACATCAACAATCTTACAGAATGATTTG
>JARPSM010000099.1 GCA_029782475.1 Nitrososphaerota archaeon
CCTTGTCTCTTTCCACAAAACATGCATACTGAAAATAAATGATGCATTTAGATTTGAAAAGAACTTTGTCATGACACAAATGATGAGAACATGTTTGATCTGTAGATCCATTTTTTTTTAAATATGTTAATTAATTCGAATTTCTAATAATTATACTATAGTTTCCAGAGATTAAATCATAGATGAATTCAAAGAATTCTCAACTCATCCTAAAACTCTCCAATACATCATAATTGATGCTAAATATACAAATCTCAAATAATTATTACATTTCTTTTCGTATTTGATTGCTGTCCTGTGAAAACCACACTTGAGCCATGCAAAGAATTGTTCTACAACAAATCTTGTTTTGCCATAATGTTTTTGATCCTTGTTTTGCAGAATCTTCTTTGAATTTTTCCTGTATGGAATGCAACAGTTAATTCCATAACACCTAAGATGATTTCTGATATATTTTGCATCATAACCCTTGTCTGCATATGCTGATGCAATTGCCTGTGCTAAATCATCATCTACAAATTCTGAAATGTTTTCCATAACGTCAATGAATTTGGTACTATCATGTTGATTTGCAGAACTGGTTCTAATTGAAATGGGTAAACCGTTTTGTTCTACTGCAACGTGAATCTTTGCGCCTAGAATCTTCTTGAATCCGTCATATCCTACATCGTCTCCCCTTTTTTAGCAGCAATTGAAGACGAATCAACTGATATGTTATGCAGATTAATCTTTCCTTGTTTGTGTGCGGATTTGATCAGTTTGGAGAGAATCTTTTTCCAGATTCCTTTTTGTTGCAACTCTTGAAATCGCAAATGTGCAGTAGATTTTGAACCATACTTGTCTGGCATGTCTGCCCATCTGCATCCAGTAGTTAATACAAACAGAATTCCGTTGATTGTGCTACGGTCATCACATCTTGGACGTCCTGTTCTTACAGGTTTTGGTAATTGAGGTGTAATTGTGTTCCATTGAACATCTGATATTTCTTTATGAATCATACAAAATGTATTTGTGTTGTTATTGTTAGATCTGTATTATCATCAGATGTTTACAAAATGATCGGTTTTAGGATGAGTTATCTTTTAACATGTTATTATTTACTGTAACATTAGTTAATTATTAATCTGAAAATTTCTTGACCAAACGTACTATGTTCATTAGACATAGTCATGATGAATTATTTTTCAGGCAATGTATGTGTTGATTTTCAGATGTACATGTCAGGCATATCTGCCAAAAACAAAGTCATAAAAATACAGTGGGAAATTATTATACATTGACTACAGTTAAAATTCCAGCATCCCTTGCCAAGCTAAGACAGACTCGGAAGGATTTCAAGAAAATAAATGCAGACTTGATAAAGGCACTGGAAAAAATAAAGAAACTGGAGGAGGAAAACAATCTGCTGTTAAACCAGTTGGAAGACAAAGATGTAAAGAGTAGAATTTGAAAATTCAGATAAACTATTGTAATTAAGAGATTTGAATTGTTATTAATTATTTGTCAAAGGGGTGTATTTGAGATGAGTTGACATTGTTATGCTACTGAAATTATTGGATCGCTATGATTTTGCTAGTTTGAAGAATTCCATGATCAAGATAAATATGGTGAATTTTTGGATTGTTTTTGTGAACAGTTATTCTGTTTTGTGTTTAGGGATTGGGGTATCTGCTCCAAGTCAATCAAATAGAATTTAGTAATAATAGACAACCAGGCACTGCAGGATTTACCATTTTTGTATCCTTAGGATGGCTAAAAGAAATTGGCAAAAAATCTAACTCCTACTTCTACATGGTACAAGATGAAAATGCACATGAAAAATATTTAAAAAAATTCCTTGGGTAAGACATGCCAATATGTTTTAATTGTGGACAACCCACACCTGACAATTTTTGTTTTACCTGTAACCCGCATAGTGTATTTTAATACAAAATAGTTTTAGTAGGTTTCGACACTTAACACGAAGAAGATCCATAGTTGAGGTCTTGATTACTTAAAAGAACCTGATTACATAAATTTAAAAAAATAGAATTATTTTATTCTGACTGTTTACTCCATCCTCTTTCAATCAACTTTTCAGCAGTTGAGGGTTTGATACAAACCGGTGAATCATTTGGTTTGAAGATTAATTCTAAATGATTTAAACAGATTGTGTTTTCAGCGATGATACCGTTTTTAATTTGTTCTCGTGGAGTGAGTGGCAAGTATTCTTCATATTCTACAATGGTTTGAGATAAACAATGTCTTGGAACAGATTCTGATTGATAATCATCATATGATTTTGACATGCTAGGTACGCCTATTAATTCCATACGTTGTATGTCATTTGTAATTACTGTAACCTCATTAAAACAATTTGATGATGTAAATAAACCAACATCCTGTTCTGTTTGATCGGCAAGAATTGCAATTGGATTGGGAAATATATCTGATAAAGGATAGTTTTTTGGAATTTTTAATCCAATATTTGCATTGATTTGTTCATCAAATTTAAAATTAAAAATTTCGTTGTTTGAAGATAAATAAAATTCTGTATCTGTCACATTGGTATTGTAAAAAAAGTTAAACGTCATATTTGGATGAATGTGAGATACTTTATCATTTTTTATCTGAAATTTTTCCCATTCTGCAAAAGAATCCCCCATTACAAATGGAATCAAAAAAACTATAGAAATAATAATTAACGTTATTCTAAATTTCATTTAGATACAATATCTAACAATGACTAATAAGTTATTAATAAAATCATATTATTTATATTAAAACCAATTTTATGGGTAATATTATGCCTGTAAATGCTATATTATTATCTAGTTTTGTTTTCTGCATCTCTGTATCTTTTAGTGCATTTGCATATGCTCAAACAAATGACATTGATAAAATATTAGATGAAATGAATACAATTGTTTATGATTTGCGTGTATTGACAGATGATTATGAACCATCTGAACAATTAGGTGTACCATTCCAGGTAATAATGTGAAAATAATCACTGAAAACAACAAGATTTTCAGTTTTGAATGATGGTTTTTTATTTTAGACTTTTTAGAATGCTCAGGCAGTGTTTTGATGTAATTGTTGTTTGAAATAATTTGCCATCTTGCATGAAATTCAATAAAATCTTGTTTGCTCTGATGTGCAAAAATGATCTAAGATTCTCATAGGCTATCTCAAAATGTATCGTATCACCAGTAATGCATTTTATGGCATTATGAGATATTTCAAGTTCTGCTGAGACATCATTGACTTTTACTGCTATGATTTTACTCTCTTGCATTTACTAAAAATGATTTGATTTGTTTTTAAGGCAAAAACAAGTCATGATGGCGCAGTTCGGTTCTGTCAAAAAAAAAACGTCGAAATATCTAACAAGATGTCAAAAAACATCGGTTTTACGATCAGAGAATACATTTGATGAACAATTCTGTCAATGTGACAGAAATAGATTGCACATCTGTTTGGAACAAATGATGAGAGGGGTATTTTATGTGGAACCAGATGGACAGTAAGAATCGTTGGTCAATGATTAGTTTGATCTATTCATACCATGTCATTTCAAAAATTAGTAAAAATAGACTTTATACCAAAGGGATTTCTAAAATTATTACTTGATGAAATCAAAAAGAGAAGAAAAACAAAAAGATCATGAATTGTTCTTTGGAATAATCAGTCCTGTAGGAGCTCTGAAAACAGAAGTAAAAAATTCTCTAGAAACAAAATTAATAAATTCTAACTATAAAATCCAGAATGTCAAAATCAGCGATCTTTTAAAATCGATTGGCGGATTGTCTACTCAGATTGTAGAAAATAACACGAGTTTACGAATAAACTCTTTGATGGATAGAGGGAATGTCATACGAGAAAAACTTGAAAATGGTTCTGCTTTAGCACAAGCTGCAATATGGAAAATTAGGGGGATACGAGATAGTGTCGAAAATCAAGAAACACCAATTCCTCGTACTGCGTATATTATTGATTCTTTGAAACATCCTGATGAAGTTGAATTACTACGTAAAACTTATGGAAAAAGTTTTTGGGCTGTTTCAGTATATACCCCATATCATGAACGAAAACATGAGTTGATTGAAAGTCTCAAAAGAACTCACTATAATGGTAATTATGAAAATGCTGCAACAGATTTGTTAGATAGAGATCAAGAAGAAAGTGACGACTATGGTCAAAATATTCGAAAAACTTTTCCTTTGGGAGATGTATTTGTTGATACAAATCCAATAAAATTGGATTCATCCATGGAACGAATTTTGAAATTAATTTTTGGTTATTAATATTCAAGTCCTACAAGTGATGAATATGGTATGTTTCTTGCTCAGGCAAGTGCATACATGTCTGCATCTTTGTCTAGACAAGTTGGTGCTTCTATATTGACAGAGTATGGAGAGGTGATAGCAACTGGAACTAATGAAGTGTCTAATCAAAATGGCGGTGTTTGTGGTGAAATATTTTGTAATGATAAACGCGAACATGCAAAAGGTAAAGATTACAATATAATTCAGCGTGATTTTATTCTAGGCGAATTTCTTAATACTCTTAAAAATCAAAAATGGTTGGCATCTGAAAAACAAGGTGATGTAAATGAATTGTTGAAGGAAGCTTTAGATGATAATGAAATTAAGAATTCAAAATTAATGGATTTAACTGAATTTGGTAGGGAAACTCATGCTGAAATGACTGCTTTAATTGAGGCTGCAAGGAAATCTATTGGAGTAAAAAACTGCCATCTCTATTGCACTACATTTCCATGTCATAACTGTGCAAAACATATCATTACTGCAGGTTTGAAAAAAGTTTTCTATATTGAACCATATCCAAAAAGCATGGCTGAGGAAATGTTTGGCGATTTCATTGTAATTGATGGTACATCTACTACAAAAATTGAGTTTAATCCATTTGTAGGAATTTCTCCTAGACGATTCATGGATGTATTTGGATGGAAGAAACGTAAGAATAATGATGGGACTAAACTCGATTGGATCCAATCTCTTTCAAATCCCAGATTCTTTGATGATCCTACTGCGATCATGAGAAAGGAATCTAATGAGGTATTTTGGTTAGATAATGATATGACCTCTGCAGAGTTGAACTGGAGTCAATAATAATTTTAAAAATATTGACAAGAATATTAATAATATCTCTAAATGATGAGTAATTTATGGGTACTGAAAATTTTAAAAAAGTTATTGATGAAATAAAAAATAATGTTGAACAACGCTCAAAATGGGAACAGAATTATCTAAAAAACCAACATTCAACAACTAAATAATTTTCTTTTAATCTTAGATCGGGATTTTTTATTCTAAAATGGGTTTTCAAGTAGATGTAATACATTTACAAAATTTACACGATTATTTGTAAAAATAATTTTTCATATTTGGACAACTTTCACTAAACGCCTACTAGTCCATAGTCCAAGAGGATTTGCACCAAAGAGACAATTCTCCTTCAGAAATTTGATCGTGGGCATCATACGTTTAGTTTGATACTGCCAATGGGCATTAGAGATTTGAACCCGAATGACAATTTCCCTTAAGAGATTCGATGTTCAAATCTTAGTAAATTTATATTTCTTTGTCATCTATAATAGGACAACAATTACATTCTAACCCAATCTTATTGTGATTTTTCTTTCACTTGTATTATTATCCCATCTTGATAAATTACAGGCTTTTACTATTGCATAATGAGCAGAAATGAGATTTAACAATGTCGATCATAGATTTGAAGAAATCAATGAAAATACTCTAAGACTGAATAATATGTTCCTAAATGTTATCGATTTGATATTCTATGTTTTTTAATTTAAGTAGGGATTGTGCACAAACTAAAATCGTTTAGAGATTGAGTTTTTTGCCCCTCATTTATTTTAAAAAATTACACATTTTCACTAAAATTATTATAATTAAGGTGGAAATTATGCTGAAAACCTACATATATTAAATCAGAACCATATTTTTCAAACACGTTGCATAGATTTGACGAATTAGATATGAAATTACTTTTTGAATTAACTGCTGATGGCTCTATTTCCGTTCCTACACTGTCAAAAAAACTAGGGATCAACGCTTCTGTTCTTTACAGTAGAATTAAGAGACTAGTGAAGAAAAAACTCATAAAAAAATTCACAATTGAGATTGATGATTCATTATTAGGAATTGGAGTAAAGGCAGCTGTTGGAATTAACCGTGATCCAAAATTCAAAGACTCTATTCAAAAACAATTCATGGAGACTGCCGAAGTTGTATCTATTTCAGAAGTGACTGGTAGATTTGACATTATGATTAAAGTATATGCCGAGAATCTTGAAGCATTGCATAGTATAGTAATTGAAAAAATCGGAAAAATAGAAGGCATTCAAAATACTGAAACCTTTGTAGAGTTACAAAAAACCAACAAAGATCCTGTATATCTTATCCGATAATTTAGAACTTTTACATATATGATTTAGAATCTGATTTTTAATTATTGAAATTTTGCATCCCATTTGCCTTCATTGATTTCGGCAGTAGCATCTTTAGGAGTTTTACCTTCTACTTTTACTCCTAATGCCACACATGTACCAATGATGGTTTTTGCGACTGATTTTAGTGAAGAGGCATAAGATTTCTCAATTTTTGTATTTGCTACTTTGACAATTGAATCCATGGTAACATCTCCTACCCACTCTGTACCTGATGTTCCAGAACCTTTTTGGATTCCTGCCTCTTTCATGATGAGAGCAGCAGCTGAAGGGATTCCGATTTCAATTTCATATTTTTTTGTATCAGTATCCACAATTACAGTTACTGGAACTTTCATTCCTTCAAAGTCTATAGTTTTATCATTGATTGCTTTAATGACTTCCATGATGTTGACTCCTAGAGGGCCTAATGCTGGACCTAATGGTGGACCTGCTGATGCTCCTCCGCCTGTTACAAGTGATGATACTTTTTGTTCTCCCATGTTAAATCAAACTCAAACTGAAAATTTAATCCTTACTAAGCCTCACTAGACAGCTTTAGGTAGTTAGCGTCTACTGTGACTGGTAATTGATATGATGCATCTAACAAAACTACAGTTGCCTCTTCTTTGTCGACATCAATTCTAGTAATTGTTGCCTTCATTCCCTTGAATGGCCCACCTGTAATTTCTACTACATTATCTACTGTTAATTGTGAAACTGTTGATTTCTTGATTAGATATCCTTCGATATCTTTGAATTCTAACTCTCCTCTTAATTGACCCCGAATATGTCTAACTCCTTCAACTGCAAGATATGCATCGCTAGGATTAAGTGCTTCAATTACAACGTAACCTTTCAAGTCACTTACCCAAAATACTGATTGAATGTTAATTTGACTGGCATTGGCTTTTGCTTCTAATAATCTCATAACCACTTTTTCTTGTCCTCCAGTGGTTCTAATTGCAAACAAATGTGATTCTATTTCTTCAGCCATTTTTATCTACCAAATGTAATCACAGAAAAGACAAACTGAATTGTAAAGCCAATAACTCCTACTCCTGCTATTCCTAACAAAACGAGTCTAAGGTGTTGCTGATACTCATCTTTGTCTGGCTTTTTGGCCATTTTCATAGTATTGGCCATGTTTTTCAAAGTCTGCTTAGGATTCATTGCTGGAAATTAATAAGGTGTCCTTATATCTCTTATCTCATGGAACTACTAATTGCGTATCAAGATGACCCTGCAGGTCATAATATGGCAAAATTTCTTTCTAAAAAAATGACAAAAGATGGTGATATTTTTCGTGGAAAATACTATGATCTTTTAATCATTTCAACACCTGCAATTTCTGCTGATTGGCTGGAAGAAAAATATGATTATGATGGATTTATTTTTCTCTCAAAACATGCAGCAGAGTCTGGAGTTTTAGCTTTAACTTGTCACAGTACTGGGAATTTTTCTGCTGCAAAATTTGGTGGAAATGACAAACAGATTGCAATCCCAAAACCTGATTTTCAAAAAGCATATCTTCAAACTTTGAAGAAAAATGAATCTAAATTTTCTGATTTTCAAATCACTATAGAGGCAACTCATCATGGGCCTACTGCACTCACAAAACCATCAATATTTGTAGAAATTGGTACTACTGAAAACCAATGGACTGACGAGTCTCTTTGTAATTCTGTTGCAGAGTTGGTTCACAAAGTAATGGTGGAACCAATCAAGGAAAACCCTGTGGCAATTTGCTTTGGTGGAACTCACTATCCTTCAAAATTTACAAATGAATTGTTGAATGGGAAATATGCACTTGGTACTGTAATTCCTAAACATGCATTGGGTGATCTGGATGAAGAACTATTTTCTCATATTCTAACTCAAAACAGTGTGGCGAAAACTGCTCTTTTAGATTGGCGTGGATTGGGACTGCACAAACAAAAAATACTTGATCTTTTGAAATCAACTGATCTTGAGGTTATCAAACTATGAATCTTCAACAAAAAATTTACAAAAAATTACTTGAAGTTCCTAAAGGACAAATTACCACTTATGGTGAATTGGCAAAAGCTGTTGGATTAAAAAATGGTCAACGTGCAGTTGGAAAAATAATGAACAAAAATCCTTACCCTGTGATTATTCCTTGTCACAGAGTTGTAATGTCTACTGGAAAAATCGGTGGATATGCGTATGGCGAGCATGTTAAAACTAGGATGCTAAATGATGAGGGAGTTGAAATTCAAAATGGCAAAATTGTAGAATTGGAGAACAAGCTTTACCGATTCTAATTTTTTCGTTTTTCTTTAATCTCTACCATCAAAGTTCTAAGGTGGGCTTTGTTTCTAACTGTATTTCCGCCTACTTTCTTGTAAAGAGCCCAGAATTCTGGATTAGTCAAATCTTTTCTATCTTTTGCAATTTTTAATAATCGTCTTAATGCTCTAACTTTTGCAACATAGACTTCTTTCTTTCCAACTCTTGCACCTTTTCTTCCTTGTTTGGAACCTTGAGTGGTACCTCTCTTGTTTTTCTGAGCTTTCTTTTCATGTGCTCTTCCTTTTGATGTACCTGTAAATGATTTAATTTTAATTGTGTTTGCGGTGATGAGACTTCTGATGTCTTTTCTTGTAATTGCATCTGCAATGTCATCCAAGTGGTCTGTATCAAATCTAATTCTATGAATGCCAACACCAGTAACTCTGGCTGCAAGTCTTTTCTTAGCTTTAAGATTAACTACCATTTGGACTCACTCTTGCATTAAATATTTTGAATTTTTGTTCAATTGCTTTTACTATGATTTCTTTTCTTTTCCTAGTGCCAACACCGTGGGCAAATCTAACACCGTCTTTTTTTGGGTTTAATTTTTCTAAATCATTCAAGTTGTAAACTAGGTTATCTGTAAATCCTGAAGGGTGTAATCCTCGTGCTGCTTTGGGTCCGCCATATCCAATTTTAACAAGACCTGGACGGCCTCTGCTTTTTTGTTTTCTTTGGTGGTGATCAATACCTTTTGGTTTTCTCCAATTAGTTTGAAGTCTAGCATAACGCCAACTTTCTGGTCTTACAAAGTCTGGCTTGTTTTCTTTAGCCTCTTTTCTCTTTGCAAGTAATTCCTTGTTGATCGTCATCAAATTGAGTTTTGAATTTTGGAATAAATACGTTCCTAGCAGCGAGAAAAATTCTCTATAAGAAAAAGATAATAAGGAAACTTTGGCCGGATCGAATATCTCATGAACCAGCCTGGGAGTGAACATATCATTTTTGGAGGCAATACCCTCTGACCCAAGTACTAGGTACCGCTGCAACTGAAAAGTTTTCTTTACAATTGGTTGCCTTTGGAATCAATCCATCCAAAGTCCACCGAAATCTAAGCGTAGATGAGATGGTCAAATTTGCAGTAGATCGAAAGGAGGGTGTTGTAAACTCAACAGGCTCATTATCTGTAAACACAGGGAAATATACTGGCAGATCCCCTGATGATAGATTTATCGTATATGATGATAAAACTCACGAGACTATTGATTGGGGAAAAATTAACCATCAATTCCCAAGTGGCAAATTTGAAAAATTATTTGAAAAAATGAAAGACTTTGTTGATAACAAAGAACTTTTTGTTTTTGATGGTTTTGTAGGGGCTGATCCTGAAACTCGTTTACCAATTAGAGTAATCAATGATCATGTTTGGCAAAGTATGTTTTCAAGTAATTTGTTTATCAAACCTACATCTGATGAATTAGAAAAACATGACCCTGAATTTACTATTTTATGCATTAATGATTTTGTAGCAGATCCTGAAACTGACGGAACTAGAACTGATGTCTTTATCCTAATTGATTTAACTCGAAAAATTGTTTTGATTGGAGGAACCGAGTACGCAGGCGAAATGAAAAAATCCATGTTTGGTGTGATGAACTTTTTGTTACCTGGCCGTGGTATTTTCCCAATGCATTGCTCTGCAAATATTGGTGAAAAAGGCGATACTGCGTTATTTTTTGGATTATCTGGTACTGGTAAAACTACTCTTTCAGCAGATCCTAATAGAAAACTAATTGGTGATGATGAACATGGATGGTCTGATAATGGCACCTTTAATTTTGAAGGAGGTTGCTATGCAAAATGTATCAACCTTAGTCAAGAAGCAGAACCTGAAATTTGGAATGCAATCAAACCTGGTGCTCTTTTGGAGAATGTTGTACTAAATGGTAACATTCCAGATTATGATGATAATTTATTAACTGAAAATACTCGTGTTGGTTATCCATTAGATTACATCCCTGGTGCAGTAATTCCAAGCGTTGGTGGAAACCCTAGAGTCATTGTATTTTTGACAGCAGATGCATTGGGTGTTTTACCACCTGTTTCTAGATTAAGTAAGGAGGGAGCAATGTATCATTTCATGTCAGGATATACCAGTAAATTGGCAGGAACTGAAAGAGGAATTAAAGAACCAAAATCTGTATTTTCTCAGTGTTTTGGAGCCCCATTCATGCCTAGACCTGCTTCAGTTTATGCAAAATTACTGGGAGAAAAAATCAATCAACACAATACCCTAGTTTACCTCGTTAACACCGGTTGGTCTGGTGGCCCATACGGTGTTGGAAAAAGAATCAAAATAAAATACAGTCGTGCCATGGTCACTGGTGCACTTTCAAGTGCACTTGATATTGTAAAATACAGACATGATGATTTGTTTAATCTAGATATTCCTACTAAAGTGGAAGGCGTTCCTTCTGATATTTTGGATCCAAAAAATACCTGGGCTGACAAAGATTCCTATGACATGTCTGCAAAAAAACTAGCTCAAATGTTTGTTGAGAACTTTAAGAAATTTGAAAATGTCTCACCAGAAATAATTAAAGCCGGTCCTAAATACACACAATAGATTATCTTCTTTTAATTAATCCAAATACTGCTATTCCAATCAAAATTATGCTGATTATGACAATTGGTTTTTCTGGAATGTCTATTTTGTTGATGCCATTTTGATTTTCATCCAGTGAATTAATTTCAATTACATTAAATGCATTTGATGTGGTACCGTTAACTCTAATTTTCGCATCTATCCAATATTTTGAATTTTTATGGATTTCAATAACTGCTTCTTTGTTTGGTGTTGCAGTTGTTGTATGGATACTTCCATCCTCACTGTTGATTATTGAAATTTTTGCAAAACTCCATTCTTCTGGATGAAAAATATCAAAGTAAAGTTTTTGATTTTGTTGATTTATCGAAATTGAACCTGGGGTGTAGTGTAGTAAAAATGGAATTGTATATTGTATGTCTTTATGATTTACAATTAACTTTCCTTCATGATCTCCGAACTTTTCTTCACTCATACTCATTTTGATGTGCAGTGTATCCCCTTCTAGAATATGTGCAAATTTGATAAATTCTGGACCTTTAAATTTTATATCCAAACCATCCAAAGTCCCATCAAGTAATTTTAGTTCAAATTGTTGCTCTGCCACTGATTTATCTGATGACACATTTATCACAAAATTTGGTGGCATGATGATTAATTTTGCAGCAAAAGCATTTCTGATATCCAACCTTCCGGCACCTGCTTCGTGGATAGAAAACTCTTGCCCATAGGCATCTGAAACAGGCTGAACTGTGGTCAATAGCAGAGATTTGATTTCATGGTGGTGAAGGTCTGGGTTTTTTTGAAGTAATAATGCTGCTGCCCCACTCACATGAGGAGCTGCATAGCTTGTTCCGCTGGTAAAATTATACCCTGCATTATTTTGCGTGGTGTTGATGTATGCTCCAGGTGCTACAATTTCTGGTTTAATGTAAAATGGTGAAACTGGTCCTCTAGAACTAAAATGTGCCACAAAATCTGGATTATAAAATAATTGTAAAATTCCTTGACTTTCCTCTGTTGCAGATTCTATAATTTCAAGTCCTTCATCTCTATCTATTGATACCACTGGAATTCGTGGAGTGTATCCTGATTCTATAAATTCATGAATTAATTCTCCCAAAAAAATTCCTGGATTATTATTGTAAACAATCATTGCTTTAGCTCCTGCATTGGCAGCGTTTTTTTCTTTAATTGAAAAATACAACAGCTCTCCCTCTACATCACTTCCTCGCTCGACAATTACTATTGCATCTTTTACATCCAATTTTTGAAAATCTTCAATTTTTCCATACCCTGCAAAAATTATTTTCTCTTTGATTGGTTCTTCTAATTTTGTAGACCCGACCATTGGAATTACTGTATATGATTTTTCATCTATCTCTAATGTTGCAACCAAACTTGAAGTCAGATTGTTATATGTTGCACCAACTGTTACTGATCCAAAATTTCTTCCAGGACTTCCAATTGTGTTTAATCCTGGTCCGTCATTTCCAGCTGCAGTTACTACGAAAATTTCTTTTTCCAATGCTTGATTTATTCCGCGTTCAATCTTTACATTTGTTTTATTCACTCCTAAACTAATATTGATAATGTCTGCATCATCCTCAATTGCTTTTTGAATTGCTCTTATGATGAGTTCTGATGATACTCCTTCTCCGCTTTCTGAAACCTTGTAAGCTAAAATTTTTGCCTTTGGGGCTACACCTGACTTTTCTCCATCAGCTGCTATTACTCCTGCAACCTGAGTACCGTGACCGTTTGTATCTAATGGTGGTTGACCCTCATTGATGAAATTGTAACCTCCAATCACTTTTCCATCTGGTCCCCATCCAAACAAATCTGGATGGTTATAGTCTACTCCTGTATCAATCACTGCGATCTTTATTCCAGTACCATCAATACCTTCTATTTTTGGAAAATCAATTCCAACATATGGTACACTTTTATCTAGATACAATTCAGAGTCGTTTTGTGTTTCTAACTGTACTAAAATCAAAATTCCTGAAAATACTATCATTGAAGAAAGAATTAGTAATGATTTCACAAATTTTTAACCATTTTAACAAGTAAAAATGAATTGCTTAGTAAACCAATAAATGGAATAAATTTCAAATTCTTTCATGGGAAAATACACACTTCCTGAAATGCCATATGCATATGATGCATTGGAACCTCACATTGATGCAAAAACAATGGAGATTCATCACACAAAACATCATCAAGCATACACTGACAAACTAAATGCAGCTCTTGAAACTTGTCCATCTGAAATTCAAGACAAAGACATTCTTGATATCTTAGTTGATATCAATTCTGTTCCAGAAGACAAAAGAGGTGCAATTAATTTCAACGGTGGTGGTTATGACAACCATAGGTTATTTTGGAATAACATGAAAGCAAATGGAGGCGGAGAACCTGGAGGATCAATTGCAGATGCAATTAACAATTCTTTTGGAAGCTTCTCTGACTTTAAAGAGAAATTCTCATCTACAACTGCAGTAATCCAAGGCAGTGGTTGGGGATGGTTAGTATACAATCCTTCTACATCCAAGGTTGAATACAAATCAATGCCAAATCAAACTAGTCCAAGAACTGAAGGATTAATTCCGTTATTGGGCTGTGATGTCTGGGAACATGCATACTATCTCAACTACCAAAACAAGAGACCAGTCTATATTGAGGCATGGTGGAACGTTGTAAACTGGGATGAAGTAGAATCTAGATTCTCTAAAGCAAAATAAAGTCAAACCTTTATTTTTTATTTATCCAATTATTTTGAATTTTTTTAAACTATTCATGAATGAATTTATATCCATCGCAGAAAGATTTGTTGTAAATGAGTGATGAACAGGCAGAGCAATTAATGCAGCAAATGCAAATGCTTGAAACATATTTTTCAGATCTATCTCAAAGAGAAGCAACTTTCATAAATATTCTGAGAGAAGCAACTGCTTCAATTGAATCAATTCAATCACTTGGTAAAAGTTCTGAATCTGAAACTCTAGTTCCGATTGGAATGGGTACATATGTTCCCACAAAAATTTCATCTAGTTCCAAAATTGTTGTGAACATCGGTGCAGGAATTGCAGTTGAAAAAGATTTCCCTTCTGCAATTAATTATCTTGAAGCAAGAATAAAAGAAATTGAAGTTGCTTTACAAGATACAGCTGCCAAAAAACAAGATGCTTCAGCAAGAATGGAGCAAGGAAAAGCACAGATGAATCAAATGATGCAGGCTATGCAACAACCTCCGACTTCGGAATAAATTATGTTTGATAAACTTCGTAGTGCATTTTCTAATGCTGCGAAAAGTCTTGGTGAAAAAGAACTTGATGAAAAAGATGTTGAGGATATTCTTTTTGAATTAGAAATATCTCTGTTAGAATCAGACGTTGCCACTGAAGTAATTGATTCTATAAAATCTGATCTTAAAGAAAAACTAATTGGATCAAAAGTTGATAAAAATGAAATTGAAAAGTTTGTAAAAGATAGTTTGATTTTGAGTATATCTACATTATTTGATGCGGCAGGAGAATACGATCTCTTTGAAAAAATTAATGAAAAAAAGAAACAAGAACAACCTTTTTTGATTTTATTTGTTGGAATTAACGGTACTGGAAAAACTACTTCCCTAGCTAAAGTTGCACATCTGCTAAAGGAAGCACAATATTCAGTTGTAATTGCAGCAGCTGATACTTTCCGAGCAGGTGCAATTGAACAATTACGTGAACACACAAATCGTCTAAATCTAAAACTAGTTGCTCAAAATTATAATTCAGATCCTGCAGCTGTTGCACGTGATGCAGTACTATATGCAAAATCTCACAAAACAGATGTTGTACTAATTGATACTGCTGGAAGAATGCAGACTAGTGAAAACTTGATGCAACAAATTGAAAAAATTACCAAAGTCGTAAATCCTGATATGAAAATTTTTGTAGGTGACTCTTTGGCTGGAAATGATACAGTAAACCAAGCACGTGAATTTCACACACATGTAAAATTCGATGCTTCGATTTTAACCAAAAGTGATGCTGATGCAAGAGGAGGAGCTGCATTATCTATTGTAAAAGTTACATCTACTCCTGTTCTTTATGTTGGAGTTGGACAAGAATACACTGATCTAAAACCCTTTGACAAGAAACTCTTTCTAGAGACTGTTTTTGGTTCATTAGATGGTGTTGATACTATTAAAACTACTGAACCAACACCTGAACCAACACCTGAACCAACACCTGAACCAACACCTGAACCAACACCTGAACCAACACCTGAACCAACACCTGAACCAACACCTGAACCAACACCTGAACCAACACCTGAACCAACACCTGA
>JARPSM010000015.1 GCA_029782475.1 Nitrososphaerota archaeon
CACTGACCTCAGGTGTTGCAGTGGGCATCATCCATATGACCTTTACATTTGAATTTCCATCCAGAAATTCTTGGAGAATGCATACCTTGTGTTGCGGCGCGTTATCCATAATTATTGCAACTTTCTTGAAATGCCGGACTAGCTCCTTGATGTATTGCAGAACCGTCTCCTTGTCAAACCGGTCATACGTCCTAAAGAACTGTCTGCCGTCTGTTGCAATGGAGCCGTATGCCACCACCACCACTCTGTCGTGCCGTCCCTTGTATGGATGAACAATCGGCTCTCCTTTTTTGACTGGTACTTTACTCCGCTTGCTGGATCATCTATGAATATTGCCTCATCAAAGACGACAACTGCAAATTTATTAGATTCTAGGCGTGAAATCCTCCTTTTTGCGTTGTGTTGCCATCTTTTGATCTGTTTTATCTCTGCCCTGTTGATGTGGATGCGTTTGACAGTCTTGGCAGACATGTCAAGCTTGTGCAATATCTTTCTGATGTTTGTAATGTGGTAGTTTACTCTGAATTTTTTTTGTACTATACACTTGGGTTTCTTTGGAGTGATGATGCCGTCTGCATCTGATACAATCTTTACAATCTTTTTGAGTTTTATCTTTGGCAGTCTGCCTGACTTGAAAGATCCACGCGGGTGGCGTCTATGCCGCCCTCTTTGAATCGTTGCACAGGTTCTGTCGGGTTATAGAGACTTATCTTATTCAAAATGCCTCAAAGTCTCACCCCTTGACAGTTAACACGAGGAATTACCACTCGTCAAGTTAACAGAACCAGATTTTAGTAAAAAAGAAATATCTTTTTCTTTGCTGATTTGTACAATTACAGAAATAATATCAATAGTATCTGCACAAGTGCTTTTGCACTAATGACTCCAAATTCTGGTAGATTATTCTCAATTCCTTTGCCAAATGTAGAGAATATCTTTTTCTTCTTTATTGTAAATGTGTTAAACTGAATATGGTTTCTTGTCCTCAGATTCCTCAATTTTTTGTTAAACTCGTCATTGTTTATGTCTGGGAAAACTAGAGTTTCTGAACACTTGTCATTTTTGAGATGGTCCAAAAAATAAAAATCATTCTTACTAAAACTTTCAAGCAGGTTGACTATTTTATTTCGCTGACAGTTACCATTTAGAAATACAAAAACAATATCAGGCATTTTTTAAATTACCTGATTGTTATCTGATTGATCACTTTACTATGACTTTGCAGTAATTCTTTGGCCAGTGTCTCTGCTGCAGATTTATTTTTGAAATTTTTAGTCCCTATGTGATCACCAAGTAGAGTGTCAGTTATTCTAGTACACACAAATCCATCTTCTGTCATTATTTTCTGGATTTTTTGACATCCTATCTTGCTGAGGCAATCAACTACAAATTCATACTTCATTAGTTATACATCTAATAACACCAGAATTGTAAATATTAATATTCTCATTGTAAATTTTATTTTCTAGCATGTAATTAATTTCGCTCTATTTTCTAATAGTAAAGATGGCGATCTCTTTTAGATTAAATTGTGTATTATAACAGTAGATGGAAAAGTAAACCATTCTTTGCATCACAAATAATATTTTTCCCTGTCTCAACTGATTCACAGCAATTATTTCAATAAAGTAGGCACATGATGCTTGTATCTGGATCTTTTTATCTTGATAATTTGAGGGATTGATCATTTTTTTGAGTCAAACGGATTACTTTTCCATCTACTGAATTAGGGTGTTAATCTCGGTTTGTTTTTCTTTTAACAAACTCAAGAATTCTTCTTTGGTAATTTCATTTTCTTCATCTTCAATTCCAAGTTGGACTTTTTCTTCACGTGTCCACCATCCACTATTTGTCAGTTAGGCATCATCTGAGAATTGTAGTTTTGATTAAACTCTTTATTGGTCCTAGTATCCTCTTGCAAAGACTGGGACTGAAATACTTTGTTCTTGACAATAGATGCATTTTTGTTTTGTATTTTCGCTTCCAAATGGTATAACTCTGATTTCTGCTCCTGTTTCTTCTTTGATTTTTTCTTCACATTCTAATTTTCCACACCATGGTGAGTTGAAGAAACCGCCTTTTTCAATTTTTGATTTAAAATCAGAATAATCTGATATTTCTAAAGTGTTGTTTTTAGCTTTTTCTTTGGATTTTTTTAGCATCTGTACTTGAATTTCATCTAATATTGTGGATATTTTTTCAATTTCTGTAAAGCCTAAACTGATTTTTTCAAGATTGTATCTTTTTGCAACCACTATGCTATTTTTTTCAATGTCTTTGGGGCCTATCTCTATTCTTAATGGCACTCCTTTTAATTCCCAATCATTAAATTTGTAACCTGGTGATAGTCCTTCTCTTTTATCTACATGTACTCTGATATCTTTTGATTCTAATTCATTTTTGATTTTTTCAACTTTTGGAAGGACTATTTCTTTTCCTTCATCATTTCTGTAAATTGGAACAATCACTACTTGCATTGGAGCTACTTTTGGTGGTAAAACTAATCCTTTGTCATCTCCATGTGCCATGATCATGGCACCAATTAATCTCCAAGATACTCCCCAGGATGTTTGCCATGCAAAATGTTCTACGTTATCTTTATCTGCAAATTTAACTTCAAATGGTTTTGAAAAATTTTGACCTAGGAAATGAGATGTACCCATCTGCAATGCTTTTCCATCTGGCATGATTGATTCCATTGTTGTAGTGTATACTGCTCCAACGAATTTCTCTTTCTCACTTTTTTTACCTGTTGTTACTGGAATTGCTATCTCTTCCTCTACTGTATTTTTGTAAATGTCTAGTATTTTCATCACTTCTTTTTCTGCTTCTTCCTGAGTGCTGTGTACAGTGTGTCCTTCTTGCCACAAGAATTCTGAAGTTCTAAGAAATGGTTTTGTTGCTTTAATCTCTGCTCTCAATGCTGTGTTCCAAAAATTAATTTTTAATGGCAAGTCTCTCCAGCTTTGAATCCATTTTGAATACAAAGTATATGCTAATGTCTCAGATGTTGGTCTTAATGCTAATCTATCTCCAATTTCATTAGTTCCTGAATGTGTTACCCAAAATACTTCTGGATTGAATCCTGCAAAATGTTTTTGTTCTTTACCTAATAGTGATTCTGGAATTAGTATTGGCAAAAATCCATTTCTAATACCATTTCTTGAAAATTTCTTGTCAAATGTACTTCTTAGTGATTCCCAAATTGAATAGCCATCTGGCCTGAGAACGATTAATCCTTTCACTGGGGCATAATCTGCAAGTTTTGCCTTTAGAACTACTTGTGTATACCATTCACTGAAATCATCATTCTTTGAAACTGTAATTCCTACGTCTTCTTTACCCAAACTAGAATTCACTAAATTAATTTAATTAATGAGCCTTTCGTGATGGTTTTTGTTTTAAAATTACTTTGTTATTTGAGTGGGTCGCCTTTACACAATACTTCGCCCATAACTCTACTTTGGAAATTTGGACATATGAAACACTGGACAAATTGTATATCTTCTTTTAAAACTGGACATTTTACGAACTCTTGTTTCATTCTTTTGAGCATTTTTGGACTAACTCCTTTGAGTTTTAACTTTCCTTTATCGTCCATCAAACCTATTTCTTTTAACCTCTCTTTGAGCTCAGGTGGAAATTTTACTTTATCTTCTGTTGATTCAATTTTTACATCATATTTGCGTTCTAGCTCATCTGCCATACTTTGTATGATATACTCGGTGATTTATTACTAGCGTTTTTTAGATCTAAAAAAGTTTAAACTTTAATAGAATGAACCAAAACAGTGTTTATACACCGTTCCTAGAAATCATCAGGATTTAACCTGATGGTACACCAAATAAGATCTTTAGATCCATGAATTAATGAGAATTATTCCATTAGAGTTTATGCGTAATTGACTAATCTTTCAACTTTGACAAACCTACACGTTTAGATCCAACCATCCCTCACTGTCTGATAATGTCTGCATCAGAAAGAAAACTCATATCGCGCCTGAAAAAGGAGAACATGCAGCTTC
>JARPSM010000105.1 GCA_029782475.1 Nitrososphaerota archaeon
ACACATGTCCCTAGACTGGAAGAACCATGAGACACCTGCCCAGGCATATATTCGAAAAATGCCACCTATGGGCGAAAAGATCATAGATGAAGAATCAAAGGAGGAGTATCGTGTCAGTTAGAGATAATTATGATGGGGGGGGGGGTATACTACTTTATGTACACCACATACAATAAGAATAATGACAAAGAAAAAGATTATTCTGCTAGGTGTGGTATCTTTTTTATTGATTGTATTTTTTTTACCCAGACAGATAGACACCTATCATCAGGATGGGGATAGTAGTTTTAATATCTGGACAATACCCCGCCTTTCTGACATAGCTAATCAGATGGTCACTGATCCTGATGGTTATTCTAATTATTATACCGTTTCTAGGATATATTTTTCATTATTCAGTTACAGGTCTGAGGAGCATCAACTCGGCAAACAATCTGGATCTTTTATACTTCCAGCCCTAATCATCGGTGAAAAACAATCATTGAGGGAACCTCACGAACTGACACATGAGGAGAGATTTGATATTTTAAATTCGGTATGCCAACCTGTGGTTGAACAGCGTTTGTCTCCATGTTGGCAATCTAGGCAAAGTCAGGGGTGTCCTCACTATATTCAAATAGCCAGATATGACTATTGCATATCAATATATTATGAGACTAGTTTTAGTGATGAAGAATGCAAGTTGTTGCAAGATGGATATCTTGAATTCTGGGAGAAATATGATTACCACCGAAAGTATAGGAATTATGACAAGTTTGCAGAGGATTTTTGCAAAAAAGACCCACTTGGGTGAAAAAAATACCAAGATTCCAGTTTACATCATTTTGATCATTCCAATGGAACAAGCCCTAAAATTCTCATGCATACAGACCATACAATAGAGCAAATAACATCAAATATTACAAAAGATATATCATGATGCCGACATGAACACTGATCTCTTTTAGATCGTATAGATCAATAAAAATTGTCCTTGTGCTAAACCAAACCTCTTATGCCTTTACAAAAAAAAGATTTAATACTAAATTATGACAATTCAAGATGAGCTCATAATTGTTTGAGTTTAGGGAAATAGTTCTCTGCAACTGTGTGAACCTATTTTCTATCTTAATTTGGAAATTCTTTTAATCCGTATGATGATAAATTGTCATTGGGTTGATATATAGATATCATGGATATGCAATTGATTCAATAACCTTAGAATCAAGATCCGAAATATTGATTCTTTCCTGCTCCATGCTGTCTCTCATACGAATTGTTACCGTATCATCTTTTAGTGTCTGATGATCAACAGTAATTGCAAAAGGTGATCCAATCTCATCTAGTCTTCTGTACCTTCTACCTATTCCGCCAGAGTGATCCAAAAATGCATCACATTTTCGTTTTAATTGAAGATAAATCTCGTCTGTTTTTTCTTTCAACCCGTCTTTTTTTACAAGGGATAAAATTCCAATGTGAACCGGTGACAAGTACGGCTTTAATGACAAAACAGTTCTTTGATGCTCTTTATCCTCCTTTAAGCTATGCTCTAAAATTGTATACAAACTCCTGTCAATTCCCATGGAAATTTCAAACACATGTGGCAGAACTTTGTCATCCCCATCCATTATCTCAAACTTTTGCTTACTCTTTTTTGCATGGTTGGTTAAATCATAGTCAGATCTGTAGTTGCATGCAACTAGCTCCAGCCATCCAATTGTAGTCTCTACTTCAAAATCAAATGCAATTTCAGCATAGAATGCCTTTTCCTTATCACCTAGTTTTCTAAATCTGCTCTTTGTAATGTCAATTCCTGTTTTTTCATAAAATTCAGTTAAAATTCCCAAATAATATGCTACAAGCTTGTTTGGAACAACCCCTGATTCCACAGCTTTTTTACATGTAATGGATACAGGTTTATCATCATCCCCATCTGTCTGAATTCTAAGAATAACATCTTGAATCTCTGAAAATTTTTCCATCTCAGATAGATTCTTTGGATTACAAAAAACCTCAATCTCTGCCTGATAGAATTCCCTTAGACGTAAAAGACTCTGTCTTGGAGATATCTCATTTCTAAAACTTTTTCCCACTTGGGCAATCCCTAAAGGAAGCTTGCCCCTCATTGTCTTGTATAGTCTAGGAAAATCCAAAAAAATTGATTGACATGTTTCAGGTCGTAGATATGCTTCCTCTTCTTCAGGACCGATTCCAACCTTGAACATCATGTTAAAGTTTTTTGTCTTTTCAAAATCCCCCTTACATTTTGGACATTTGATATTATTTTGTAAGATGGCATTATCAAATTCTTCCAAGTCTGCACTTTCAGGAATTTCTATTTGTGTAAGTTCAGCAATAGTTCTGTCTGCTCTAAATGTCGCATTACATTTTGTACATTTGATTATTGGATCAGCAAAATTTCCTAAATGTCCAGAAGCCTCAAAGACTGATCTTGACATAATCTGAGAGCCATCAATTTCTAGCATTCCATCCCTTCTGATTAGTTCTCTTCTCCATAGTTCTAGAAATTTATTTTTTAAGCTAACTCCTGATGGACCATACTCCCAAAATCCAGCCTGAGCATCGGCATATACTTCACAACTTGGAAAGTAAAATCCACGTTCAAGTGCTAGTTTCATTACTGCTTCATAGTCCATTATGATATCAACTCATTCATAAAATAAATTTCTACGCAAATCCCTTTGCTACTCTGACATTTTCAAAGTCATCTCTGTCATCATCAATAGGTGTCTCTAAAATTATGGGAATTTTTTTCTTATTGGCAAATTTCACTACGGCTCTAATTCCTTTCTCACCTATTCCTCCTAATCCTAAATGATAATGTCTATCTAAATTACAACCAAGATCTCCCTTTGCATCATTTAGATGAAGAATTTTTAAATTATCAATTCCAACAAATTTGTCAAATTCAGCAAAAGTTTCTTTTACATTTTTTTCAGTTTTTAAATCATATCCTGCTACAAATGCATGACATGTATCTATACATACACCAAATTTTTTTGCAGGTTTTAGTTGTTTGAAAATTTCTCCTAATTGTTTAAAATTAGAACCAACAGAATTTTTTTGGCCTGCGGTATTTTCTAATAGTATCATTACATCGTTTTTTGCTTTTGCAGCTTTTGTCAACCCTTTGACTAATTTTTTAATTCCAGCTTCGTCACCGGTTCCTAAATGACTGCCAAGATGAGTCACTAAATACGGAATTCCTAATTGTGCACATCTTTCAGTTTCATCAATCAATGTTTTAACAGATTTTTCAAATCCGTCTTCTTTTGGTGTTGCAAGATTTGGCAAATATGGCATATGTGCACAAGTTGCAAATCTATCAATTTTACTTGCTTTGAGTTTTGATTTGAAATTATCAATGTCCTCTTTGGTGAGCTCTTTTGCATGCCAGCCTCTTGGATTTCTTGTGAAAATTTGAAATGCTGAGCATTCTCTCTCAACTGCATTATCTACTGATTTGTCAATTGATCCAGATATTGAAACATGACACCCGACTTGCATATCCTTACTATTCCTAAAACATAATTTAAACCAGAGTCAAAATTAAAAAATCAGATTTTTAAGTGAATTCAATAGATCACTATTATGTTAGAGTTAGGTACTGATGAACTTGCAAAATATCCGTTCCTAGAGGGTGCTGGGAAATTTTTGAAAGAAAAAGGTTTTCCACTATCTCAATTTGGAACTGATCCTGATCTTAAATCTGTCGTGGATAAGGCATATCATAGGCTTAAAGTCTCTACGAAAGGTGGCATTTACAAATCTGAAATTATAGATGGGGAAGCATCTGATACTGCTCGTGAAAAAGAGATTTTCTCTTTTCTGTTGGCAATAGTTTTAATAAAATTAAGTGGAATGCATACACTCGTTAAACGATTTGCTCTAGCAGAAGCTAGACGTGCAGAAAATCATCTTGAAAAAGATTTAGGAAAAGCTTCTGATAAATCAAAAATAGATTTGGCTATTAGAATTATTTATGATTTATTCAATATTGAAGTAACAAAAGAAGACGAATTTTTTAAAATCCCTGTTTCTGATTACCTAAAACACTCTATAGATTTTCATGAAAGAGAATGGAAATTAGTAAATAGACATGTTGAAAATGGAAAAGTGTTACTAACACCAGATAAAACAGTTAGATTAATTCGAAAAGAATTAGGAACTTACATTACTTCTAAAATTACTAATGCACCAACTCCGCCAATGATCCCTGGACTTGAAAATATAGTAAATGAATTAACTTCAATTGGCAAGGCCCTTACTCCTTCTTACACTATAACAACTGGAGAATATCCACCGTGTATAAAACATGCAATTGAAATTTTAGAAAAAGGTGAAAACCTTCCTCATTCTGGAAGATTCATGCTTGCTACTTTTCTTTTATCAAAAGGACAGACAATACAGCAAATTGCACCGTTATTCAAAAATGCTCCTGATTACAATCCACGTGTTACACTGTACCAGCTCAATCATTTGGCAGGAACTTCAGGTAGTGGAACTCAATACTCTTGTCCATCATGTGAGAAATTAAAAACTCAAAGCTTATGTTTTCCTATACCTGCATGTGATAATATCATTAACCCGTTACAATTTGGAAGGAAGAAAAAATAATGCAAGAAGCTGATCTATCATTTTTAGAAGATTCTTTCAAGAAATATTATTTTAATCATTTTGATCTGATAAAAGTTCCAGAGAGAACATCTGAAAGAGAATTTGGTTATCAGAAATTCAATTCAGGAATGACTAGACACATCCCAATTAAAGATGATAAAGAATTACATCTAATGCTTATGCAAAATATTCCATCTGATGTTTATTGTTCTAATGCATACTATACGTTTCCTAGTTTACCAATGAATGAAAAAGATTGGAAAGAGGCTGATCTAATTTTTGATATTGATGCAAAAGATCTTAATTTATCATGTAGAGAAGGGCATACAATATCAATTTGTAATGAATGTAACAAAGTTTCAAAAACTTTAACTCAATGCTCAAAATGTAATTCATCAAAGTTAGAAAAAAAATCTGTACCTTGCAAAAATTGCATTGATGCTTCAAAAATTGAAGTTGAAAAATTATCTCAAGTTTTAATTGATGATCTTGCAATTACTAAAGAAAATATTCAAGTATTTTTTTCTGGTAATGAGGGATTTCATGTTTATGTTTATAATTCACAATTCCAAGAAATCGGTTCTAGAGAAAGATCAGAATTAACTGATTATATCTCACTTCGTGGTGCCATCCCAGAAACATTTGGAATGAGAAGACATAAACAAGATCGTGCAGCACTTCCAGACTTTAATGAAAAGGGATGGCGAGGTAGATTTTCAAAACAAATATTTGGTTCTAGATCAAAACGCTCAAAAATAATTACAGAATTACTTGCAAATGGTTATTCTTCTTTTCAAAAAACTTTGGATGATGTTTCAGAAAATATTGGTGTGAAAATTGATCCTAATGTTACTATGGATATACATAGAATTTTTAGATTACCAGGATCGATTAATAGTAAAAGTGGGCTTACAAAATTATTTTGTGATGATTTAACAAAGTTTGATCCATACGTAGAAGCATCTTTTCTTAGTGATGATACAGTAGAAATAATTGCAAACTGTCCAATTGAATTTAAATTAAAAAATAAAAAGTTTGGACCTTACATTAACGAAAAAGTAACCGTTCCCACTTTTGCTGCAGTCTATATGATTTGTAAAAAACTTGCTAGAATTGCTTAATTTTGCTGGTAAGACATTAATTTACCGAATCTCAAGAAAATTCAGTTTTGTATAGCGCCTCTACTGATAAGCAAACTCCGCCTACTGATGCTGGAAAATACATCAAATTAGCTATTGTTGCAATTATTGGAATAGCTATTTTTACTATGGTTGGAAATCAGGCAGTTATTTTATCAATGAATTTTACAGAATTTGGCGATCAATTTACTAAACCTCTCTATTACACACTTGTTTCAACAATAATTCTATCTGCTATTGCGCTTACTCGAGTTAACATTGTAGGTAAATCTTCAATTTTTTGGTATGCAATTAGTACTGGAATTGGATTTTTGGGAAGTGGAGGACAACAACCAATTTCAAATTCACTAAAAAGTTTTAGAGATTACAAACTATCATCAGTACAATTTGTAATCTGGCAAATTACCAAGATTCTGCTTTTCGGAGCTTTCTTTGCAAATATCATGTTTGGATTTGCAGCAATGTCTTTTATTGATGGGAATACTTTAGGAATTGAAAATTTACCTTCACTGTTTACCTTACCTTTTGTAACTCCTGACAATAATCCAAACTATGCAGCAGAAAATGTTGTTCCAATGATTCCAGCTTTAGTAATACTGATTCCGCCTTTGCTTGCAGCAATTGGACTTCGTCTATTTTTGTATGTTGGAATTCATAGAATAATTAATGTAATTACGTCTTATATCCAAGATTCTAATGAAGGAAAACCAAGATATCTAAATTATGTTTCAACCATTGAAGGAATAATTGGAATTGGTATAATTTGGGCTGGAATTAATCTATTTTTTACAGATCAAATTGATTACAATACAAGATATATAATTGGAGGTACTCTTGTTATTGGATTTGCATTAATTACATTTTCAATAGTTGATAGAATTAGAGCACGTGTACTAACTCATATGTTTAAGCGAGATGTATACATTCGATTTTTAACAATTCTTGCAATTGCAATAATTGTAATTGGTGTTGTTTCAGTTAACAATAGTATTGCAGATGCAAAGAAAATTGAATTTTTAGGACCATACACAGCACAACAAATTGGAGTTAATCGTTATCTAGGAGAACTTAATGATGTACAAGAAAACATTCATGATGTTCAACTTACATCTGTTTCTGCAAATAACATCAAAAACTATGTAAATCAAAATAGTGATGTTCTTGATGTTATTCGAGTTTGGGATTGGGAAGCAGCATTTGCTAAATTAAAGCCTGAGATAGGCTTGATTCCATATGTAGACTTTGAAGATAATGATATTTTGCGTTTTAACAATACATTGTACTGGACTGCTTCAATGAAACCAATTTTACCAACTTCTGTTAGTCTTGAAAACAGATGGTATAATGAACACCTCGTTTACACTCACGTTCCAAATGGATTTCTTACTTTAGAGGCCACTGATGGACAGATTGTTGACAGTGGTGAATTCTTCAAACAAAGAGAAATTTACTATGGTGAAGGGGGATTATTTGAACAAACCTGGTCTGGTTATCCTAATTCAAGAGATGATCAAAATAGTGATGAGCTTGGAGGTGTGTCTTATTCTGGTTTAGGTGGATTAGATGTTTCACCACCATTAAGTTGGATATTTGAGCCAAACTTTTTGCTGTCATTCCCAGGTGAATCAGTTCACATTATGAGATACAAAGATGTCCATGACCGAATGGAAACGCTTTATCCATATTTCTTATATGATTTGTTTGGAAAAGAATTGGATTCGCTCCCTGTAACTGATGGTGAAAATTCCTATTGGTTAATTCCATTAATCATTGGATTTGATACAGGGGATGTTCCTTGGTCTGTAGGGAATCCATACTTACGTCTTGTAGGATATGCGCTAGTAGATTCTTACAATGGTGATATTCAATTATTAAAAACTGGAGATGATTTCTTCGCTGACATGTTTGCAAGTCAGTATAATGAACAATTCCAGCCAATGCCTGCATGGTTAGAAGAACAAATCAGATACCCTGTAGAATTATTCAATTGGAAAACTGAGATGTATAATATTTACCATGTAACTAGTGTTGAGACATTTATTCAAGCAAATGAATTCTATGAAATTCCACGAGGTCTTGATACTTACTATGTTGAAGCAAAACCTCCTGGATTTGAACAGACAGAATTCTTGGGATTACTTTCATTGGAATTAAAAGGCTCTCAAGGAAGAAACCTTGCAGGATACATGGTAGTTGAAAATGATCTTGAAAGACTAGGTGATATGCAATTTTATGAAGTTCCATTAGATTCTGATACTAAATTAATAGGTCCTACTGCTGTTAGAGAAGCCCTTGATAGAGATCCTGAATTTGCTCAACTAAAGACATTATTGAGAAATCCAAGAGTCGGTGATAATATTTTGTATCGTGTAGGTGACCATGATGTCTACTTTATTCCTGTATATACTGCAGGAGCTGGTGGAGTAGTTGCTCAATTAGGAACTATTGCAGCAGTAGGGGCGGCATTTAATGGAGAATATTTCGTTGGATTAGGTGAAACTCAAGAAGAAGCATTTGAAGCATATTTGAAGAAAGTCTCTGGTGTCGCATCAACTACAACTACAGCTGATGATGATTATATTGAATTACTTCGAAATGATAGGATTGATATCATAAAGTTAGTGTTTGAAACAAATGGAATTTCTGTTTTTGAACCAACAGCTATTCAAATCCCAGTATCATTTAATGAAGGAGAATTATTCTTCTTTACTGAAAGTGATCGTGCAGATGCTGAAGAATTCTTACTAGAATTCATTGATGACTTTGTAAAACCACGAACTGACAGAGTATTCATGTGGCAAGAAGATACTAATCTCAATATTGGAACTGTATTAGTCAAAGATGAACTTCCTGAGATACATTATGTCTCAATTGAGGTAGGCAACTAATTGCTTCTTGTTGTTGATAACGGCTCTATCTATACAAAACAATTAACAGATTTTTTAATCCAAAAAAATATTTTATTTGAAAAACAATTTTCTCAAAGTTTAAGATTAGATTCACTTTCAAATTATGACTCTTTCATTCTTTCAGGGCGTAGAAAGAATGAACAAAAAATAAATGAAATCAATTCTAAAACTATCCGACATTGTATTAAAAATAATAATAAATTACTTGGAATTTGCTATGGCGCAGAGATTTTAGCACTAACTTTGGGAGGTACAATTAGAAAAACTACATCTCTTCAAAAAGGAATTGAATCAATACAAATTATGAAAGAAAATTCTATTTGTAATAATACAATTGCTGTATTTGAAAGTCATAGTTATGAAATATCTAAATTACCTAGTGTTTTAGTCTCTCTTGCTAAATCAAAAAACTGTAACAATGAAATCATTCAATATGGAGAAAGCCCAATTTTTGGAACTCAGTTTCATCCCGAAATGAGTTCTGACGGTAATGATATAATTGAAAAATTCTGTTCTCTTTGATTGATTTTAATAACTCTCAAAATCACTTTATTTTATGGAAGAAGAAAACCATGAATTGTTGCTACCACTTGTAGACGATGAAAATATTTGCCTTCCTTTACCAATCAACGTAGTATCAAAATATTGGAATATTGATTTACCTATGGAAGAAGCCATAGAATCTACAAAAAAATATTCTGGATTTGATGGCAGTATTCTAATTGAAGGGATAGAAATTGCTGAAAGACATGGTTTGACATGTAAAATAATCAATTCATCATTATCTGAATTAAAAAAAATTATTGATTTGGGGATCCCACCAATTGTAATTCTTCCAGGAATTCCTGAAATTACTCAACACGCTTCTATAATTACAGGATATGATGAACAAGAAAAAACAATCTTACATTATATTCAGAAAGGCAATCAAGAAGGAGAGCAACAAGAAGGTGCAATCCCTCAAAGTATTTTTGAAAAAGAATGGTCTGAAGAAGGAAGATTATTACTAATTTTAGCTCCTTCTGAAATAGTTGCATCTATAAACTTAGAAAATGATTCTAGTGACAAATCAAATAGATTATGTCTTGTTTCTGAAAAACAAAATATTTTAAAAAATAATTCTGAAGCACTTGAATCATTAAAACAAGCTTTAGAACTTGATGAAAATAATTCAACTGCACTTAATCTATTTGCTGCAGTACTCAATGCTCAAAATTCTTCCGAATGTGTAAAATATTATGAAAAATGTTTGAAAATCAACAAGAACTCATATTTGACCTATAATGGCTTGGGAAATTTTTATCTTAAGATCAGTCAGTTTGATAAAGCAGAAAATTATTACAATGAAGCAATTAAAATCAATCCAAAACGTTCTGCAAAAATTTACAAAAATCGTGCTTATCTAAGGGAAAAACAAAACAAAAATTTTGAAGCAAAAGATGATCTCAAAAATTATTTAAAATATTACCCTAAAGCTTCTGATAGAGGACTAATAGAACAAGCAATTAGAGAATTATAATGCGGAGTGCGGGATTTGAACCCGCGGCCTTCAGCTTGGGAAGCTGACGTCATACCAGACTAAACTAACTCCGCCTAGAACAATATTATCAATCATGATTAAATATCTTGATTGTTATCTCAAAATGTGGATGCAAGATGCCCTGAATGTGAAAAAGTTGCAATATTAGATGATGATGTAACGAATGTTAAATGTCCACATTGTAATTTTGAAGCAGATTATGATACCTATATTGAAATTATGAAAGATCAAGCTGTCAATATGTCAGCTGATTATATTCCAGACAGACCTGGAATTTAATTACCAATAATTTCCTTTATCAGAACAATCTAAATGAGCTCCACAATTTGGGCAAAACATATGACATGCTTGCATGTCCACCATTTTATTATCACATCTAGGACATCTGATCTCTTCTGTCATGCCTATCATTGTAAATCTTGATTTAAAAATAATGTCCAAAGGTTAATTAGTCGTTCAACTTTTTTTTGGAATAATTGGCAAACTTTAAACTTACAATCTCAGATATTAAAGGAAAATCAATTTCAAAAGAACTCAAGGATAGCGATGCTAATCCTTTGTTAGGATTAGAGTTAGGAAATGAAACTGATGCTTCAATTGTAGGATTAACTGGAAAATTAAAACTTACTGGTGGTAGTGACAAATCTGGAGTTCCAATGAGAACTGATGTTCATGGTGCAGCAAGAAAAAGAGTTTTACTTTCTAGAGGTGTTGGTTTACAAGATGCAGAATATGGACAACGAAAAAGAAAACTATTAAGAGGAAATTCAGTATCTGAAGAAATTTATCAAGTAAATTGTAAGTTTGATGGAGAATTACCAGTTGAAGTTCCTGTTGAAGAAACAGCAGAAGAAAAAACTAAAGATAAAAAAGAATAACTTAACATATACCGCTACTACTTTTTGACACATGCATTGGAGAGAAACTCTTCCTGATTGGTACATCAAAAAATATGGCTATCAACCATGTATTAACATTGGTACTGCAGGTCATGTAGATCATGGAAAAACTACTCTAATTCAAGCTCTAACTGGTTCGTGGACGAGTGTTCATAGTCAAGAACTAAAACGTGGAATCACAATTCGTGTTGGTTATTCTGATGCCGCATTTTACAAATGTAAAAAGTGTGAAGAACCATTAGGATATTCTACAACTCCAAAATGCAATAATTGTGGAAAGGAGAGTGAACTATCACGAGTTGTAAGTTTTGTAGATAGTCCTGGACACGAGAGTTTGATGTCAAATATGCTTTCAGGTTCTGCATTAATGGATGGTGCATTACTATTGGCTGCAGCAAATGAAAAAATCCCTAAACCCCAAACAAAAGAGCATCTCTTAGCATTACAAACTCTTGGAATTCAACAAATAGTTGTAGTTCAAAATAAAGTTGATTTACTTTCATATCAAGAGGCTCTTGATAATTATAAAGAAATAACAAATTTTGTTAAAGGAAGTCATGCTGCAAAAGCACCAGTCATTCCAATTTCTGCACAGTCAGGATTAAACATTGATGCTTTAATTGGCGCTATTGAATCTACAATTAAAACACCAGAGAGAGATGAAAAAGCAGATACAGTAATGCACGTTCTACGTTCTTTTGATGTAAATAAACCTGGAATAAAATTAAAAGATATCAAAGGTGGTGTAATTGGTGGAAGTTTAACTCAAGGAATTTTCAACATTGGTGATGAAATTGAGATTAAACCCGGAATTATGAATGAAAAGAAAAAAACATACGAACCACTACTTACTGAAATTACGTCTTTAGGAACTGCTGCAGGTATTGTTGAATCAGTAAAGCCCGGTGGCTTGGTTGCTATAGGAACAAAATTAGATCCTTCAATGACTAGAAGTGATTCTTTTATTGGTTCAGTTATTGGTAAACCTGGTACTCTTCCTGATAATTCAACTTTGTTAAAATTAGATGTTAACTTGTTTGATTCTGCAGTAGGTGTTACTGAAGATATTAAGGTACAACCAATTTCTTCTGGAGAATTACTTCGACTAAATATCGGCACTGCTCCAGTTTTAGGTACAGTCAAAAAGATAAAATCAACTAATGTTGAGATAGAATTAAGGAGACCTGCATGTATTTTTGAAGGTGGAAATGTTGCAATTAGTAGAAGAATTGCTGAAAGATGGCGACTTATTGGTGCAGGAATAGTAGTTGGTTGAAATAATCTGTGACACAAGTTTTTTAATTCATCTAGCCACAAATAGAATCAAAAATTTAGATAATCTTGATGTTGAGATAGGACAAATTAATTTTGTTGTACCTCAAGTTGTAAAAAATGAATTATTTGAATTAGAAAAAAACTCTGAAAAAAAACAAGATATCCAATCTACTCTTAAATATATTAAAAATTTCAAAATAATTTCTATTCTTGGTTCATTTGCAGACAAGGAATTACTTGATTATGTATCAAAAAATAGAGTTATTGTAGCTACAATGGATAAAGAACTAAAAAAACAGATTAAAAATAATGGAAGTTCAATTATGTCTTTTTCAAATAACAAAATTGTTTTGGAATCTTAGAAATATTTAAGATTGAGTAATTATTAATTATTTTATGGCTTTGAATTTTGAGAGTAAAGCATTTGAAAATGATGGTGTTATACCAAAAAAATATGGCTATAAACATGGAAACATTAGTCCTCCTCTAAAAATTAACGAAATCCCTGAAAATACAATATCACTTGTTTTGATAATGGATGATCCTGATGCGATGGGAGCTGTTGGTAAAATTTGGGTGCATTGGGTTGTATGGAATATAGATCCTAAAAATTCCATATTTGAAGAAAATTCAATTCCAGTTGATAGTATGGAAGGGAAAACTGATTTTGGTGAAATTGGTTATGGGGGCCCTGCCCCTCCAGATAAAGAACATACGTATATTTTCAAATTGTATGCTTTGGATCAAAAATTAGATATCCCTAAAGGTTCTACTAAAAAAGAAATTGAATCAGTAATGAAAAATCATATTCTTTCAGAAACAATTCTTAAAGGAAGATATGCACCTTAATTTTCACGATTTGTTATTTTTTTATACAAAGAATAATAAGCAAAGTTTTTAAAAAAAATATCAATTGATTTCAAACATAAAACTTGTTTCTATAGGTAATTTTGATTTAAAATTTAATCATCTTTTAATTATTGGAATTTTATCTTTAGCTTTTTCTGTATCTTTTCTTCTTCGTGCTCAACCTGCTGATTATGGATTTGCACTAAATGAATTTGATCCTTTTTTTAATTATCGTGCAACTCAATATGTCGTTGATAATGGAATTCCTGCATATTTTGAATGGGATGATAACAAAAGTTGGTATCCACACGGTAGAGATGTCTCTTCAACTTCGCAAGTAACTCTTCATCTAACTGCTGCAGTCACATATTGGATTTTTGGAGGAGGGAGTGATCTATATGATTTTACAATTTTATTTCCAGCAATTTTTGGTTCATTATCTGCGATAATTATTTTTGCACTAGTTAGAGTAATTGGTGGTACTACTGCTGGATTATTTTCTGCACTTTTATTTTCAGTTTCTTTACCAATTCTAATTCGTAGTCCAATAGGATGGTTCAAATCTGAACCTTTGGGGTTATTTTTTGCTCTTTTATCTGTGTATTTACTTTTAAGTGGAATAAATTCTCAAAATAAAAAAATAGCTTTTTCTAAACTTTTAGGAGCTGGAATTTTTACAACATTTTCTATTTCAGCATGGGGAGGAAATCAATTTTTTGTTATGCCTTTAGTTATTTTCTTTATCGCTTTACCTTTTTTGAGAAAAGATCATAAATTTATTGCGTGGGCTATACCACTCTATACAATTAGTACCATTATTACCTCGTTAGGATTTGAGCGTGTAAGCTCAAATTTTCTTTTTGGTATGGGTGGAATTTTATTAATATTTTCGACTCTGTTTTTGCTATGTTGTATTTTCATTCAAAATAAAAGTTCCAAAAATAAAACAAGAAATAGTTTAATATTTTTATTAGTAATTCTGATTATTACTCCTTTCATTTTAGTGATAAATTCTGAATCTCAATTTTTACCTGGAGCCAGTCATAGATATCTTAATGCACTAAATCCATTTCTAACTACTACTGATCCATTGGTAGATTCTGTATCAGAACATGCTACTACAACATTAGCACAGTCATTCTTGTTTCATTCAGTTTTAATGATTTTTTCTGGTCTTGGAATTTGGTTAATTATTAAAAATATTCAAAAACATACTATTAATTTTATTAAAAATGATATGATTGCATTTTCATTAATTTTAGGAATAACTGGTGTTTATGTTAGTTCAACTTTTGTAAGATTAGAAGTATTTGCATCTGTTTCTATTATTCTTTTAGCTTCTTTAGGATTAACTGTATTAACAAAAGAATTTTTTACCAATTCTAATTCTAAAAAATCATATAGTAAATTTATGCAACTGTCATTTTTTACTGGAATAGTTATTCTTTTGATAATCCCTATGATATATCCTGTCGGTTCAGAAACATCTCGAATAATTGATATTCCTCCTACAATTCTAAATGGAGGATCATCCTATCAGATTGCTACAAGTGATTGGTTAGATGCATTAGAATGGATGAAAAATAATACCCCTAAAGATGCTGTAGTTGCTTCTTGGTGGGATTATGGATATTGGATTTCTACAATGGGAGAAAGAGCATCATTAGCAGATAATTCAACTATCCATACACGATTTATTGAAAATATAGCTAAAATGCTACTAAGTGATTCTGACACTGCTTGGAATACTCTGAATGAAATGCAAGCAGATTATTTGTTAGTATTTGTGACAGGAGAACGATTGAATCTAGACGCTGAAGATTCATTTTATACTCTTATTGGTGGTGGTGATGAATCAAAAAAACAATGGTTTATGAAAATTGCAGGATATGACACTTCAAAATATTTACATGATGATGGTATAAGTGGTACAGATTATTTTTGGGATGAAACCTTGTTAGGAAAAACATTTCCGTTTTCTTTATCTGGATATGTAAATCCAAATAATATACAACAACAATCTGCAACATACGTACCTGGAATGATTGGAATTTATCAAAAAGATATTAAATTCCCTTCTGATGGTGATGGACCTTTAAAATTAGTTTATGCATCTTCTAGTTTTACTGAAGAGAAAATTGGACCAATGATTGGAGTTTTCATTTATGAAATAAATAAAGAATACAAGCCAATATCTTAAGAGTATCTTTCAGCTAATCTATATCTCATGTATTTATCGTCTGGTGAAAATTTTGCGGGATGGACAGAATTAGTATCTGCACTGCATTTTGGACATTTTTCTTTTAATGTATAGTGATTACATTTAGAACATTTTCTTAATAAAAATCTCATTTTAATTATCTCTTGTTTTCTTTGAATCTTCTCTAGTAAATTTGAATGATCCTTTTTTCTTTCCTATGTTTGTTTCAACTTCTTCAATAATTGGTTTTAATAATTTTTCAGCTGACTTAAAATCTTCAGAAGTAATTGAAATTCTATATTTTGGTGCACCCAAGTATGTAATATCTATAGTAGTATCTTTTTTTATAATATTTAACAATACTTTTTTAATTATTTCAACACCATTAGATTGGTTATTTGTAATTTCCATAATTCCTCTAATTTCTACTGAGGGAAGTTTAATTTTTGAACAAATATCTTCAATTATAGTTGCAGTTTTTTTTGCAAGTTTTAGTTCTTTAACTGAATCGATTCCGTTTCTTGCAATTAATATGAATGCATCATATACTGAATCAAATTTTGAATAAATACTATCTTCTAATTTTTCAATTTCTTTATCAGTTAATTTTGCTTTATCTTGAACATTTTGTAATAGTGTTTTACCTTTTTCAAATTTTTTGACTTCTTTGAGCTTTTGTTTTTTCTGATCTTTTGAAACTTGTTTTAATGAGAGATCTATATCTCCTCGTTGAGCATTTACTTTTTTTACAAGAAGAACTTTCTTCTCCCCATCTCTGACGAATCTACTTACTGATCTTATCCATCCTGGAGCAATTTCTGAAATATGTAAGAATCCTTGAATGTCATCATATTCATCTAGAGTGACATATGCCCCATGATCCATTACTTTTGTGACAGTTGCAAGAATTATTTCTCCTTGTTCTGGCATTTCTTGGATTTCAGTAGACATTTCTTCTAAAACTCCTTTATGCGTAAATTAATGTTTGCTGGCTAGAAATCTATGCCTTTTTTTGCTTTAATTCCTTGTTGAAATGGATGTTTGATTTCTCTCATTTCTGTAACAAGATCAGCAATTTCAATAATTTCATCTTTAGCGTAATTCCCTGTTAGGACTAAATCAACATCTTTTGGTTTTGATTTTATTATGTTTAGAACATCCTCTATTGAAATTAAATTAAGATTTACTGCATAGTTTATCTCATCTAAAATTACAATATCATAATTACCTGATTGAATTTTTTCATTACTAATTCTAATTGCCTCTTCTGCTACTTTTTGATGATCTTTTTTTGGACTTGTGTCGTCAATTATACCAACAAATCCTTTTCCAACTGCAACCATTTCAAATTCTGGTTCAAGTCTCTTTGATGAATTCATTTCACCATAATGCCATGAACCTTTAATGAATTGAATCATACACGTTTTCTTTTCATATCCAGTTGCACGCAAAGCAATCCCTAAAGCTGCAGTTGTTTTACCTTTACCTTTTCCAGTATATACTATGGTTAAACCATCCTTTCCCATAATTTTTATTTAATAGTTCTTACTAAAAACATTGAGTATGTCTATAATCTATTAATTTAAATAAAAAATGATCCTAGTCATGCAAATTGAAAATTCCTAGAATTGTAATTGCAGGTGCTACTAGTGGAGTTGGAAAAACATCTATCACATGTTCAATAATTTATGCACTACAAAAACATGGTTTTTCTGTTCAGCCATTCAAGGTTGGACCTGATTATATTGATCCTGGTTATCTATCTAGTATTTCAAAAAATGAAACATACAATTTGGATGCATGGCTTATGGGTGAAAACCAATTACTGAATAGTTTTACTTCAAATTCAAAATCAAACATATCTGTAATTGAAGGTGTGATGGGATACTATGATGGATTTGGTGGAGATTCAAATTATGCTAGTACACATCATGTAGCATCAATAACAAAATCCCCAGTCATATTAGTTTTAGATGCAAGTAAAACTTCTCGTTCTATTGCAGCAACTGCACTTGGATTCATAAAATTTCATAGAAATCCCCGTATTGTTGGAATCATTTTAAATAAAATAGGTAGCAAAAAGCATGAATTTTTGTGTAAAAGTGCTTTAGAAAAAACTAAAATTCCAATAATTGGAGTAATCCCAAAAAATTCTTTACTAACTATGCCATCAAGACATCTTGGATTAATTTCAACATTAGAAAACAATGTTCTCAAAAAACAAATTAAGAAAATATCTAAAATTATTTCAGAAAATATTGATATTAATCAAATAATTAAAATTGCAAAAAATTCATCTGATCTTACTAAAAAATCTAAGCTTATACCTAAAAAATTAAAAACTACCATTGCAGTTGCACTTGATACTTCATTTAATTTCTATTATCAAGATAATTTAGAAGCATTACGTCGTGAAGGTGCAAATCTAAAATTCTTTAGCCCTGTAAAAGATAAAAAAATTCCAAAGTGCGATGGTCTTTACATTGGTGGTGGTTTTCCTGAAATTTTAGGAGATGCTCTTGAAAAAAATCAAATTATAAAAAAATCAATAAAAAAATTATCTGAAGATCATCTTCCCATTTATGCCGAATGTGGTGGATTGATGTATCTGACAAAATCTATTTTATCTGAAAATAAAAAATACAAAATGATTGGCTTATTTGATGCTGAAACTAAGATGACAAAAAAAATGAGACTAAATTATACTAAAGGAAAGATTATTTCAAAAACTCCAATATCTGAAAAACTACATGATTTTCAAGGACATGAATTTCATTATTCACATTTGGATTCAGTTTCATCTGATTCAAAATTTGCTTATACTTTAGAAATAGGTGAAGGAATAAAGAAACATCAGGATGGGCTAATTCAAGATAACACATTAGCATCTTATGGCCATCTCTACTTTGATAGCTCAAACTATGCAGAAATTTTTGTTAAAAATTGTATAGAATTTTCAAAGAGCTGATTCTGCTCTAATTAATTTGAAAATTGCGTTAATTGTAGCAGATACTGAAGAGCTTCCTCCCTTTCTACCAATATTGGTGATAAATGGTGCTTCTTCTAACTTTGACAACTCTTCTTTTGATTCTGCAGCACAGATGAATCCTACTGGAATTCCAATGATTAAAGCTGGTTTTACTATGCCTTCTTTGACCATTTGAATTACTTCTTGAAGTGCAGTTGGGGCGTTTCCTATTGCTACAACTCCTCCATTAATATCTGAAATTGCAGCCCTCATGGATACTTGAGAGCGAGTTTTACCCTCTTTTTTTGCCAATTCCATTATTTCTGGTTTTGAAATATTACAAACTAGGTTATTTCCAAAATCTTTTGGATTTTGTTTATTCATTCCTCCGATTACTCCATTAACATCAACTACTATGCTACAACCATTTTTCAAAGCATTCATTCCACTTACAATTGCATCTTTATGAAAAATTAATTTATTTTTATCTGCAAAATCAAAATCTGCTGTTGAATGAATTATTCTTCTAACAATAGGCCATTCTTTTTCACTAAAATTATGTGTACCTATTTCATCTTCAATCATTTGCATACTGGCATCTTCAATTGATTGACCTTTCTTAGTTTGCATCTTCCACTTCCTTTGCTCTCTCTAAAATTAAATCTATCATTTTTTGATCTGTTCCAATATGTTTTGTAATGTATGATTTTTTTATAGTAGATTTTTCAAGTGCTGGTATTAAATCATTATTGATATCCGTTTTTACATGCGCTCCTTCATGAAGAAAATAAAAAACAATTATCAAAACTTTGGGATTATCTTTTTCACATTTTTTAATTCCTTTAAAAATATCTGGTTGTTCTATTTCTAACCAGCATCTACTTACATTTCTATAGGAATCTTTTAGATTATTTACAATATAGTCTAAAGACATTTGGGCATTAGGATCTTTACTTCCATGTCCAATGATCATTACATCTACTTCATTATTTGAAAGTGAAACATTATTTTCTTTTAATGTTGTATCTATTCTACTTTCAACTACGTTGACCAAAGTTTTATGCATGCTCATTTGTTTTGTAACTATAAATTTCACTTTGGTATCTTTTTGATATTTCATTACCTCTGTAACTGCAATTTTTACTTTTCTACCAGGATACAAAAAATAAGGAACAATGGTCAAAGAATCAATATCTTCTTTTAGACATTTAGGAATTCCATCCTCGATATATGGCGGTTCTACTTCTAGAAAACAAAAATCTGTAAATTCATAGTCACCTTTTGCTTTGATTCCTTTACAAATCACATCTAATTCTTCAGATGCTTCTCTTTCTCTACTTCCTCTGTCAATAAGCAATAATCCTCTTTTCAATTCATTATCCTCGCTATTGCTATAGTCAAATTTGGCGGGAATTTCTGCTTTTCTACTATTAGTTGGCCTTTAGATACTTTGATGGCTGCTGCTTCTGATACACTGGCAGTTCCTTCAAATGCTTTTACAGTTTCAGAAGGATTTGGAGCTGAAATCTCTGCTAACTCTTCTCTATTCACATATTCAACTGGGATTCCCATTTCTATTCCAAGATCTATTAGCCCTTGTACATCTTCTGGTTTTTTTATTGACACTAGTTTTGCAATTGATTTTGAATTTAGTTTAAATTTTTCTAAACAAAACTCAATTCCTTCTCTAATAGTATCTTTTGAGGTATCCCAATGTAATCCAATACCAATTACTAAACTTGGTGGACGATATATCACAGATTCTTTTGATATTTCGTCTTCAATTTTTTTATCAGAAATTATCAAATGAGCTTTAGAATCTGATTTTTTTAACTCTTCCATGTCTTCATATATTATAACATTTTTTGGTAATTTTTTATACCAATTTTTCTCCCCTGTTTCTTGAAACACTCCTATTGGTTCTTCATTTACCATATGTGCACTAATTTTAGTCACTGTTGAATCATCATCTATTTTCCAATTAAATTCCCTACCTACAAGATCTACTGCAATTGTTTTGTTTACATCAGCAGCTGTGGTAATTACAGGCAATGCTCCAAGTTTTTCTGCAATTTCTTCAGTAAGTTCATTGGCTCCACCTATATGTCCGGATAAAACACTAATTACAAAATTTGTTTTATCATCAATTACAATTACTGCGGGATCTGTTTTTTTGTCTTTCAAATATGGAGAAATTAATCTAATTACTGCTCCTAATGAAAAAATACAGATTAATGCATTATTATTTTTAAAAAGCTCAACAATTTTTTCAGTTGTAGGCTCAGAATACCATGTCATCCCCATTGCACCAGTTGTCAGTTTTGAAGGTGCAAATACATCCCAATCTGGAAATAGTTTTTTCAAATTTTCTCCAATATTTACTCCATTTTTAGTAATAGCGAGAACTGAAGTTTTTTCCATAATCAAAACCTTCTAACTTTAATAAAATACCTTACTGTTCAGATTTTCTAGCCAAAATATTTCCTTCAAAATCAAACAATATTATATCAATTGGAACTTTTTCTTCAGAATGTTTTCTCATATGTTTATACGTTTCACCACAAATCAAGTCAAAAAATCCTTTAACTTGATTTTTTTGAATAATTTCTGAAACATGTCTTGCAGTATTTGCTTTTTTTATCTCTTGAATTACATTTTCATTTGCATTACATTTTTGAGCCAACTCAGCTAGAAAACTCATATCTACTTTAGATCCTTTAACATGGGTTTGTTTAACACCTGCTGCCATTTTTGCTAACTTTCCAATGAAACCTACAACATATGCTCTTTTGATATCTTTTCTGCCACACTGTTGAATGGCATATCCTGAAAAATCACCTATTTGTACAAAACAATGTTCTGGTAAATCTACTATTTTTTTTGCAAAATCTTCACTTCTTCCACCAGTTGTAAGTACAACTATGTCATTTCCTGCTGCAATTGATACGTCTAAATTCTGTCTAATTGATGCTGCATAAGCTGCTGTAGAAAATGGAATAACAATTCCACTGGTTCCTAAAATTGAGATTCCATTTACAATTCCTAATCTTGGATTGTCTGTTTTTGGTCCTAATTCTTTACCTTTAGGCACTGAAATAATTATCTTAATTCCTTTTTCTAAAAGAATTTCTTTTCCTACTTCCCTTATATTTTCAGTAATCATTTTTTTAGGAACTGGATTTATTGCAGGCTTGTTAATTTCCAAACCTAACCCTGGTTTGGTTACTATGCCAACTCCTTCTCCGCCATCAATTTCAATTTCATTTATTTTTTCAGTAAATGACATCTTTACAATAATTTCTGCTCCATGTGTAACATCTGGATCATCTCCTCCATTTTTGATTACTATGCATTTTGCTTTATCCAATTCAAATTCACATGAATTAATTGGAATCTGAAGATATGATCTTTTTGGTAATAAAATATCTATATTCTCAATTTTTTTCTGATTAATTATTGACAATAGTGCAGCTTTTGATGCAGCAGTTGCACAACTTCCTGTAGTATAACCCGTCTTTAATTTTGTCTTTTCTTCTTCCACATTGGCTGTATTCATTTTATGGTATTAACTCTTATTTCTTAATTTTTAAAAATTATTCAAATAGATTTAAAATTAAAACAAACTTGGTTCTATTATGGTTAAACCTCTAAAAATTGTTGTTACTGGGGCTAGTGGATTTATTGCAAAAAATCTTCGAAAATATTTATCAGAAAATAATGTTGAATTAATCTCAATATCTAGAAATGACTTTAAGAATTTTAAATGTGAAACTAAAATTATTTCAAAGAATTATAAAGAAAAAAATTTTCTTAAAAAATTACAAAATTCAGATGCATTAATTCATCTTGTTGGAATAGGAAAACAATCTGTAAACACTGATTATGATATGATAAATACTGAACTAACAGCACATATTGTAAATTTAAGTAAAAAAGCTAAAATAAAGAAAATTATTTTTTTGAGTGGTCTTGGAGTTTCATCCAACACATCATTAGGTTACTTTATTTCAAAATATAATGCTGAAAAGCAAATTATTGATTCTGGTTTAGATTTTACAATTTTTAGACCTTCATATATTGTTGGAAAAGATGATTTATTTTCAAAAAATCTAAAAAAACAAATTAAATCTGGAGAAATTATAATTCCCGGTTCTGGTAACTATTCAATTCAACCCATACATGTGTCTGATGTTGTAAAAGTAATTTTTGAATCAGTATCAAAATTCAACAATAAAACCATTGATCTTGTTGGACCTGATTATGTAACTTTTGAAAAATATGTTAAACTCTTTTCTAAAGGAACTAAAACAAAAATTAGAAAAATTAAACTTGAAGAAGCATATCATAATGCAATAATAAATTCAAAGTCTAATTTTGGAATTGATGATCTCAATATTTTGATTGGCAATTTTAAAGGAAATCATAAAAGATTATCTAAAATATCTGATATTGAATTTAAATCAGTATTGAAACTATTACAATCCGGCAGATTGCTTTAATGTTTCAGATTTATCCGTTTTTTCCCAAGTAAATTCAGGCTCATTTCTTCCAAAATGACCATAGGCTGCAGTTTTTTTGTAAATTGGTCTTTTCAAATCTAATTGAGAGATAATTCCAGACGGTTTCATATCAAAATTCTTTCTAACTAACTCTTCAATTTTATTTTCAGGAATTTTATTTGTTCCAAATGTATTAACATAAAGTGATACTGGTTCTGCAACTCCTATGGCATATGCTAATTGAACTTCACATCTATCTGCTAATCCTGCAGCTACTAGATTTTTTGCAATGTATCTACACATGTAGCATGCAGATCTGTCAACTTTAGATGGATCTTTTCCTGAAAAAGCTCCTCCACCATGTCTTCCAAATCCACCATAACTATCAACAATAATTTTTCTTCCAGTTAATCCTGCATCTCCATGTGGGCCACCGATTACGAATTTCCCTGTAGGGTTTATGTGGGTTTTAACTTTATCATTCCAAAGATTTCCTAAAACAGGCTTGATTACTTTGTCAATAATTTCCCTTGATATTTCCTCTTGAGAAACTTCTGGAGCATGCTGTGTTGATATAACAACTGTTTCAATTTTTGTTGGTTTGTTATCTTCATATCTTACAGATACTTGTGATTTACCATCAGGTCTAATCCATGGTAAAGTACCATTTCTTCTTACTTGTGATAATTTTTGAATAAGTTTGTGTGCTAGTAAAATTGGCATAGGCATTAGTTCTTCAGTTTCATTTGATGCATAACCAAACATCAAGCCTTGATCTCCTGCACCTTGTTCTTTTCCTTCAGCAGCTGTTACACCTTGACTAATATCTGGACTTTGCGAATGTAATTTTAAATCAACTTTACAACTATCCCCATCAAACATCAAATCTTTGTTATCATAACCAATCTCTTTGATTGTTTTCCTAATTAATTCTTCTTGAGCTTTTTTATCAAATTCTGCTTTTGATATAACTTCTCCTGATACAACAACATAATCCGTTGTGACCATTGTTTCAACTGCAACTCTGGAATTAGGATCTTGTCTAAGGTACTCATCTAAAAATGCATCAGAAATATTATCACATATTTTATCTGGATGCCCTTCAGTAACTGATTCAGAAGTAAATAGAAAATTATTGGTCATAAAACCACACTATTAACTAGAGTTCGTTTTCTAGTTTGATAAATAATACATTGTTGCCTCTTACGATAACTCTACCGTAATTTGCAATTGTTTTGCCATCATGAAGCTCTTCTGCATCAGTCATAATCAAATTCATATAGGAATCTACATTGTCCATTTTTCCTTTATACTCAACTTCATTTTTTAATCTTACAGTAACTTTCTTCTTGGTACTTTTTTGAAGAGTTGTTAGAGGTCTTTTTGCGCTAGTAGTTGGTTGGGACACTAATTGTTCACTTATTTTGAAACCTTGTTCTCTAGCATAAAAGCCTTACCTCTTTTGTGAAAATTGAAATTCTTTAAATTTTTTCTTCTATTTCTAATAATTATCAAAATGATCTCTACAGGTTTACAAAAATTAGACAAATTCTTGTCAGGGGGAATCCCTGATAATGTAATAGTAGATGTATTTGGTGGTAATGGAACTGGAAAAACTCTATTCTTATTACAATTAGCAATAAATTCCATCAAAAATGGTGGTAATGTTTTGTATTTAGATACTACTGGTGGATTTAGACCCGAACGAATTGTCGAAATTCAAAAAGAATTAGAAATCAAGATGAATTTGTTGGAAAAAATCACTGTTTCAAGAATTACAAACACATCAGATCAAATCAAATCAATTAAAAATTTTGAACAAAGTGATTTTACTTTAATTGTTATTGATAATATTACTGATTTATTTTCTTATGAATATCAAGAAGATAAATCTACGTTTGAAAAAAATCTGCTATTTATGAAATATATGCATGAATTATCAAAATTTGCAATTAGAAAAAAAATCCCAATAATTATTACTAATATGATTAGAATGGCAAATGACATTGAGATAGAGAATATGCAAAATGCAATTGATCCTTATACTCACATCAAAATTCATCTTTTTAAAAATTCATCAAAATTTAATGGTCAAATTTATTGGGCATTAAAAAAAGAAAATTTCTCTTACACAATTAACAAAATTGGATTATCTGATAATAGTGAAGATTTTTAACGATCCTTTCTAATGATAAATTATGGCAGGAATTTTTGATTCAATACCCATTATCACTGTAGTTTTACTTGCACTTGGGTTAATTGGTGTAATTGTTTATGAAAGAACACGATCAAATACCACCGTTGAATCAACATCTTGATTCTTTATTTAGAAAATTTGGTTTTTCTAAACTAACTGAAATTCAGAAAAAAGCATCACCAATAATTTTACAAAAAAAAGATTGTCTTATAATTGCGCCAACAGGTTCTGGTAAAACAGAATGTTCAGTAATTCCCATCTTTTCACTTATAACAAATGTTAAAAAAATTGGGAAAATCAAAACTTTATACATTACTCCACTAAGAGCGTTGAATCGTGATGTCTTTCGAAGAATTACAAAATATGCTCATGAAAACCAATTAACACTTGAAATTCGTCATGGTGATACTAGTCAAAAAGATAGAAAAAAAATAACTGAAAATCCACCTGATATTCTAATTACTACTCCTGAAACTCTTGTTATTCTTTTAACACAAGTCAAAATGCTTACTGCATTAACTGATTTAGAATGGATTGTAATAGATGAAGTGCATGAATTACTGTCTAGTGAAAGAGGCTCACAACTATCACTTAGTATTGAACGACTAGAATTAAATTCAAAATACCCTCTTACAAAAATTGGATTATCTGCTACGGTTGGAAATTTTGAAGAGGCAGGAAAATTTGTTGTAGGAACTAAACGAAAATGTGAGATCATTCGAGATACTTCTGTAAGAAAATATGAAGTAGAAGTAAAATATGTTAACGGAACTATTTCAGATGTTGCTCAAAAGATTATTGATTATGTAGCAGAATTGGAATTAAATTCTCCAATTCTTCTTTTTACAAATACTCGAGGAGAAGCTGAATTTTTAGCTTCAATTTTAAAAGAAAAATCATCTATTCCTATTGAATTACATCATGGTTCTCTCTCAAAACAAGTAAGAGAAGAAACTGAACTAACTTTACGCGAAGGAAAACGTGGAATTGTTGTATGTACATCTTCATTAGAATTAGGATTAGATATTGGATCCATTGAATTGGTAATTCATTATGGCTCCCCCAGACAAGTATCTAAATTTGTTCAAAGAATTGGTAGAAGTAAACATAATCGTGATGCATCAGCTCAAGGATTAATTATTACAAATAATCCTGATGATGAGTTTGAAACAAGATCTATACTTGATCGTATTCATGAAGGTTCAATTGAAGAACAAACAATCCATGAGGGTTCACTTGATGTTTTAGCTCATCATTTAGTTGGGCTATCAATGCAAATTGGTGAAATTCCAGTACAGCAAGCTTTTGATTTAGTAATCAAAGCATATCCATTTAGAAATTTGAAAATTGAAGATTTACTTGATGTGTTAAATTTACTTGATTCAAATTATTTGATATTTTTTGATAGAACAAAAATGACTTATTGGAAGAAAGGCGGTGCTTTCAAATATTATTTTGAAAATCTCTCTACGATACCTGATATTTTAAAATTCAAAGTTTTTGATAGTGTTGGAAAAAAAATTATTGGATATTTAGATCAAAGATTTGTAGGTGATTTTGGTGATTCAGGAAATATTTTTGTCTTAAAAGGTTCACAATGGAGAATTCTAAATGTAGATGAAAAATCATTTAGTGTAAATGTAGAGCCTTTCAGAGGGGAAGGAATCACTGTACCCTATTGGGAAGGTGAAAGTATCCCAATTGATTATAAAACTGCTAGAAAAGTAGGATCTTTTCGTAGCAAAGTTAAGAATGGAAATTTTACATTAACAAATAAAATAATTGAAGAATTAACTATTGATCAAATTCCCGATGAAAATAATATTGTAATTGAATCTAATCGCTCTCAAGGATCAATAGTAATTCATTCTTGTTTAGGTTCGAAAATTAATTCTACATTATCTACATTACTTTCTTCAATGTTGTCTACTATGTTGGGGTCCGTAGTTGACTCTCGTTCTGATGGATATAGAATAGTTTTATCTTCTACAGCAAGAATTTCAGAAAAACTTTTCATCGAAATTCTAAAAGATGATTATGATTTACAATCTGTTGTTAGTGCATCATTAACTGGGACACATAATGTAAATTGGCGAACTTGGTGTGTTGCAAAAAAATTTGGTGTAGTTGGTCGTGGTGCAGTGTATGAAAGAAAATCTGCCCGATTTTTATATGAACGATATTCTAAAACAGCACTTGTACATGAAGCATTACGAGAATTATTTCATGACAAATATGATCTAAAAAATACTGAAAAAATTCTAACAAAGATTAAAGATGATGAAATTCATATTACTTGGTTAGAAGTTGATAAATTCTCAAAATTAGCTGAACCAGTTTTAGATCACACTGCAAAATATTATGCTTCTCCAGCAAATCTAGACAAAGGAATCATTGATCTTGTTAAAGCTAGACTAGAAAAAACGAAACATCGTTTAATTTGTGCCCGTTGTGGAAAATGGGAACGTGTAATGCAAACCTTTGAGGTAAAAGATTTAATGATTTGTCCTTATTGTAAGGCAAGACAAATCACTGCTACATATTATTCCAATTATGATTTACCTAAAATAATTAGAAAAAAACACGATGGAAAAAAACTATCTGTAGAAGAAAAACACAAGTTTGTTCGTGCCTGGAAAGTTGCCTCATTGGTTGAAAATTTTGGTAAAACTGCCATCACTGTAATTTCTGGGTATGGTGTTGGTGCTGACACTGCTGCAAGAATTTTAAGAAATATGGTGGATGAAGAACATTTGTTTAAACAAATCTATGAAGCAGAAAGACAATATGTTGTGACGAGAGGTTTTTGGGATTCTTAATTCTTTTTTGTAATCTTAGAAAATGGAGTGATGAAAAGTTCTATCCTACCTTCTAGTCCTGGTTTTGCATTAAGCCCTGTAATTGAAATAATTTCCCCCAATTCACATTTATCAATAATTCTTGCTTGATTTCTCCAACCCTTCACCCAAATTTGACCAGTATCGTCTTCAACAAACATTTCTGAAAGTGCTATAGATTCACCTGTTTTTGTTTGAACTTCGCGTCTTTCAGGAACTTTCAAAACTATTGCTTCAATACAATAACTTGTGTCTGCTTTGATATCATTAATTTTTGTTCTCAGTTGAGACAATGAAGGAATGGATTCATCATTATCTAATTTTCTTACAAAAGAATTCGAATCTAATGATATTGAATTCCCATAAACTTTTGATGGCATACATTCAATGACATCCCCTTCAACACAAATGCTAGTTGAATTTGAAGAATCACTAATGTTAAATAAATTCTTTTTATTATCAACTGCTAAAATCATACTTTTACCATTTTCTGTTGGTATTATAGAAAGAACCCTTGTAATTATTGGCACTGCTTCTTTACCACCTTCAATTTCAATTATTGTAGAATCATTTCCATGAATTTCAAGGCCTTGATTTCCAGATTTTATTCTAACGCCGAGTAATCTTACTTTGGCAGATTGTGAAATCATATTTGGTATGGTGGATTCATCTTTTCCCCATAGAACTGCTCTCATTCCATTACCGTCTTTTCCTTTTAGTCTCATTCTTAGTGCTTTTCCAGGCATTCCTCGAGAATTTGTAAATTCCATTCCACTAATGACTCCATCAATTGTTCCAGAAATTACTAGATCTTTTTCACCTTCTTTGGATTCACTAACGTCTTTTGTAATAGTATCAATAGTTGGAATTTCACTTTTGGTATCTGTAGTCTCTATATTTGATCCAGAACCAATGTTAATTGTTGGAGAGCCATCTAGATCAGATTTCACATATGCTTTGATAATTTTTATTAAATCTCCAGGTTTTAGATTTTCAAGACCAGGAAGATTTGCTTTTTCATCCCATAATTTTACACTAGCTGTAGAATCTGTATCATATACAGTCATTGTTCTCAAATAGAATGGAGAACCATCTTTTCTAGAAAATTGTTTTGCAGGTGAAAGACTCAAAACTCTTGTTTCTAATGAAATTTCTTTTGCTCCAGCATATAGAGCCTTTAAACTAATTTCAACTTTTTCTGGTTCTGATAATGTAATCCCAAAGTCTGATGCAATTAAAAACAATGCTCCTTGATCTGTTAAATAACCTGAACCGATTTTCTCTTTCTTTTGTTTAATCTGTTCTTCAAGATCACTTTTAGTTAATTCTGGCTTTTGTGCAAGTAATTTCTCAATAAGATTTTCAAATTCAGACAATTCATTTTTTGATAAACTATTCTATTAATAAAAATTTCATTCTAGTGAATTTTTATTTTTTTTAACAAAATGATCGCTTGAACATATTTTTATCCAATTTTAAAATCAAATGTCATCTATTTTGAAAATTTCCACATGATTTATCATAATTAATACAATTTTTTCAAAAAAATCTTGATTTATCTCACTAACTAAATTAATAGGAAGATCGCAGTTTTGATATGTTTTGTATTGATGCTAGTCATCTATCAAAATCATACGGTTCAGTCTATGCAGTTGATGATCTTAATCTATCTGTAAAATCAGGTCAGGTTTTTGGATTTTTAGGCCCAAATGGTGCAGGAAAATCTACTACAATCAAGCTTCTTACAACTCTTATTCCAGCCTCAAGTGGTTCATTATCCATTTTGGGCATTGATGCTGTAGCAGAGCCTCTCAAAATTCGTCATAAAATTGGAGTAGTATTACAACAACCAAGCTATGAACCTACATTATCTGTGGAAAAATCTCTTGAAAAATATGGGATGATGTGGAATGTTCCTAAAACTGAACGTAAAAAAAGAATGGAGCAACTCTTGAATGACTTTGATTTAGTTGAAATTCGTAAACAAAGAAATGAAGATCTATCTATTGGTCAAAGAAGAAGAGTCCAAGTTGCACGTGAATTTATGCATGATATGGAATTATTATTTTTAGATGAACCTACAGTTGGATTAGATCCAAGTGCTAGAAGAAAACTATTAGATTATTTAAAAAATAAAGTTAAAACAGGTTTAACAATTTTTTACACTACACATATTCTATCTGAAGCAGAATACCTATGTGATCAAATTGCTATTATTGATAAAGGCAAAATTGTTACTGTTGATTCACCTGATGCATTAAAAAATAGATTTGGTAAAGAAAAAACTATTAAAATTCATTTATTAGAAAAACAATCTGAAATTGGTTCTTTTTTATCTGGTATAGATGATTGTAAAATTGATTTTGAAACTGGAACAAATATCATTATTCATTCAGAGAAGTCTGAATCAGTATTGTTAAACGTATTGAAAATACTTAATGATAATAAAATTGATATTGAAGATCTCTCAGCAGTACCTACAAATCTTGAAGAGATCTTTTTGAATATGATGAGAGAAAATGCATCCAATAATTAGACTTGTAAATAGAAATCTTACGATTTCTCTTAATCCTGGTTTTTTAATTTGGCAAGTAATCTTTCCTTTAATCTATATTTTTATAGCTGGTTTTGCATATGCACCATTAATCAACGCTGTTCCATTTGGAAATAAAGAACTTGATTATCCTGCATTTTTGGCATCTGGTATGATTGGATTTAATATAATGAATAGTACGCTACTTTCTGGAATTATTATTTGGAATGATAGAAAACATGGAATGTTTGAACAAATTATGTCTGGGCCCTTTACACGAGGCCATTATATTCTAAGTAATATTTGCACAATTGGAATAATTGGATTAATTAGTGCTGGATTGATAGCTGCAGTCGGATACCCTGTATTTTTTGAATCTGTGGAATTTTCATTTGTTACAATCCCGATGATCATTTTTGGTGCTATTACAGGATCAGTTCTTTTTGGCTCATTAGCATCAATAATCTCAACTAGATTACGCTCAAGTGAAGGATTTAATGTAATTATCAATACTGTTTTTCTTTTCTTTGCTTTTGTTAGTACTGCATTTTATCCTGCGGATGGTGTTCCAGAACCCTTACGTACTGCATTTTATCTAAATCCATTAACATATCTTGTAGATGTAATTAGAGCAGGAATTTTTGGAACGATCACTGAATTTGTAATTATTGAAATAATTATACTGGTGGCAATTACATCTACTTTGTTTGTTATTGCTTCACGATTGCTTACAAAATTAGACCTTTAAAAATAAAAATCATTTGTTAAATTTTTCATAGAGTTCATTAATTTTTTTAACAATATCTAAATTCTCATAATCTATTAACTTTAGATTTGGAATAACACAATGTCCTCCAATAATTCCGGGAAACATTTTTGGTCTATTACCTAAATTTTCATGAATTTCATCTGCAAATTTCCACATTTCATCAAAATCTATGCCTTCTTTTTCACAAATCATTTTTGTAATTTGAGCATAATTGATTAGCCATCCATAGTAAGTTGTATCAACTAAAATTTTTGCCAATTCTGCAGTTTTTGTTGTTGACATCCATTCTATTTTTTCAAATCTTTTTTCTAAATCTATTTTTATTTTAGGTTCAATTTGTTTTTCATCTGATGATATAAATTTTGTATATTTTTTAATATCATCTAAAAATCTTCTATGTACACCTCTTACTGGTGAATATAAAATTGGTATGTTGAAATTATCTTGTATATTTTTTGTTGTTCCGGGTTTTACTGTAGAATGAATTAAAACAACTTTTAATCCTGTAATTTTTTTTATCCAATCTATTGTAATGTCTTCAAAATTTGTCAATTCCCCTGGTAAACAAACATGGAGATATTCTGGATCACTTATTTGATCATTTTCTGAATAGTTTTTACATTTTGAACTATCTGCATCGATTCCAATACAATCATAATTTCTTTCTTTTAGTAGATGAAATAGAGTTTCTCCAACTTCACCCATTCCTAAAATGATGTCTGTCATATGCCTAATTTTAGAAAAATTCTCTATGTTATATTCGTGTACAAAACTTGATATTTTTAAATAAAGTAGCCCGGCCCAGACTCGAACTGGGGTCAAAGGCTTCAAAGGCCTCTATGCTTGACCGCTACACTACCGGGCTGCTAAATCGAGCACTCTCATTCCCTTAATGAACTTTTTATTTGAATTTGACTCTTAAACCTAAATTCAACTATTCTTTGATTGTCTTGATCAATTTTTTAATGGGATCTTCCATCTGTTTTCTTATTCTTTCTGCTCTTTTTTGACTCTCATTACTGTTATCTTTAAAAATTTTCTTAATGTAGTTTGAAATTTTATTGGGACTTGTTTCTCTTTTCACCAAATATTTTTTTACCAAGAAATTTTCAATGATATTTGGAACTGCATTATATGATATTGTAGGAATCCCCATTAATGCTGATTCAGCAGTCATAGTACCGCCAGATCCAATAAAAACATCTGTATTTCCTAACAAATGTTTTCCATCATATGTCATTTTTACAATCTTTACTTTTTTACTAATAATTTTTTGTAAATTTTCAATTTGTTTTGTATATCTACCTAAAACTACAATATTCTCATTTTCATATTCTTTTTCTATTTTTTTTATAATTGAAATAATTTTACTAGATTTTGATGTATACGATGCTTCTTCTTCTTCAACTCTAATTAAAATATTCTTTCTATTGTTATTTCTAAATGGTAATTTTGATTTTTTATCAATTTTTCGCTGTATTGTGACAAATGCATCAATTGCTTTGTATTGAATAATATTTTTTTCATCAATCCCATATTTTGAAAATTCTTTTTTAGCGATTGTAAGAGGAATTAATAATTTCTGAATTAATGGTAATGTTAATCGCATTACTGCTTCTGCATGTGGAGAATCACAAAATGCTATATGTTTAATTCCTAAACCAAATGCAATTCTTGCAGCCTCTGGAGAACAAAAACTAATTACGATATCTGGAGAAAATGTCTTAATTTTTCTTGACAGTCTCTCCATTCGGTCAATACTGGCTTTGAGTTTAGCTTTTTTGTCTCCCCCACCGTGTTTTCCAACAAAAATTAGGTCAAAATTACGTATTATTGCTAATTTTGAAACTTCTTCATAGTCTCTTGAAGTACACAAAAGATCGTGTTTTTTCCCTAATTTTTCAATTATTGCTTCAGAAAACAATAATTGTTTTGGTGTAAGAATATCTATCCAAATTTTCAAGTAATTTCTCTAATTATGGTAAGTTCAATAAGTTTTTCTTAGTCCAATATTAGCTGTAATGTATGGCTGGAGCAAAAGTTGTCGTTTATGGTCTTAGTACAGAAGGATATGCAATTGCATCTCAAATGGCAATCAAAGGTGCAGATGTTTACATAATTGATGAATCAACTCCGTCAGCAATTTCACTAAAAGCTGAAATTGCTAAAACATATCCAAATGTATCTTCTCTCAAAGAAGATGAACCTCTATTAGCTATGGAGCCAATTGATGTGGCAATTTCAAAAGCACAATATCTTTTCTTCACTCCAAGAATTAGAAAAACTGGGCAAGATATTAAAACTGAAATTCATTCAAAATTTAAAGATGCAGTTGCGTCTATGAAAAAAAACAGCTCAGTAATTTTTACACTTCCAACAGGATTTGGAGGTAACAATGAAAATATTTCATTACTTGAACATGTAACTGGTCTTGAGACTGGAAAACATATTTCATATTTTTACTATCCTCTTGAAGATCTTAAAGAACCACCAAAAATTATTGGATCCTTTAATGGAAAAGAAGATCCAATTTTGGCAGAACTACTCACAGTAGGTAAAAAAGAAAAAAAGTTTGTAGCAATTTCATCGTCTGAGCATTTTCATGCAATTGATGTTTTATCTAGATTTTCTAGTTTATGTAGTATTTTAGAAGTCTGTAAATACGCTCAAGATGATATTACTAAAAATGATCTTTCTTCAGATGATTTTCAGGAAATATTTTTAGATAATATGGTTAGTGGATTACTTGATTTGAAATCTCTAGGGTCATCCTTTGAAAGTGCAAATTCCCTGATGTATCTAATTAATGGAAGTGTTAAAGGAATTGATGGTTACATTAAGCGTTTAATTGATGAGATTCGTTCAACATTAAAGAAAAATGATCTAAAAGCAAGTAGAACAAAGATCGCATTGTCTTGGACACTTGATCAACATGCAATGCGTGGAGATAAAATTGAAATGCTTCAAAATTTAACATCTAGATTACGTGATTATATTGGTGATGTTGAAGCTTATGAAGATCCAAACTTCAATCTTTTCCATAGTGATAAAACAACAATAGTTGTAGCTTGTTCAAAATCTGATTTTGATAATGTTGAAAAAACAAAACATGATTCTGGTTTAATTATTGTAAAAGCCAATCCTTTATGTGAAACGATCAATAATAGTATAAATTAGCTAAATTACTATTTTGGTTGAATTGTCTAATGAATCTAATTCTGACGAAATACCAGTCAATGTAGTATCTGAAAATGAAGAAGAAAGCAATTCCTCCTCCACTATAGAACCAAAGTCTTTAGAATCTCACATTGATGAATTAACTATACAATTAGATTTAGAAAAACAAAGATCATCTGAATATGAAGAAAAATTAAAACTTGTACTAGCTGACTTTCAAAACTTGAGCAGAAAAACACAAACTGATATAGAAAATGGAACAAATTCAAAAATCAATGAATTTGCATTAGATTTTTTACAAATTTATGATGATTTTGTTAGGGCAAAAGAAGTTTTTTCTGAAAGTAAGATTAATTCTGATGGTCTTGATTCTATTTTAAAAAATATGGATTCTCTGTTAGAAAAATATCACATTAAAGCAATTGATGCATTGGGAGAAATTTTTAATCCAAATTTCCATGAGGCAATATTAATAATTAGCGATCCAGATTTAGATGATAACACAATTACAAAAGAGATTAGGAAAGGATATATTTCTCATGAGAGAGTTATAAGACCGACACTAGTAGAAATTTCAAAAAAAGGATGATGATAAAATATGGTTAAAATAATTGGAATAGATTTAGGAACGAGTAACTCTGCCGCTGCAGTTGTAATGGGTGGTAAACCCACAATTATTCCCGCAGCAGAAGGGGCCACAGTAGGTGGTAAAGCATTCCCATCTGTTGTAGCATTTTCTAAAGATGGTGATCTTTTGGTAGGTGAACCTGCACGAAGACAATCTGTGACAAATCCAGATAGAACCATTTTTGCAGCTAAAAGAAAAATGGGTTCAGATCATATTTTTAAAATTTTAGATAAAGAATACAAACCACAACAAATCTCATCATTCATTCTTCAAAAAATCAAAAAAGATGCTGAGGCATTTATTGGAGAACCTGTTAGTAAAGCAGTCATAACGGTTCCTGCATACTTTGATGATAATCAACGTCAAGCTACTAAAGATGCCGGAACAATTGCAGGACTTGATGTTGTTAGAATAATAAATGAACCAACTGCAGCATCTTTGGCATTTGGATTAGATAAAGCAAAAGAAGACATGAAAATTCTTGTCTTTGATTTTGGTGGTGGTACATTGGATGTTACCATTATGGAAATGGGTGGAGGCGTTTTTGAAGTTCTTAGTACATCTGGTGATACTCAATTGGGTGGAACAGATATGGATAAAGTTCTCATTGATTTTGTTGTTGATGAATTCAAGAAAAAAGAAGGTATAGATCTTTCTCAAGATTCAACTGCGATGACAAGGATTAGAGAGGCTTCTGAAAAAGCAAAAATCGAATTATCTACTGTTATGGAGACTGATGTTAATTTACCGTTTATTGCCAATGATCCATCAACTGGTGCTAAGAATTTAGAATTAAGAATTACTAGAGCAAAATTAGATGAATTGATTGGTCCTATCGTTGAACGATGCAAGCCTTCTGTACTCAAAGCACTTGAAGATGCAAAACTCACTAATTCTAATATTAATAAAATTGTGATGGTTGGTGGACCAACAAGAATTCCATTGGTGAAAAAATTTGTTAGTGAATTAGTTGGTCAAGAATCTGAATCAGGTGTAGATCCAATGGAGGCAGTAGCTATGGGTGCAGCAATTCAGGCTGGAATTATTGCTGGAGATGTAAGTAGTGATGTTGTTTTACTTGATGTAACCCCTCTAACATTAGGAATTGAAACATTAGGTGGCGTTAGAGAGCCATTAATTGAAAGAAATACTACTATTCCTACATCAAAGAGTAAAGTTTTCACAACAGCTGCCGATAATCAAACAGCAGTTACTATTCATGTTGTTCAAGGTGAAAGACCAATGGCAACAGACAATGTATCATTAGGAAGTTTTAATCTTACAGATTTACCACCTGCTCCTAGAGGAATCCCTCAAATTGAAGTTAAATTTGATATTGATGCAAATGGAATTATCAATGTCACTGCTAAAGATCTTGGAACGCAAAAAGAAGCAAAAATTACAATTGAATCTACATCAAAATTGTCTCCTGAAGAAATTGAAAAATTAAAAGAAGATGCAGAAAAATTCTCTGATGAAGATAAACTAAAGAAAGAGAAAATTGATTTAAAGAATGAAGCAGAAAGTTACATTTACACTACTGAAAAATTAGTTAATCACGATCTTAAAGATAAAATTTCACAAGAACAAGGAATTAAAATTACCGACGCTGTTAAGGAAGTTAAAGAAGTTTTAGATAAAGAACCAGATGAATTAAAACCTAAACTTGAAGCATTACAAACATTGGTTAATGAAGTTACAACAGAACTTTACAAAAATGCATCACCACCACCTGGTGCAGAAGGACAACCTGGTGCAGAAGGACAACCTGGTGCAGAAGGACAACCTGGTGCAGAAGGACAACCTGGTGCAGAAGGACAACCTGGTGCAGAAGGACAACCTGGTGCAGAAGGACAACCTGGTGCA
>JARPSM010000109.1 GCA_029782475.1 Nitrososphaerota archaeon
CTTGGTGACTTGGAATAGTACCACCGGGTTTTAGATACTCCAATGAATAACAACGATTTGTTCAAACTGACATGTTTGTTCAATTCTTTTACTGCAGTCATCTTTTCTGATTCTCCAACGTTTTTTTTAAAATGTCATTTGTAATTGTAATCTCATCGATTAGTTTCTTGAGTGAATCGTTTTCTTTTTACAGATTCTTGCAGACATTGCCGTTTGGCGTACCATAAGTGAGGCCTTGCCACCTTTTACAAATCGCTCTTTCCACTGGTAAAATGTCTGTGGATGAATATTGTATTTTCTGCACAATTCTGTTGTACTGATGTTTGTGTTCAGGGACTAAAACTATCCTTGATTTTTCTGCTGATGTGAATTTATTCTTTACCATGAGATCAAGCCTCCTCCTGGATTCTCTGAAAAGTGTATGTATGCTACCGGTCCTATTCTAGAGGGGTCCAGACCAATGACAGTCATAAAGTATGCTATGGATTGTCTGGGATTATTGCTGTGACTTGAATTTCAAACAACATTTCTTCAAAAACTAAACGTGGAATTGGATTAACATAGATAATTTTTAATTTTGTTTCCACTTGATTGAACAACCAATTGAAGGGTCAAAATCTTTTTCAATTTTTTTACCTGCAATCAATTTCTCCATATTGCGAATCATTGTTTTTTCAGTTGCCTCATCATCTGGTTTCATGGCGTTGTCTATTTTCCCATGAAAAACTAGCTGTTTTTGTGCATTAAACAAGAAAGGATCTGGAGTGCACATTGCGCCATATTTTTTAGCAATTTCTTGTGATTCATCTACTAGATAATCAAATTCAAATCCTTTCTCCTTTGCTGTTTGTTTCATGGCTTCAAAACTATCTTCAGGATAATCTGTAGAATCATTACTGTTGATTCCAATTATTGCTATATCTTTACCACATTTTTCAAACAATTCATTGAGTGCATCTACTTTTGCTTTTACATATGGACAATGATTACACATGAAAATTACTAGAATTCCTTTGTAATTTCCATAATCATTTAATGAATGTGTTTTATCATCAATTCCCATTAATTCGAAATCTGGTGCGGTATCTCCTGTTTTTAGTTTAATTTGTGATTCTAAAAGTACCATATTGAAAATACTGTGTTTTCAAATAAAATCCTTGCCAAGAAGACAACAATTAAAATCCACACTTTATCCATTCTTCTTGTGGGCCGGTAGTATAGCCTGGTAGTATACCCGCCTTGCACGCGGGGGGTCACGGATTCGAATTCCGTCCGGTCCACTTTCTAATCTCCCGATCCATATTGAAATTCAGACTTCAGGATGGATTTAAATAGGATAAGTTTCGGATTTTTCTTATGACAAGTGTAGTCGATGGATGGCCTGTATGGATTCCGCTCATTGTTGGTTTAGCTCCAGGTTTAGTATACTGGTTAGCAATTACCGCAAAGAGAAAATAAAATAATTACATCTATTTTTAATTTCTTTTTCTTCTTCTTAGTGTTAATTGGGTTTAACGTTGTTACCTTTCTTGTCCACTATTTGTTATGTTACCTGAAATTAATCCCCAATCTCATGAAGTATTATGATGAAAGTAATTTTATGTTCATTTTTGATATTGCTTTTAGTTCCTTTTTCACAAGCATTTTCTGCAGAAACTACTGATAATCCTTCTACCCTCAATGTGTCTCTAAGCGATGACTCACCATTTGTATATCAAGACTCTGAAGGTTATGCCGTAGTTGTTGGCTTGGTTGATAATAACAACCAGATAACTCCGATATCTAATGTACAAATCCAAGTAAATTTCTATGATGATTTTGATCCTACTCCTTTAGAAGTTGTGCAGGGAACCACTACACTTGAAGTAATTCCTGCTAATGGCAAGTCTACTTATTCAGTTCGTTCTCAATCCCCAAATCCAAGTATATCTGAGGCTTCAGTATCTCTATTGGGATTTGATTCCTCTGTAGAAAAACAAAAAGGGTTAACCGTATATTCTACTGATGTATTTTTGGATAAATCATTTCAATTCTCAGGAGTTTTACAAAATGGAGGAGCTCCAAGTGCTAACACAAATGTCTATCTTGCATTTTATGATGGATTTGAACCTCCTAGAATTCTTAGTATATCTACAATAGAACTAGGAAACGTATCTCTGAACACTGATGTTTCATTTGAGTTAGATGAAGAAATTAACTCAAAAGCAGTAGGGTTTTTCTTATTTGCTGAATCTAGTATTTTTATTTCTGACTTTGTAGATATTGAAATCCCTGAATCTAGAATTCCTGATAAATTAATTACCATTTCAAATGTATCTGTAGAAGATACTAGTGGAAATAAATTATCTGAACTAAGTGTAGGTTCTCAAGCAAACATAAAAAGTGAAACTTTGATTCAATTTGCTGCAGACGAAGAATCTGATGAAACTGCTTACACATACTATGTGCAAATAAAAGAATCTGGTAAATCCCCATATGTGGAATATATTGGAAAGTTCGATGGACGATTTATTGGAACAGGTCAAGAAACACAAACTATCGATTGGATTCCAGAAAAAACTGGATTGTATTTTATCGAAACCTTTGTTTGGGATAGAAATAATATACCAATTGCAGAGCAGGGTCCATTTGTTCTAATAATTGTAAACTAAATCAAATTTTACCTTCTGACGCCTCCCACCGTTTAAATGCAGAAAGAAATATGCAATGTTAATTATGAATCAGAGAATTTTAATCCTCACTCTAGCATCCTTAATTATTGTAATTTCTTCTGGGCAATCAGTTATGGGTTATGGTGGACCACCTGAACAAAGTAGTTCTAATAATTACACTGTGGATATTATTTCTGATAATACATCATATGCACTTGGAGAATCTGTAGTATTTTCTGGTAGTGTGAACAAATATGATGAAGACCGAAATTTACGAATTACAATTTTCGGTACTGGTAACAGTCTAATTGTTTCCCAAAAAACTCCTGTAAATGAAGATGGTACTTTCTTACATAAAGTAAATCTCAATGAAAAATTCAGCGATGGTAAATTTACAGTAAAGGCTCAATATGGTAATTCAAAGGCAACAATTGCAATTTTTTCATTTGAAGTAATTTCTAATAATCTAGTTTCACAAGATAACAAAATCCCTGATTGGATTAAGAACAATGCAGGATGGTGGGCAGATGGACAAATAGATGACAATTCATTTGTTGAAGGAATTCAATTCTTAATCAAAGAAGGATTCATGCAAATCCCAATTACTGAACAAGGTTCAGTTTCACAAGATAACAAAATCCCTGATTGGATTAAGAACAATGCAGGATGGTGGGCAGATGGACAAATAGATGACAATTCATTTGTTGAAGGAATTCAATTCTTAATCAAAGAAGGATTCATGAAATTATCAAAATAAATCAGAATTTCTAAATAATTTAGAGTAAAAATCAACAAAAAACTAGTAGATTTATTTTCAAAGAATATTATCACATTACATGTCTAAATTTTCTCTTGTAGCGATGGGTGGAACTTTTGATATTGTACATAAAGGACATCTCACTTTACTATCAAATGCATTTGATATTTCTGATAGAGTTATCATAGGAATTACAAGTGATGAATTTGCTGCCAAAAAAGGTAAAATTCCTACAAACAAATATGATCAACGTTTTGAAAATCTAACATCTGTTTTAACAAAAGAATTTCCTGACACTTTTTTTGAAATTAGTAAATTGGAAAATGATTTTGGACCTGCAGTTCTAGAAAAAGGAGTTAAAGCATTAGTCGTCAGTGATGAAACAAGTAATCAGGGAACCATTCTTAATGAATTGAGAGCAAAGATGAATCTTCCACCGGTTCAAGTTGTTACGGTTCCGATGTTTTTAGCTAAAGACGGTACTAGAATATCTACGACTAGAATCAAAAACTCTGAAATTGATATTGATGGAAACTTGCTATCAATTGACAAGTAGCTTATCGAACTTTGAGTAATTGGAATAAAACAAAATTTTTGGATTGAGCCTTATGGCAATCATTAACCACATGATGAAAAAAATTGATACTGATGTAGCAAATCTCAAACAGGGATTACATCCTCAAAACCTTTCATACTGGTATGATAAAATTATCAAAGAAACTATTGAAATGGCTCCTCCATGGCTTCAGGATAAAATCAAAGTACATCAAGATCCCGTTCTTTCAATGAAGTTTAATTTAGATATCTCAAAGCGTGCTGTAAGATATTTTATGATTGTAGTTGATAATAATTTGGATGATATGCCATATTCAACAAAACTATATTTCCTTAAAGTGCAAGAAATAATGTCAATTGAAATGGATAAATCTCTAGTTTAATGAGATTTTTTTATTCTAGGCACAAAGTAAAGCTCTAAGTATCTATAACCAATTGATCTCAATTTCTCTATTAATGGACTTGTACAAATCAAAGTACTCAGATGGAAAAACAGATGGAAGAAATTCCAGACGAGAAAATAACACATCCCGCTCTTTTAGAAATTCTGGTGACACTAGAGGTTCAAGAAACGATAGAGACGAGTCTACAACTGTAACTTGCTCTGATTGCGGAAATCAATGTACAGTTCCATTTGTTCCAAAAAGTAACAAACCAGTTTACTGTAGTGATTGTTTCAGACAACACAAACCAGATGATTCAAGAGATGATAGATATTCCAGAGATGGTAGGAGCTCAAGATATTCAAGAGATGATAGAGGTTCACGTTCTTCAAGAGATGGTAGGAGCTCAAGATATTCAAGAGATGATAGAGGTTCAAGAGATAATGATAGAGAAGATACCGAGGTAACTTGCTCTGATTGCGGAAATCAATGTACAGTTCCATTTGTTCCAAGAACTAACAAACCAGTTTACTGTAGTGATTGTTTCAGACAATACAAACCAGATGATTCAAGAGATGATAGATATTCAAGAGATGATAGATATTCAAGAGATGATAGATATTCAAGAGATGATAGAGGTTCAAGATCATCACCTAGACGAGAATCTAGTAGAGATGATAATAGATCTAGAAAACCTCGAAATGATAAATTTTTGAGAAAACAAGAAAGTTTCTTTTCAGGTGGTTCAGACAAATTTTTTGAAACGATTAAAGAAAAATTATATGAAATTCTAGGTGGAAAAGTCTGTTCTAGTTGTGGTTTTAGCGATGAAAGAGCTTTGGGAATTAGTCCAATTTCTGAAAATGTCACCAATGATAATTCTGGACGTGGGGGTGATGCTGCCTCATGGGGTAAATATATCTCGGCACCAGATGTTGCTAGGGCAGAATTAAAGGTATTCTGTTTAAATTGTAATCAAATTCGAGAACCCTCTACCAAACCTACGGCAGATAGTTCAAGACCAAAATCAAAAAAGAGCAAATTCTTCCCTAGATAATTACCAAAATCATCTTTGAGAATTTGTTAACACTTTAATTATAATTATTTTTAAATTAATTCATGAATGGTGATTTCAAGGCATTAGGGATTTCTCTAATTGTTGTTGTTGGAATTGTAACTGCATATGCTGTATTTGGTCTATAGAATTATTCTTTGACTATTTCTACAACATGTTCAATAATTTTTGTTGAAATTAACGTATGTTCTTTATCTAGTATTGATTGTATGAAATCTGCAAAATTTTCTACCGTTTCTTCATCTTTGAGTAGTATGCTGTGAGCCGATTTATCTTTCAATGAAATCACTAATTCATTTTTTACAACATTTAGAATTCCTGTGATAAAAGTTTCTTTACCGTCATTTATGAAAATAAGACTAGCTAGTTTTTGTGCCTCATATTTATCATCACAGGTAATATTGATTTTCATTTATTCTCAAAAAGAAATTGATCTATTTGGTTTTTAGCTTTTTCTCTGTTTTCTTGATGTATTGCAAGAAATGCATTGATTTTTTCAATTAAGATTGCTTTTAGTTCGCCTGAAAGTAGTTTTCCTGATTTGTAATCTTCATAAATTGTTTTTAATTTATCATCATTTGGTTCAAAAAATATTCTTAGATATTGATAGGACACATCGATATCTGGATTACCGCCAAGTTTTCTATGTTGTTCAATATCTAGCTGTCCTCCTGAAAATGCATGTTTGTTAATTTTCTTTTTTACTTCTGCTGGAGAATCAGTTGTGTATATTGTACTCTTTTCATCTGATGCTGACATTTTTCCACCAGGTCCTTCCAAACTAGGAATCATAATATTGTGAATCAGGGCTGGTTTTTGTTTTCCAATTTTTGGTGCAATATCTCTTGTTAATCTAAAGTGAGGATCTTGATCAACTCCTAATGGAATTAACACTGGTTTGTCTTCAATAAAACATGGAGCTGATTGTAGTGATGTATAAAATATCATTCCAAGATTTGTTTCATTTGTAAAACCAAATGTAGCTTTTGTATTTGAAAAATTAATTTTTTTTGCCACCTGAGCTGCAATTGGATATAGCGTTTGAATATTCCTTGTATTTATGATAATTTTTGTTTTTTCTGGGTTGAACCCTAATGCGATAAAATCTAATGCATTTTCATAAGCAAATTTTTTTGTATCTTCTAAAGTAAGATTAGGTTTTGAATAAAATTTTTCATCATCGGTGAGTTGAAAATACATATTCACATCAAATTTTTCTTGTAACCATTTTGCAAACATCCATGGTACCAAATGCCCTATGTGGGTATGTCCTGAGGGACCTCTTCCAGTATATAGAAAGAATTTGTTTCCTTTCTCATATTCATCAAGAATTATATTCAGTTCTCTATGTGAGAAGAAAATACCTCTTCTGAGCATAAAATGGTCCTGGCCTGTAATACCTTTAATTCTCTCGAGTAATTCTGAAGAAATTTTTTCAGTTCCAAATTGCTTGATTAGTTTATCATAGTCAATATCGCCCTCAACATGCCAAGGTGTCACAATAAAGTCATCAGCTGACATTCATCTTGACTTAGGTTAAGGTTTAAAAAGTCTTTTTCGGATTCTTTGCTGTTGTCACAAGTTTTTCATGATATCGAAAAAAAAATTATCACCTCATTAAGAGATAATCCAAAACAAACTCCTGAATCTCTAGAAAAATCAACACAACTTTCTCCTGATCAAATTAGACGTGGTATTGAATGGTTAAAATTAAAAGATCTGGCAATTGTTTTTGAATCAAAATCAAGTGTAATGAGTTTAGGAAAAAATGGAATTGAATCATTTGAAAAAGGACTGCCTGAAAGACGATTACTTAATTTACTAAAGGATGGGCCAAAAAAATTATCTGACTTACAAAAAGAATTAGGATTTGTATTTGGACCATCAATGGGTTTAGCTAGAAAAAATAATTGGGTGGAATCTTCATCTGATGAAATTTCCATTAAAAATTCTCCTTCAGATCTTCCAGGAGAAAAAACTCTCAAACTAATTGGAACTGAGAAATTATCTAAAGATAAAATTGACAGTACTGATTTATCTGGACTTTTGAGAAGACCTGATTTTATTGTTGAGGATATTATTAAAACAAAAGAAATTTCATTATCTGATGCTGCAAAATCAATTAAGATTTCAGATTCAGTTGGAGATATTGATGTTGAAGCGAAAGTTCCAGAAGTTTTCGTTGCAAGAACTCATCCATTAAAAGATACAATTGATGAAATTCGTGAAATTTTTGTTACACTTGGTTTTTCAGAAATTTTAGGCAACATGACACAATCCAGTTTTTGGAATTTTGATGCTCTTTTTACTCCACAAGATCATCCTGCTAGAGAATTACAAGATACATTTTACCTTGATAAAATAAACGCTAAAAAAATTGGAACTCCTGAACAAATTAGAAAAGTTTCTGAATCACACAAAAAAAATTGGAGATATCAATGGGACATAAATGAAGCACGAAAAATGGTTCTTAGAACTCATACTACTTGTGTTACTATCAAACATTTAGCTGAAAAAAAACCTGATGAGACACGGATTTTTTCATTAGGACGTGTATTTAGAAATGAAAAAGTAAGTTACAAACATCTTGTGGAATTTAACCAAATTGAAGGCGTTGTAGTTGGAAAAGATGCATCTTTGAAAAACTTGATGGGCATTCAACGAGAATTTTACAAACGAATTGGAATTACAAAAATAAAATTCTGGCCAACATTTTTTCCATACACTGAACCATCACTACAGACTATGGTTTATAATGAAAAATTGGGAAAATGGGTTGAATTATTTGGAATGGGTATTTTTAGACCTGAAGTAACTAAACCACTTGGAATTACACAACCTGTTTTAGCTTGGGGTGGTGGAATTGAAAGAATTGCAATGTTAAAGTATGATCTAAGTGATGTAAGAGAATTTTACAATAACAATCTTGGATGGTTAAGGAGTGCCAAAAAATGCCAGTAATTGAATTATCTTACTCTCGTCTTCAAAAATTAATTGGAAAAGTATCAAAAAAACAAATTTCTGATTCTTTACCTTTTCTTGGATTGGATATTGAATCAGAAGATAAAGATCTTGTGAGGGTTGAATATAGTCCAAACAGACCTGATTATTCAACTGATTTTGGAATTGCACTTGGCTTGCAAGGATTACTTGGGATTAAGACTGGTTTAATAAAACTAAATATAAAAAAATCAAATAAATATCCAATTTCTGTTAAATCAAATGTTTCAAGAATTAGACCCTTTGTAACTGGAATTATTGCAAAAAATGGCAAAATTGATGACAAAACAATCAAGCAATTAATGACAATGCAAGAAGATTTGCATTTTGGAATTGGACGAAAAAGAAAAAAATCCTCTATAGGAATACATGATTTAGATAAAATTTCATTCCCATTAGTTTACACGACAATTAATAGAAATCATAAATTCATTCCGTTAAACTCTGAAAAAGAATTGAATGTATCTGAAATACTTGATACTACTGATGTTGGAAAAGATTATGGTTCTTTACTTGGACAGTCTTCACAAGTACCTATAATTTTAGATGAGAGACAAAATACGGTATCATTCCCTCCAATTATCAACGCTGCTGTTACAACTGTTACGACTAAAACAAAAAATCTCTTTGTAGAAGTAACTGGTCTCAATAAAGACGACGCTGAAGATATGTTATCTGTAGTAGCTACTGTTTTACAAAGTGCTGGATTTACTTTAGAATCCGTAAAAATTACAGGTGCTAAAAATTCTTCACCAAAATTAGAATCTAGAAAAATGACTGTTAATCCTTTATTGATTAATCAAATTTTAGGTTTGAATCTTTCACCCTCAAAAATTATTTCATCTTTGAAAAAATCTAGATTGGATGCATCATCTAAAGGAACTAACATTATTTGCACAATACCTGCATATAGATTTGATATTTTTGGCCCTATGGATTTGGTAGAAGAAGTCGCTTTAGGATATGGAATTCAAAATCTTGAACCTACAATATCTCCATCACAAACTATTGGAAAAACAAATCCAGTTTCATTAAAACTAAAATCGTTGGATCAAACTATGATTGGACTTGGGTATCTTGAAGCTTTGAATTCTAGTTTGACCAGTAAACGTGTACTTTATGATATGACCAACAGAGATTCAACAAAACTTCTATCTGTACTTGATTCAAAAAGTAGAGAACATACTATTTTACGTGATTCTATACTCCCAGGATTATTAGAAAATCTTTCAAGAAATATTCACGAGTCTTATCCTCAAAAAATGTTTGAAACTGGAACCGTGTTTGCAACTGAAAATCCAATCTCTGAAAAAATTAGTTTTTCTGGAATTAGTGCTCATAAAGATGCAAATTTCACAGAAATAAAATCAATAATTCAATCTGCATTAAACATTGGGTTTGGAATTACAATAGAAACAAAAACTGCAACTGATTCTACATTTGAAGATGGCCATTGTGCATCAATTATTCTAAATAATGTATCAATTGGTATTATTGGAAAAATTGATTCGAAGGTTATTGAAAATTACAAAATTCGTGTACCTGTGGTCGGATTTGAGATTTCTTTGTCTGACTCTGTTCTTAAAAATTAAAATAAATTTATTAAAAAATAATTTTCGATATTATTCCTTCAATGGTTTTTAGTAGGAGTAATTCTATAATTAATCGCCCAAGAGCAAGCATGCAGACGGATTAGGATGAGTCGATCGTAATGATACCAGTGATTTCTAATTCACCCAGGTGTGCTACATTATGGGCAACCCCGGTTTCAGAACGCGAGGAGGCGTATGGCTATGACCAATGAATTTGTGCGAGTCAGAACCGGGGAACATATCTTTTTTCAAAAACCATTAAACATAGATAAAATATGATAAAATCAAATGGTGAATTACTGGTTAGCAAAACAAGAGCCTAGTGGACCGAGAGGATATAATTTTGAACAACTCAAAAAAGAAAAAACAACAGTATGGGATGGGGTTCATAATAATTTAGCATTAAAGCATATGCGGGAAATGAAGTCAGGTGATCTAGTATTTTTTTACCATACTGGAGATGAAAGACAAGCCGTTGGAATTATGCAAGTTACTTCAAAACCATATTCAAATCCTAAAGAAGATGTAGAACGATTTATTGTAGTTGATGTAAAATATAAAAAAACATTGAAACGGCCAGTGACCCTTAATGAAATGAAAAAAGAGAAAAAATTCAAAAATTGGGAATTAATTAGAATTTCAAGGCTATCTGTAATGCCCGTACCAAAACCTATCTGGGATGCAATTGTAAAGATGTCTCAAAATTGACAATAATCAGTTTATTGATATAATCCAAACTTGGATGATAGGTTTATGGTATTTTTTATTGATTTTGTGTGTATTGGTAAAATTCCAGATCTCTAGGCAGATCCTATTATATTCATTTTTAGATCAAACTAATTTTAAAGAAATATTGCACTTGAGAATTTGTAATCAAGAGATTTTATATTTCATCTATTGCTCTTTTCTGGACTTTGATATATTCCTCTAAGACACTATGGCAATTCCTACAAATTAGAATTATCTTTTTAATTTGTTTATCATGGTGTTTGGTTAAAGGCAAAAATTTTTT
>JARPSM010000114.1 GCA_029782475.1 Nitrososphaerota archaeon
TATGAAAAAAATCCCGGGCATTTTGAAAAAACATACCACCAGCGCAGCAATGTCGAGTCCACATTTAGTTCCATAAAGGCACAGTTTGGAGGATCGGTGAGTGCAAAGACTGCCTTGCAGCGGCATCTGCAGTTGATCCTGCGGGTTATCAGTTATAATATGACGGCATAGTCTCTGAGAAAACAAAATTGACGGGATGTATCACTAGCGTGAGCTATAACACAAAATGCAAAAAATCCAAGAATTCTTTATGTTTTGGCGAGATGTGGTTTTTAATGCGGCAAGCTTGATGTGAAATGCTGGGAAATATGCCTTGAAAAATCTCTGAAATTGTTTAAAGTGGACAACGCCCGGATAGAGAGATAAATTAAAAATCATATTGATTTGAGGTAAGCATCCGCTACCAACATTAAAAATAGAATCACAGGACAACATTTGCTGTCCTGAGATAATAATTGAAATTGTCGTGTAATATGTGATCATCGTGCATAAACACGGTCGGGTTATGTTTCCCCAAACCAGTGTTATTGTCTCTATGTAAGTGGCTGAACCGATGTGTTGGTCTATTAGTAAAGGCTGGCTCACCACTCGCCGAAGCTTGTGATCTACACCACCTTCCTATCAACGCAGTATTTTGCTGCCGACCTTCATCTTACGAAAGAATAACTTGTCTCGGGATAGGATTCGTGCTTAGATGCTTTCAGCACTTAGCCTAAACGGCTTAGCTGCCCGGCCTGCCTTATCAGACAACCGGTAAACCAGTGGCCACGCTGCTCTGTTCCTCTCGTACTCGGAGCAACTTCCCCTCAGTTATTCGCGCTTCCATCAGGCAGAGACCGACCTGTCTCACGACGGTCTAAACCCAGCTCATGTTCCCTTTTAATAGGCGAGCAGCCTCACCCTTGGCCCCTGCTGCAGGACCAGGATAGGAAAAGCCGACATCGAGGTACCAAACCGCGGGGTCGATAGGAGCTCTCGCCCGCGACGAGCCTGTTATCCCTGGGGTAATTTTTCTGTCACCTCCGGGCCCCAATAGTGGGCACACGAAGGATCGCTAAGCCAGACTTTCGTCTATGAATTCCGTGCGTTTGGAAATCCATTCAGTCGAGTTTTTGGCTTTGCCCTCTTCAACGGATTTCTGCCCCGTTTGAACTCAACTTTGGGCCCCTTTGATATCTTTTCAAAGGGGTGCCGCCCCAGCCGAACTGCCCACCTGCACATGTCTCCGGTCTTCACTGGATAAGTGGTACTGCAAAAAGAGTCTGGTGTTACATCGTTGCTTCACTAACATCCCGGGGAATGTTAGGCATAGCTCCCAGATACCCTGTGCAATTCTTACTATACCACAAGCACAAGCTGCAGTAAAACTCCACGGGGTCTTCTCTCCCCGATGGAAGTTGATGGACTGTTCGTCCACCTTATGTGGCTTCACCGGGTTGTAGGCGGGGACAGTGGGGCTCTCGTTGTTCCATTCATGCGCGTCGGAACTTACCCGACAAGGCATTTGGCTACCTTAAGAGAGTCAGAGTTACTCCCGGCGTTAACCGGCCCTTAGCTCGGTTGAACCCAAGTTTTAGGTACCGGCACCGGCCAGGATTCAGCGACTATACAAATCCTTTCGGACTAGCAGTCGCCTGTGTTTTTATTAAACAGTCGAAACCCCCTTGTCATTGCAACCTGCGGACCCCATTCCTCATGAAGTCCGCAGGCATCCCTTATACCTAAGCTACAGGACTAATTTGCCGAATTCCCTCGCCATACGGTATACCCGTAGCACCTTAGCTTTCTAAGCCAGCGCACCTGTGTCGGTTCTGGGTACGAACTTGTATCTTACTAACTACACAGTCTTTCATGGTCTCCTGGATTCGAGAAAACTTCGCTAACGCGAAGCCATTCCTACCTCGGGTGAGTTCTCGTCATTACGACACTCCTCCACCCTCGAATAGTTAGATACAACGATGGTTGTACAACCCCTATCCGGAAGCGAACCATATAGATCAAACGCTTGATACAAGGTACTAGAATATTAACTAGTTTCCCATTCGATGTACTCTGTTGAGGTACATCTTAGGATCGACTACCTCCAGGCTGATAACGCATTGCCTGGAAACCCTTGCGCTTACGGTGGTATTGTTTCTCACAATACTATGCTGTTACTACCACCAAGATCTGCAATAGAAATCGGTCCACAGGACGTCATCGCCCTGCTTCGACCCAATCACTACGCCAACCTACCACGAATCATAAATTAATGATTATCTAAAGTATCGGTATTTTGCTTTAGCCCCGTCCGTTTTTGAGGCATCCCCCCTCGGCAGGTAAGTTGTTACACACTTTTTAAAGGATAGCTGCTTCTGAGCTTACCTCCCTGCTGTCTTGGCGAGAACACGCTCTTTAGCTTGACACTTAGCAAAAATTTGGGGACCTTAACTTCAGTCTGGGTTAAACCCCTTTCGGCCGTGAGCCTTACGCCACACGAGCCCGTGTGCTTGCTTCTACGATGCATATCCGTTCGGAGTTTGAATGGAGGGTGAGGGATTTCTCCCCCGCGCCCTTCTATCAGTGCTCTACCGGAAATGCTATCTCCACAAACCACGCCCTGCGAGACGCTTCGGTTGGAACTAGCGAGCGCCAGTCTAGATTGGTTTTTGACCCCTATTCCCAAGTCACAACAACGATTTGCACGTCAGAACGTCTTAAGACCTCCAGCGGGCTTTCGCCCGCCTTCATCTAGCTCAGGAATAGATCGACTGGCTTCTAGCCTAGCCGCCATGACTCTACGCACTTTCACACGCTTCTCCTGAATTCTTGCGAATCTGCGAGAACTCGGTTTCCCTTCGCCTACACTTTGAAAGTTTAAGCTTGCCATGACAGTTAGCTCCTTGGTCCGTGTTTCGAGACGGAACGCGTGACACTGATGATTTGAACATCAAATCTTCAAATCTATTGCTAGAATCTCTAATCTGAAAAAATCACCTTTCATGCCACGCACGTCTGTAAGTAATAGGTTTCATGCACTTTTCGCCCCCCTTCCGGGGTACTTTTCAGCTTTCCCTCACGGTACTAGTCCACTATCGGTCTTGAGAAATATTTAGCCTCGGATGCTACTTTCACCCATATTCATTGCCCACTACCAAGGACAACTACTCGGGTATGAATAGGACTTTTTCCACTTCGCCTAAGGGGGTATCACCCTCTACGCCAGAACTTTTCAGATCATTTCAGCTGTGTTTCAAGATTCCATATTATCATACCAAAACACCACATCTCCCGAAGGATTCAGTTTGGGCTATTTCCTTTTCGTTCGCCACTACTTGGGAAATCTCAATTGATTTCTTTTCCACGTGGTACTAAGATGCTTCAATTCCCACGGTTCGACTTCCAATACTAGTGTACTGGAATGTGCATAAGCACAAGATTCTCATTCGGACATCTCGGGATCATAGGATGCGTGCGCCTACCCCGAGCTTATCGCAGCTTGCCACGTCCTTCATCTCTCCTCAAGCCTAGCAATCCACCTATTACCGTCTTTACACCGGTATATTCAGCCACATATTACACGACTATGCACGACGATCATTGCAAGCCACCGGTGAGTGGCCCACTACATCCTTCATACACCACTTTCGTGATGCATTGCATCGATGATTTCAATGTGAAGATATGTACACCCGTACACTTTCCATGTCTAAGGAGGTGATCCGACCGCAGGTTCCCCTACGGTCACCTTGTTACGACTTTTCCCTTGTCACGAACCCCAAGTTCGATAACGCCAATTAGACGTCACCTCGCTAAGAGCTCACTTCAATGAAACGACGGGCGGTGTGTGCAAGGAGCAGGGACGTATTCACCGCGCGATAATGACACGCAGTTACTAGGGATTCCATATTCGTGAGGGCGAGTTGCAGCCCTCAGTCATAACTGTGGTAACGTTTGAGGATTACCTCATCCTTTCGGATTCGAAACCCATTGTCGTTACCATTGCAGCCCGCGTGTGGCCCCAGAGTTTCGGGGCATACTGACCTGCCGTGGCCCCTTCCTTCCTCCGCATTAACTGCGGCGGTCCCGCTAATTCGCCCCACTACTCCTGAGAGTAATGGTGGCAACTAGAGGCAGGGATCTCGCTCGTTACCTGACTTAACAGGACATCTCACGGCACGAGCTGGCGACGGCCATGCACCACTTCTCAGCTTGTCTGGTAAAGTCTTCAGCTTGACCTTCATTCTGCTGTCTCTCCGGGTAAGATTTCTGGCGTTGACTCCAATTGAACCGCAGGCTTCACCCCTTGTGGTGCTCCCCCGCCAATTCCTTTAAGTTTCATACTTGCGTACGTACTTCCCAGGCGGCAAACTTAACGGCTTCCCTGCAGCACTGCATTGACCACAAGTCAATGCATCACTGAGTTTGCATAGTTTACAGCTGGGACTACCCGGGTATCTAATCCGGTTTGCTCCCCCAGCTTTCATCCCTCACCGTCGGACGTGTTCTGGTAGACCGCCTTCGCCACAGGTGGTCATCAATAGATCAAAGGATTTTACCCCTTCCTACCGAGTACCGTCTACCTCTCCCACTCCCTAGCTCTGCAGTATTCCCGGCAGCCTGTACGTTAAGCGTACAGATTTAACCGAAAACTTACAGAGCCGGCTACGGATGCTTTAGGCCCAATAATCATCCTGACCACTTGAGGTGCTGGTTTTACCGCGGCGGCTGACACCAGAACTTGCCCACCCCTTATTCGTTAGTGGTTCTAGGACTAACAAAAGATTCGTTTAGCACAAATCACTCGGATTAACCTTGTCGTGCTTTCGCACATTGCAAAGTTTTCTCGCCTGCTGCGCCCCATAGGGCCTGGGTCCGTGTCTCAGTACCCATCTCCGGGCTACTCCTCTCAGAGCCCGTACCTGTAATAGTCTTGGTGGGCCATTACCTCACCAACAAACTGATAGGCCGCAGTCCCATCCTACGGCGATAAATCATTTGGAACACAAACCATTCCAGGTATAGTGTTCTATCGGGCATTATTCTCAGTTTCCCGAGGTTATTCCCGTCCATAGGTTAGGTTGACTACGCGTTACTGAGCCGTCTGCCTTGTATTGCTACAATGACTCGCATGGCTTAGTATCAATCCGATAGCAGTCAGGTCCGGCAGGATCAACCGGATTCTGAATATATGTTATATTTTTTGATTATAGAAGTACACTTGTACTTTAATTTGGAATTGACGGATGCACATAATCTTCACATCTCAGATATTGATCTTTCAATCAAATCCTCATACTTGTATGCGTAACTGGAGGCCCATGAATCACAAAGTGGCATCTTGCCATACTTCATCACGAGCGCCGCCTATTGCGTTACGTATGCAGAAGCCAACAAAGTCAGAATCCATATAAACCATACGTGAAATTATGCCTGATCGGGCCAAAAAATTGTAAAAATTACACATTTTATCTTTGATATTTGTCTCCAAAGCCCAAATTGCAAGGGAGATCCTCAGAATCAAGGATATTTTGATAGTTAAAATGATAGATCAGATTTTGAAAATTGCTTTTGAGTCACATTACAGAATATAAAAAAAAGACAAAGAATTCTGCAAAAATATTTTCAAAGTCTCTGAAACTCCATGTAAATGGTGTTTCCCATAACATACGATATTATGAGCCATATCCATTTGTAGTAAAATCATCTTCAGGTAAAAATCTCAGAGATGTTGATGACAATAAATACACAGATTATTGGATGGGTCATTGGAGTTTAATTTTAGGTCACGGTCAAAAAGATGTCAAAGATTCTTTGAGAAAACAAATTGAAAAAAGTTGGATGTATGGTACAGTAAATGAACAAACAGTAAAACTTTCAGAATTAATATCCAAAGCAGTTCCGGTAGCTGAAAAAATTCGTTATGTAACATCAGGTACTGAAGCTACAATGTATGCAGTTAGATTAGCAAGATCAGTTACAGGTAAAAAAATTATTGCAAAAATTGATGGCGGATGGCACGGATACACTTCAGATTTATTAAAAAGTGTTAACTGGCCATTTACAGAATCAGAAAGTAGTGGAATAGTAAATGAAGAAAAAATTGTATCCATACCTTACAATGATTTAGAAGGTTCTCTCAAAATTCTTAAAAAGTATGCAAAAGATTTAGCTGGTGTAATTATAGAACCAGTTTTGGGTGGTGCAGGATGCATTCCAGCTACTGCAGATTATCTTAAAGGCATTCAAGAATTTATTCATAAAAATAAATCATTATTCATTTTAGATGAAATTGTTACAGGGTTTAGATTTAGATACGGATGTCTATACCCCACAATGAAACTAGACCCAGACATTGTTACTTTGGGGAAAATTGTCGGAGGAGGTATGGCAATAGGTGTAATGTGCGGTAAAAAAGAAATCATGGAATATGCAGACACTACGGGAAAGAAGAAATCAGAGCGAAGTTATGTAGGAGGAGGAACCTTTTCTGCAAACCCAACCTCAATGACAACAGGGTATGCAACTCTATCTGTTTTAAAAAATAACAGCCCCATATATTCAAAAATAAATGATTTAGGAGAATATGCCAGGAAGGAATTAACTAAATCCTTTGACGGGAAAGTGATTGTTACAGGTAAGGGATCTTTGTTTATGACCCATTTTGTAAAAAACGGAATTTTAGAAATAACTAATGCTACTCAAGCATCAATGTGTGATGTTACAGCTCTACACGAGTATCATTTTAAAATGATAGCCCAGGATGGAATTTTCTTTTTACCAGGTAAATTAGGTGCAATATCTAATGCCCATACAAAAGCAGACATCAAAAAAATGGTCGGTTAGTTATTTTTAAGATTTTGAAAAAGATTTACTCCACAACGTCAAAGTGTTAAAAATATCAATATAGTCTTTAGATTTTGTAGTAATATGGACATGTGCCGATAGTTCTCCAAATTTTGCCTCCAAAATCATCGTACTCTCTTCTTTGAAGAAAGGTACAGAGATGCCAATTTTTTGTAACGAATTAAATTCAAAATTTTCAATTTTCAAATAATCATCTCTAATTGTAATATGCTTTTTTTGAGAATTTTTGTTGATTGACTCATCCAGATGTTTTTTAGTAGAATCATCCCAAATAGGCGAGTCTTGAGGCCATCTATGAACATGAACTTTATCAGCAAAGTATTCTAGTTCAAAATCAGACAATATTCTAAATCATTATTGATGAAAATTAAGGGTATCTCAGGCTAGAATGCAGCAGAGACTCTACTTGTTCAGGATCATTAAAGATTTCTTTATTGGCATAGCAATATTCACACATACCATCCACTGAGGAGTTCTAGAACTGCTTTGAGCGCCCTTGCAAGTAATCAAATACTTGTGATCGTGTTTATCGTAGCAATAATCTATTTCTAATCATACTAGAAATAATTAACTTGTAGAAATCTCGGAAAAACTCAAAGTTCAAGGATTCCTAATTGGCACAATTGTATAAATTTTGGAGGATTAAGCCAAACTTTCATTAGCAATATCATTTTGTGGAAATTATGGGATTGTTTGGTTCTAAAGACAGTATTGAAGATTTGATGTATACTGCAATGTCATTGATGGAGAAAAATCAGCCAAAGGGGGCCATTTCATTATTTAATAAAATTCTAAAACAAGAATCAAAAAATACTCAGGCATTATTTAGCAAGGGCTTGTCATTAAACCAGATAAAAAAATACAGCGATGCAATAACATGCTTTGATACAGTGTTAGAAATGAATCCAAAAGATGCTCAAGCATGGAACAATAGAGGAATCGCAATGGCAGAAAACGGCAACATCCAAGCAGCTGCTGAATGCTATGACAAAGCAATAGACGCAGACCCAAAAAACGCATCATCTCATTTTAACAAAGGTGTGTTACTGGACAAACTACAAGAACATGAAGAAGCGTTAGTATCATTAGAAAAAGCAGTATCAATTGATCCAAGAAAACCAAACGCAATGATCTACAAAGGAATTGTATTAGGTAAAATGAAAAAACATGAAGAAGCGTTGAATTGTTTCTCAAATGTTTGTAAAAAATACCCAAACAATCAAGATGCATTTTTTCAAAAGGGGGTTCAATTAGCAGAATTAGGTCAACATAAAAAAGCACTAGACGTATTTGATGATATTTTAAGAAAATTCAAAGACAATGTGAATGTCATTTATGCGAAATCTAGAAGCAAAGCAGCACTGGAACAATATCCCGAATCCATAGAATTACTAAAACAAGCAATATCAAAGAATCCCAAAGTAATTCGCTCATGGGCAAAAGAAGAGCCAGTTTTTACCAAGTTACATTCCAATGATCAATTTAGAAAATTAGTTAAACTATAACAGAGTAAATTTAATCTCAAAAAATATAAAATTAGTTTTTAAAGAGCATGACAATCAGTTTTTAAAATATCAATGCCACAACTAATTTAAAAAAATAATCTTATTCACCATAAACTGTATGAAGTACAGTACTGTTTACAATAACTTTAAGGTAAATTGAACATGAACAGTCATTTTATTGTTAAAATCAATATTCACGTTATCAAATAATGATTTGTATTTTTCAACTACTCTATTATTAGATGCCAAATCAGAACCGGCTTTAATTAATAACCCATCCTCAATTAAAGAATTAATTTTCCCATATCCAGAAGTTGTAGGTATATCTAATTTTTCTAAAATTTCAGAAATAGTCAAGGCTTACCAATAGAAGCATTTAGAATTTTTGAGATTTCATCGTCACTGAATGCTTTTAGTATAGATTGACTAATTTTAGGATCTGAAATTGTAAATCCTTTTTCAGCCTTGTCTTGTTTTGATTTCATACAGCAAACACCATCCAAGAATTTCTTTTCTAGACCAGATGCACCTGCACCAAAAAATTCCCTCAATACAGAATCTAATTTTGGAAATTCTTTTATCGACTCAGTAATAGAAATCCCATATTTTTCAAATAAACGATTTTGTATACTATGGAAAGTAGTTTCACCAAGATTATCACAAATCATCTTTTCAAGAGACGCTGCAAAAAAGTGTCAATTTCAGTCATACATTTCATCTCCTAATACTTTCATATTAATTTTCAATAGGATTGAAGACAAGGAGTCAGTCATGAAGGATAATCTCCGACAATTTTTGAATATGACTGACATCATTGTTTGTTGCTAAATTCAAAGCATTTTACATTTCATTATAAAATAATTCAGTGTTTTTCTGAGTAGGAGGAATAAGGCATTCTTCTATTATTGGCAATAATTTGAAATTTCCATATTGCTGATAATTTACTGTGCAAGTGTAAAGATTAATGTCATTTTTGAATTTATATTGGATTTCAAAAGACTCAGGCAAATTATTTTCTTGTAAGAAGACATCATTGATGGACTGTTTGGTTTGATGTACATCAAATGGCTTGTGAATTATAGGAATGTTTAGTAAATTAAGAAGAGGGGAATGACGTACATCAAGATCTCCAGTAATTATAATGAATTTAGCATTGGAATCCACGTCTGGGATATTTTCAACAACATAGTATCTCCATCATATCGAGGCATTTGTAAATCAGTCAAAATTAAATCAGGTGTGTGTTTTTTGTACAACTCCACTGCAGATTTACCATCATTGCCAGTTGCAAGAATATCTATGCCAATCACATGTAATAATTCTGAAAATATTTCCACTATATCTGGATCATCATCTATCAGTATACAATTAACCAAGTGACAAGAACCTCAAATTTGTAATCATATTTTATTCTATTATGTCATTCATATTTTATATTAATATCTCATCATATAAAGTCCTAAATGTGGGAATTACTTTAGGCATAAATTTATTTTATAAATTAACAATAGTGGAAAATCAAAGAAAAATTATAGTACTTTTTTTCTTACAGCATCAATTCTAATAATTCCAACCTTCTTTTTTGGACCAACAAGTCTTGCTTCATAGATCGGAATATAAATTTCAGAAACTTTACGCAATGTAAATTCTTCATTCAAATTTTTGACATCAGTCTCCAGTGGTTTTTTTAGTTGGGTTTGAAGTTTATCGATTGCCGCATCATAAGTCATTTCAGGTTTTTTTACATTTGATTCATTTTTTTCCAGTAATTGTTTTGGATAATTCTCCACAGTCTTTGAATTTATCTTGAATGGGAACTTTATTTCATTCCCATGATGATCAAAAGTCAATTCATCTTCTTCCTCAACAAAAACATGCTCATCTAGTTTAAAATCAATTTTATTTTTTCCTCTTTTTCCAACAAACACCTTTGTAATACCAGATTTTGAGCGTACTGGAAACAATCCATCACCCAAAGAAACCTCAAAGACGTTTGAATCAACAGAAATAGAATGAGTGGCTTTCCTGAAATAATCTGCAACATATTTTCCAGAGACCATCAAAATACACTCATAGTATAATTTTAGCGAATGAACATGTACATCCTCATTTTTTGGGCGTGAAAGTAAAGATTTGAAAATGCCTGTTTTTTTAGAATTTACAAGATCCATAGCTTCTGCATCATCAACAGTTTTTCTTAAAACCACAGTCTTTACATCATGAATTTTGGCCAAAACTGTTCAAAGTATGCAATTCTATCTATTAAATCAATTCAGATAAGAAAGAAATAATAGATTTGAAATTAATCTAAATTCATGACAGATAAGAAAGGCGGATATATTGATAAATTTTTGAAAAAAGCAGATAAAGCAATTCAAGAAGGGGTGAAAAAAGCAGACGAGGCATTAGAAGAAGCTGTGGAATTGAGTTCAATGACTGCAAAACAAGCATCAAAAACAGGTAAAGCATTACATAGTCAGGCAAAAAAAGAAAGAATTGCATTACAGAAAAAAGGAATTGCAAAAATCAATGAAGGCATATCTAATGCAAAAAAAATTACAGGGAACACTCATGACGATTTAGAAATATTAAAAAAACTAGGTAAATTAAGAAAAGCAGACGTAATTACAGAAAAAGAGTTTCAAGCTAAAAAGAAAAAAATCCTGGACAGAATATAAAATGAAAAAAACAAATATTTCAGGTACTGGAGATAAAAGAAAAGTGAATCCAGATTGGTTTACAAATAAAACATGGATGAAAGTTCTTTCAGAAAAAATCAAAGCAAAAGATCAAGATATCTATCATGTGCATTTTGAAAAAGGTTCAAGAACAAAACTTCATCAACATAATGGTAATCAAGTATTAATTGGAGTTAAAGGAAAAGGGAGTCTTGAAATTTTTAAAAAATATGGTTCTTCTAGTAAATCAGATTTTAAAATAAGAAAAATTGAAAAAATTAGCCTCAGTGAAGGAGACATTGTTCACATTCCAGCAAAAACACTCCACACCCATGGTTCAATTGATAAGAAAAAAGAATTCTCACACATCGCCATAAACATCCTTCCAAAGAAAAATGCAACATACAAAACAGAATGGTATGAATCAGATTTTAAAACCCAAGTTTCAAAGATCATCTAAATGAAATGTCATTGCGTAAAAATTCAGAAATCGATTCAATTCAAGGTAATGAAGGAACTAAAATCAAACAATACTTTCACCCACATAACACTCTAAATGGAATCAACTACAGTTTAGCACAATTTACACTAGGTCCAGGGAAAAAATCAAAACTCCATAAAATGAGTTCAAGTGAAATATACTACATCTTGGGAGGTTCAGGGACAGCATACGTCAATGATGAACCACATCATTTAGAAAAAGATGATTCAATATACATTCCACCAAACTCTAAACAATTTATTGAGAATGTAGGAACTGATGATTTGAAATTTTTGTGCATTGTAGAACCGGCATGGAAAGCAGATGATGAAGTTTTACTAGAATAACAAATTAACTGTAAATTATAAGCAACTATTTTTAACATATGACAAATCTCTATTTCTAGTGAATACATTTCAAGCACTCAGAATATTGAATATTGATTCAAGTTCATCACAAACTGAGATCAAAGCAGCATACAGAAAGATGGCATTAGAGATGCATCCAGATAAGAATAATGGAAAATCAGAAGGTGAAGAATTTAAAAAAATCACCGAGGCATATAACCATCTAAAAATAAATCACAATCAAAGAACTAATTCAATTTATCAAAAAGCAACCCAAAACAAACCAAAAAATGATTTTAAAAGAAAGCCTCAATGGGGAGCAGCACCAGAAGATGGAAGCATTCCAGAGCAAGACTGGGGCAAATATACTCGAGAATTTGAAGAAGGGGATCCTGATTTTTGGAAAGAGTATGAGCGAAAATTCTGGGAAGATTACAATGCCCGAATACGAGCAGATGGGAAAAATGGAGAATTTGAAAAATCACAAGAACCAAAAAAACAACCAGAACTTTTTGTAGATGTAGACGAAAGTTTGTGTATAGGATGTTGTAGTTGTGAAATTATTGCACCAGAAGTATTTTCAATTAACAAAGAAAGTAGATCAAATCCAAAATCATCAGTGATAAATCAAAAAGGTGCAGGCATTAACAAAATAATGAATGCAGCAGAAACTTGTCCCACCAAAGCAATTAGAGTAAATAATGTAGAAACAAAAGAAAGACTATATCCACATTAAATTTTTAATTTTTCATATATCTTATCCATTTCAGATTCAGATAGAGTAGTAGGTGTAGAACCAAACATACTATGAATTGGGCCTGCAGAATCATATTTACTTCTAGGAACCAAATGAATGTGAAGATGAGGAATTTCCTGTCCAGCATCTTGTCCATTATGAATTGCAACCAAAGTTGAACCAGTGATTTTATCAACATGTGAAATCATGTTATGAACTAGTGAAAAGAGGTCAGTGTTTTCCTCAATACTCATATCTTGGATTTTTCGATGATGGTTTTTTGGAATAATTAAAACGTGTCCCGCTGCAAGAGGGAATGCATCTAAGAATGAAATAGAATGTGTTGTTTCTTTTAGGAATTTTGATTTTATTTCGCCAGAGACAATTTTACAAAAAATACAATCCATATCATTTTACAAATGTTTTAAAATATTAAATCATCTATCAAGGCTCAACAATTGTTGCCCATGCAAGACCCTCTCCGAATTTTATAGTCGCAACATCGCCAGATTTTAATGTGCAATCCTCAATAATTTTAGGAATTATATCAGATGTCTCGACATAGCAAACACCATTATCATTATTTAAGATAATTACTTTTTCAAAAACATCTTCACGAATTAAATTACAAAATGGAAAAACCAATGTAGACAATACAATTCCTGCAAGAAGAAAAGCACCTACAAATACAATACTGGTTTTCTTACTAGAGCTGAGTTCCATTTACCAAGTTCCGCCATCACCTGCATTAGGATCTAATTTTTTGGCAGGTATATTCCCATGTGCTTTTTTCATGTGTTTTTTTAATCGTTTAGGATCATGCAGCTCAGTTCCACAAACATCACATTTGGTTTGAGTCTCAACATCTTTCTTACGTTTGAACAAGCCCATTAAATGATAAAATTTCGAAATACATTATAAAGGATACTCGATTTTTGTTTAATTGTGACAGTAAAAAATATCACAGTGTTAGGTTCTGGAGTAATGGGACACGGAATTGCTCAAGTTTCAGCAACTGCAGGATATAATGTAGTTTTACGAGACATTAAACAAGAATTTTTAGACAAAGCCATAGAGAAAATAAAATGGAGTCTAGACAAATTAGTCTCAAAAGAAAAAATATCAAAAGATGAAGGGGATGCAATATTTTCAAGAATTACACCTATTGTTGATTTGAGTGATGCAGTAAAAAATGCAGAACTTGTAATTGAAGTGGTTCCTGAAATCATGGAATTAAAAAAATCAGTTTATGCTGAACTAGACAAAGTTGCAGGGCCTGATGTAATTTTTGCATCAAATACAAGTACATTACCAATTACAGAAATTGCAAATACAACATCCAGACCTGAAAAATTTATCGGTATTCATTTTTTCAACCCCCCTCAACTTATGAAACTAGTAGAGGTGATTCCAGGTGAGAAAACAGCACAAGCAATTACAGATTTAACTCAAGAATATGTAAAATCAGTTAACAAACAATCTGTGCTATGTAGAAAAGACGTTCCAGGATTTATAATTAATAGATTATTCATTCCGATGGTTCATGAAGCATGTTTTGTAAAAGATAGAACAGGGGCAACACTTGAAGAGATTGACTCGGCTGTAAAATTCAAACTCGGATTTCCAATGGGTATTTTTGAACTAGCCGATTTTACTGGAATGGATGTAATTCACAAAGCTACAGTAGAGATGCATTTACGTGACAAAAAAGTAATCAATCCACATCCACTTGTTGAGAGAATGTTTGATGAGAAAAAATTAGGGCAAAAATCAGGCGAAGGTTATTACAAATATTCTGATGATAAATACGAACGAGTTGCACTTTCAGAAGAATTAGCTCAAAAATATAATCCAATTCAACTGGTTGCAAATATTCTAAACAATGCAGCATGGTTAGTCTCAAATGGAGCAAGCGATATTGAAGAAATTGAAAAGGCGGCACAATTAGGACTGGGCCTCAAAAAACCATTGTTTGAAACTGCAAAAGAAATTGGAATCAAAAAAATAGTTGATGAATTAAACAAATTGGCAGATGAACATGGTGAATTTTACAGACCAGACCCACTATTACTCTCCATGCAATAACTACCAGAATTGTGGGTGTTTAGGTCGTGCCGGATTATTGCCTTGATAAACCTACTTTTAGTTTCAAAATATGTCATATTATCTGAGACTTGGGCATAATGATTTACAAAAATAATTCTGAAATTATTCCCTAACAGCAAAGCATTCTCTTTACAATCCTCGGATTCTCTGCACCAATTACACAGTTGTAGTAAACTGTCAACTGATACACCAAAACACAAATCAAAACAAATGATTTGATATTATCAGATCCTTTTACCGGTAGCACTCTGATGTCAAAAATATCTTTGAGATACTCAAAGAGGGGCTCAATTGAAACTTTTCTTTCTGCATACAACTCTTGACCAATTACAGAATT
>JARPSM010000115.1 GCA_029782475.1 Nitrososphaerota archaeon
AAAAGTCAAATAACTGATTCTATTTGGAAACAAATTAAAAAAAATGATGTAGTTTATTTTTCTATACCTAAAAATAATTTCACAATTACTGCACAAATATCTAAAAAATTAGTTGATAAAAAATTTGGAAAATTTATGTGGCCTGATGATCTTAATTCTAATCAAACCACTCATTTTTTATTATTTGAAAAACTTGATAACCAAAATATCCCTTTTACTAAAATGATTAACAATTCTGAAGAAAAGATCATTGTACCTATTCCGGGAATCTATAAAATAAAAAATTCATTCAAACTAGAATTAAAATCAAGGATGATTCCTAAAAAACAATCTCTTCCCAAACCTTTTGTCATGTCTTCACTAAAAAACGGCCCTGCACAAAAAAATACCTCTGAAGTAACAAGATTTCTCAGAGACCCATTAAAAGTCAAAAAATTAAAAAAATTATATGATAACAAATGCCAAATTTGCAATTACACTTTTGAATATAAACAGAATCAATTTTATTCTGAAGTTCATCATTACAACCCTCTAAAAGATAATGCTGATGATGATATTGACAACATGATAGTGGTATGTCCAAATCACCATGCAGAATTTGATTACAATCTGATTGCAATTGATATTGATGGTAAAAGTATCATTGATAGAAATGGTAAAAAAATTACAGACATTTATTTCCATAACGAACACAAATTAAGTGAGAAAAATATTCAAAGTCAATTAAAAGGAAAAATATGAAATGCTGTTTAAAGATCTAGAAATTAAATCCTCATATGATTCACGAAAAGTAGATGTGTTCAATGAATTTTTTAATACAATATTACCACATTCAAAATATTGTAGAAGATTTGGAGGTATTTTTTCAGCAAAGAGATTTGCTTTAGCTGCTGAAGGACTACAAGATTTTATTCAAGAAAATAATGGCATTATGGAGCTTGCAATAATTCCTGGTTTTTCTGAAGATGATAGAGAATCACTACTAACAGGAACTTCTATTGATGATATAATATCTAAGAACTGGATAGATGATCTATCCAAAATCAAAGAAAAATTTCTAGAAGATCATACAAAAGCAATTTCTTGGATGATTGCAAATGAATATCTTACAATCAAAATAATTTTACCAACACATGACGATGGTACTTTGTTTACAGAATCTGAATTAAATGAACAAGCAATATTCAGAAAAGAAACAGGTATTTTTTACAATAAAGATGATAACTCCCCACTCTCTTTTCACGGTATTATAGATAGAGATGATTCTGAGGTGGGAGAACTCTATTCTATAGATGTTTCTAGAAATTGGATTGAAAGTGAAAAAGAAGAAATCAATTTGGATCATGAAGATTTTTCCAACTATTGGGATAATGAAAGTTATCAACTAGGATCAATAAACTGTAAAATCATTCCTCTTTCAAAAAAATTAGATGATTATTTTAAAGAAATTGCACCAAAATCAAAATCTGAAATACCTGAATTACGAAAACTACCAATTTTGAGAAAATATCAGACTAATGCAATAGATTCATGGCTAAAAAATAATGGAAGGGGTATTTTTGAAATGGCAACTGGAACAGGTAAGACGTTTACTTCTATTGGGGGCATAAAAAAAATTCAAGATAAAGAAGATAAAATCTTAGTCATAATTGCAGTACCTTATAGAAATTTAGTGGATCAATGGAAAAAAGAACTCTCTAAATGGTTTATTGATTCAATTTTACTTGAACAAGGAATCTGGAGACAAATTCTTCGGGATGAAGTTTCCCATCTGAATCAATTTCAAGGGAAAAAAATGTCTGTATTGATTACATCTCATGATCTGTTTTCAACTGAAGAGTTTGTAAAACAAATTGAAAAATGTCAAATTCCTGCAATGTTAATAGTAGATGAAGCCCATCATGTAGGAACTTTTTCAAGTAGAAACGGCTTGTCAAAAAATTATTCCTATAGATTGGCATTATCTGCTACAATAGACCGATATTTTGATGATGATGGGACTGATTTTTTACGAGATTATTTCAAAGGTCCATCAGGTAAATCTACAGTTGCATCATATTCTTTAGAACAAGCAATTGATGATGGCAAATTATGTGGTTACAATTATTATCCATTTTTCATTGAATTAACTGATGATGAGTTAATTGAGTATAAGGAATTAACATATCGTGCAGTAAGATTGTTAAATTCCAAAAATATCGAGGATCGAAAGAATGGTGAAATTTTAATCCAGAACAGGGCAAAAATAGTAAGAGATGCAGAAAATAAAGCAGAATGCTTTAAGGAAATACTGAAACAAATTAAAAAACTAAAACATTTGTTAATTTTTTGCTCAGAAAATCAATTTGATACTGTTGATGAAATTTTAAGCAATCCTTCAAAATATTGTGGGTTAGATAAATCCATTTTATTTAGAAAAATTACTTATGATAACCCTTCAAACAAAAAAGATAGAATTAAAATTTTAAATGATTTTGCAAATGAAGACTGGGATATTCTGTTATCAAATAGGGTGCTTGATGAAGGAATGGATATCCCACAAGCCAGAAATTGTATTGTTTTAGCTTCTACAGGGAATCCCACACAATTCATTCAAAGAAGAGGTCGTGTATTGCGAGTGTATAATGAACCATACCTTGATGGAAGTAAAAAAACACATGCTGATATCTATGATATTTTAGTAAAGCCTCAAATCAACGATTTAGATGATCCTGATTCAATAAAATTGGAAATAGGGATGATTCGAAGCCAACTTTCGAAAATTAGAAAGATGAGTGAATTGTCTCTAAACCAGGAATATTGTATGACAAAAATACAGGAATTCACATATGGTTTGCCTTCTGAAACTTTTAGTTATTCATAAATACCTAAAATCTAACCAATTTTTGTGGTAATACTTAATCCTATAATTTTAAAAACATTGAAAACTTTTCTTGATGAGAATTCTGAAATTCCAAAAGAAATGCAAACTTTGGTGGAAAAATTATTAAAAATTGAAGAGATTTCAGGCAATTCTAAAGAAGGGATTGATAAATTGTATGATCAAATCCTTGATCAATTTGTTTCTAAAACAGATTTGGTAGAATGGAGTAAAAATTATGGATCTTGAAAGTAAAGAACGGTTATTCATAAACAAAATTGACATTGAAAATTGTGGTAGATTTTATGGTGGTGGACACACAATTTCACTTTCCAATTCATCTGAAAAAAACATCACAATAATTATTGGTTATAGTGGTAGAGGAAAATCTACTATTCATGATTTGATTTATTGGTGTCTTTACGGTGAGCATAAAAAACACGCTGAGGAAGAACACAAAGGGCTTGATTATGGTTTAATCAATACTGATGCGTTAGAGGATTTATCAAAAGGAGAAGGTGTTACGGCTTCAGTTACTTTATCATTACACAATGATAAAGAAGAAAAATATCTTCTTACACGTCAACTAAAAGCTACGTATATCCAAGATTCCACTAAGAGGGAGTTTGAACCTCAAAATAACTCTAGAGTTTCTTCAGGAATTGGTTTTGAAACTTCTGCTAAATTAATTATGAAAAATGAAAGTGGAGATAAAATCATAGAAAAAAATTCTAAAATTATTAACAATGAAATCAATAAGCAATTCCCTCAAAATTTATCTGATTTTTTCTTATTTGACGGTGAAAATTTAGTCAAATTTAAGAACCAATCTTCCTCTTCTGATTTCATTAAAGATGGAATTACAAAAATATCTGGTTTGGAAATTCTTGATTCTTTAATGAAGAATTCTAAAAATACTGCTGAGAAAATTCAAACCCATATTGGTGGAAAAAGTGCTAATGCTGCACCTTATTCTGCCACTGAAACCAGATTAAGTGCAGAACTAGAAACGTTAAAAAAAGAAATTAAAAACGATGAAATTGATCTTTTGAAAACACAGGCGTTACTAAATGAAATATCTGAAAAGATCAGAAAAAACAAAGATGGTTCTAAGATTATCTCTGATCAAACAAAAGCACAAAAAAATAAATCAAATGCATCTAAAGATCTGAAACAAAATAATGAGAACATAAAGGATATGCTTTTTGAAAAAATCCCCCAGTTATTGATTCGTGATGTTCTTCAGAATGCCGAGAAGATTTTTGAAAGATTAGAAAATGAAGATAAAATACCTCCTTCAATTTCTCGAGGGGCAATAGATAAAATCTTGAATTCTAACCCTTTGAAATGTGTGTGTGGGAGAGAATTTGAGAAAAATGAAGAAGAAGGACAACCATGGGTTATTCTAAATAAAATAAAAGGTGCAATTATTGAAGATGATTTATCTCAAGGTATTTCTTTAGGACGTGATTTGATTAGTAGAATAATTGATGTAACATCCATGAAAAAATTGAGAGGGGATTTTGACAACTTTTTAGAGATTCGACGTGAAAAAAGACGTGCTATTCAAGAGCAAGATGCAGAGATTGAAGAATTTGGAAGACAGTTAAAAGAAATAGAGTATGATGAACAAGAAGATTTAGGTTCCCTCAAAGCAAAATACTGGGATGACTATACTGAAAAAAGTGGTTTATTAAAAATTAAGAAAGATGAGTTGGTAGAACTAAACGATAAGTGGAATGAGAATCACAAATTACTTGAAGATGCTTTATCAAAAGAAGGCAAATATGATACTGAAAAAGATAAAATTTCATTAGGAATGGCTGTAAGTAAATTCACAAAACATCTTGAGAAAAGAATTGAAGAACTTTTAAGATCTGAAACACAAAAAGCAACAAGTAAATATTTTCTAGAAAGTGCACCTGAAAAACAAACATTTGATCATGTGGATATCTCTGAAAATTATGATATTATGGTAAAGGATGCATCTGATTTGGTTGCATCTCTTTCTAAAGGTCAAGCACATGTTCTTGGATTGGCATATGTGGCAGGAATTAGAGAAATTACGCACACTAATACATTCTTGATTATTGATTCTCCCCTACACAATATTTCTGGAATACCTAGAAATGAAATATCTGAAGTCTTTTCAAAATATTTGCCTGGCGTTCAAGTAGTTCTACTTGTTACTGATACAGAATATCTACATGGTGATCCTACTGGTGCAGAGCCTGTAATCAATATTTTAAGAAAGAATGGAAGAGTGTGGAAAGAATATTTCATTGAAGAAGTTAAAACTAAAGAAGGAATCCAGAGTAGAAAGATAGAGGAGTATAATGATCAATAATGTCTGAAGAAGTAACTTCCAAGAAAAAAATAGATTTGTCTGCAAAAAGAATTGTTGCAGGATGGCCAAGTGTCGGTTATGATGGGGAAAATGAACGTGTACGTGAATTTTATGCAAAGGCCTCAGGTACTGTGAAAAGTAGAACGTCTATGTTTGCCCAGAAAAAGTTAGCAGACATATTCATTTTTGCAATGGCTTTAGGAAAAAATGCAGGGATTACCAAAGATTATGATAAAAAATCAGATAGAAAAGACACAATCAACATGGATTACATTGCTAATCAACCTGAATATCTTTGGATGATGATTGCTATTGCTATTGAAGAATCAGATGGAAATCTTGAGATTTTCCAAGACTCTAGAAAGATTATAGATATTTGTGAAAGATATGCAAATTATGGCATAGAATTACTTATGGAAATGGAGGGACGTGCCAGCACATCTGATCCATATGTGGGATATGAAGAAAAATTCGATGACCTTTTACAAAACCTGAAAGATTAATGGACTGTCCAATATGCGATGATCCATTTGATACTGAAAAATTATTATCAGTACATTTAGAAAATCATAAAAAGAAATCTTTTCTAAATTCATCGACTAGTTTCACAACTCCGTTTCAAGAAAAATTACCTGTATCCAATATTCAAATTGACATTGGGAAATTTTTTGGGAAGGAAAGATTTGAAAATTTAATTATTGATAAATTAAAAAACATTGAAGATGAAGAAGATCTTGTAAATAGAAGAAATTTTGTTGAACAAATAAAAAAAATAATTTCAAAGTATCCTTTTATATATTTGCCTTATTTTATTGAAGATTTATTTCAAGGTCTTGATTCAAAAGAATTACTTGAGAAATATTCTATTCCATATCATGCAGATTTAAAAAATATTACACAAAAAATATTAAAATTAGATAAATCACGTTATTGTCAAAAAAAGTTCAGTAATGCATTTGAAATGAATTTACAAATTTCAACATGGAAAGAAAAATATAAAATATTAAAAGATAATTGTAACTTTTTTAAAAATGAACTTTTAGAATTAATATTTTTTAATACATTAAGATCATACATTATAATAATTATAACAGATTATGTTGAAACTGGGATTTCTCAAAAGGAAATCATGTTAAAATCGCTGACTCTGAAAAATAATTATGATATATTTCCATTTATTGATAAATCATTAGATAAATCATATGAGCCCTTTTTTAATACTAATTTTGAAGAAATCACTAGTGATATTTTAGATGAACTAATTGAAGACAAAATTTTAAGACGAAATATGACTGATTCAGAATTAATCATTGGTAGATTATCTATAGACAAAATTAAACAAAGTATAATCAAGGAATTGGAGCATAGTGGCAGTTCTCAAATGGAATCGTCCATTAGAACTGTTGTTACTCTCAAATATCCTAGCCTTAGATTAATTCCAGGCTTAAATTTATGGGAAACTTCTCTGCATGAATTAGATTATGAGAAAATTATTCATTTAGAATCAAAATCAAATTTTAGAAATTCAAATATGGTTTTTCTTAATAACAATTATCAGAAAATCCTACAAAGCATAAATTCTATAGATAGTTCCCATATGGAATTTTATGGTAGAAAAATTTCTCCTGAGAATTTTATTTATGAATTAACTGAATTAGAAAAAGGAGATTTTGGAGATCATGATGATCAAGTTACTCGAATTGCAGGATTGATACTTGCAGAATCAGTAAAATTACAATCAACCCCAGAAATAATTTCTGAATTTGATTTTTCTATAGATATTACTAACTATAATTTTAGAAATGAACAGCTCGATGCAATGAAAAAATTAAATTTTAAAATTATTTCAAATGTATTTCATTGTAAAGTTATGATTGATGAAATTTTTAATTTAAATACATTTAACAATCTAAAAAAACTCTTACCTCAAAATGAACAAGGAATAGTAATTACATTTAAAAAAATCCCTTTAGACGTACAACAAATTTTAGAACAAGATAACTCTATTCAGATTATTAATGAAGAAGGATTAAAAACTTGGGCATCTATAACTGCAATAATCCCATCTAGAAAAAATTCTATTGCTAAACTTTATTTTGATCCAATTACTAAATCAGAGAAAAAAATAGTTAAAATCAATTCTGTAGACTATGAAGATGGACTTGCATCTGTATCTGTTTTACCTGAAATGCGCGAAACAACAGTGTTGATAAGGTCTTTAGAAGAAATTTCTTTAAATGAAACACATCCAAAAGATTTTGAATTCTTTACTGAAAACTATTTAGAATTTTTAGAAATATTGATAAAATTTTCTATGCCATCCGATTTAATTGAAGGGCTGTTTGAAACAAAAATACTTGATAGTGATATTCATAATAACTCTAAATTTAATCTAAATTTCAAATACTCTAATGTTACTGTGGATTTGAATGCATATGAGAAAAAACGCATCTTGAACTGTACTTGTATGAAATGGGCTGAAAATCCATTGTATCTGTGCCCACACTTGATATATTCATTGGATTATCTGGCAAGAAATCGTTCATTTTTAGATGAATCTTGGAATAAAGATCTAAATTTGTTCAAGGTCTGTCTTACATTAATCATGAGGAAAAATATTTCTATAGTTTTAGATAGATTAGGTGTGGAGTATGACCAATCTGGACTACATGATGAAATGAATATTGGTAATTTTATTTTTGGAATGTCTAAAATTAAAGAAAATAATTAACATTATTGTATTTTGTTTCATTAGGCAATATTTTTAAATATTCTTGCAATAAGTCAAACATTTCTCTATATGAATACTCTGAATAATTTTCATCCAAATCTTTTTTTTCACACAAACTTTTAATTTCAGTTTTAAGTAATTTTATTTTTTCAATCATTTCTATTTTTGATTCGTTCCCAGTAAAATAATTTTGTACATTTTTCTGTATTATTTTATTTTTATGTGGTTTTATTTTTGGAATTTCTTTTTGTTTACCGTTGTTTCTATACCATGGATCAAATCCTAATAAATCTAAAAATTTCTCCCAAGTGCCAAATTTGTATTCATATTCACTTAAATAAAATTTTGAAATATCATTCATTTTTTCTTTTGTAGGTACTTCATTAATTTTATATTTCAAATTAAGAAAATATAATATTAATGAAATTGGATTTGAATGTTTATTTTCTAATGCTAATTTAATAAAATACTCTCTATTTCCCCAATTCTCATTTATAAAATGTATAATTTCTGGTTTCTCTCGCAATGCTTTTCTTAATGTAAATTCAGATAGATCTTTATCTGAAATTGATCTTGCTATATTTTTTAGAATTTTAGCTTGTCCTTTACTGATGTCTATATCTTTAACATTAACATTATTTTGTGTAATGGACCTGCATTCACTACAAACTTGAGTTTTTCTCATTTCAATTGGAGGGGTTCTGAATGTTTTTGAACAATGTTTGCAACGCATCTTTTAACCTCAGAGTTTTACTGAATCATGTTGTTTTACAGATATAACATTTGAATGCCATTTTTTGTGATACTCATCTTTTACCGTATGAATGGGAATGAGTGATTTTGCATTTGTGTTCTCAACCCCAAACTTGATTTGTTCCCCATCTCCGTGCCCAGAAACATGGATTTGATGCCAATCATCCTCTCTTTTGAGCACTCCAAAGTGAACAAACCAGTTTTTGATCTGATCCTCTTTGATTTCCATCTCTGTGTTAAATGGCTCAGTCAATGAGCGGATATATGATGAACCTTCTGTAGGCTTTACATCTATCAAATCTTGCAATCTAAAATCCGAACAATAAAAGATGTATTGATTTTGTTTTTTCTGAATGTCCCTGTAATCTACTGCATTTGGATAATCTAAAAATTCTCTTTGCCATAACCCATAGTCTGCAAGTAATTGTCTTTCTGAGAATGAATCAATGTCTTTGTCAATTAATCCCCCAGAACCTCTCTGAATGTATATCTTGATATTTTTGTCAGTTGGTGATGGGTATTTTCCTTTCAAGTTTGCAGATTCATTAAATAATTTGGTGATTATAAACCATTCACCACTAACAAATAATTAAGCAATAATGAAAAATATCTTCATCTCTGTTTATGCTTATTTTTTTCATTGCTAAACAATTTTTTAGTCCTCCATTTGAGATATATCACTTGCAAATTATTCCTATTCATATTGAAAAAGAGATTGATCCTTCTGATGATCTTTGTGATATCATTCTAAAGTCTGAAAAATTAAACGATGGCGATATTCTAGTAATTGCACAAAAAATAATCTCTAAACAGGAAGGGCGTTTGATAGATTTGTCAACTGTAACGCCTTCTTTGTTAGCTGAGGGTATTGGTTCTCAGTATCAAAAAGATCCTAAAATAATTGAATTAATTCTATCTGAATCAAAACGAATTGTAAGAATGAATAATGGAATTTTAATAGTTGAAACAAATCAAGGTTTCATTTGTGCAAATGCTGGAATTGATGAAAGCAATGTACAAGAAGGATATGCAACTTTGTTACCTGTAGATTCTGATATTTCTGCACAAAGAATTCGAAAGAAAATTTTTGAAAAATCAAATAAAAATATTGCAGTAATCATTTCTGATACTTTTGGTAGGCCTTTTAGAATGGGGCAAACTAATCATGCAATTGGAGTGTCTGGATTAAATCCAATTTTAGATTATGAAGGAACTTTGGATTCTTTTAATAAAATTTTACGAGTGACTGCGATTGCTATTGCTGATGAACTTTCATCTGCATCTGAATTAGTTATGGGTAAATCTTTGAAATGCCCTTTTGCACTAATTCGCGACTATTCATTTAAAACTAAAGACTGTACTATTGATGAATTAATTCGTCCTGAACATGAAGATCTTTTTAGATAATATTTTCAAAACTTTATTCCAAAGTGAAATGAGTCGAGATAAACTCGAATAGCTTTTAATATGACAATTTGGCCTTTAGGATTAGTAATGTCTGAATCTACTGAAAAAAAATTAGATGCAACAGGATTATTTTGTCCTGAACCTGTATTTAGAACAAAAATTGAAGTTGAAAGAATGAAAGTAGGTGAAATCATTACTGTGTCTGCTGATGATCCGGCAGCTGAAGATGATATTTCAAGATGGGTTAACCGAAGTGGTCATGAACTATTAGAGATGTCCAAAGCCGGTGAAACTATTACATTTAAAATTAAAAAGGTGAAATAACCCAATAATGACTGCTGTTACTGATACAGATGTTTTGAATCGTGTAGGTGACACACCTCTAGTACATTTAGACTCTCTTTCTCATGACAATGTAGAATATTTTGCAAAATTAGAAGGTCATAACCCCTTTGGTTCTATCAAAGATAGAGCAGCATATTACATGATTAAAGATGGTGAAGAAAAAGGAATTTTAACAAAAGGAAAAAGCATCATCATTGAACCAACTTCCGGTAACACTGGAATTGCATTAACTGGAATTGCAAATATCTTGGGCTACAAGGTAGAGATTGTTATTCCTGAAAAAGTAAGTAATGAAACTAAAGATATCATAAGAGATCTGGGGGCTAAAGTGTTTGAGACTAGTGATGATTTATGTCCCAAAGTAGGTGCGGGAACTGATCAAAGCATTGCACTTGCCACCTCCATTGCATCATCTAGACCTGATACGTATTATTCTCCAAATCAGTATGCAAATGAAGCTAATTTCAAAGGACACTATGTTGGAACTGGTCCTGAAATTTGGAAACAAACTGATGGTAAGGTAACTCATTTCTTTACTGGTGTCGGTACTGGAGGTACCATTACGGGAATTGGTGCATATCTCAAAGAAAAAAACCCTGATGTTAAAATTATTGGATGTCAACCACAACAAAACCACTTGATTCAAGGATGGAGGAATTTTGAAGAATCTGCAAAACCTGATTTATTCTTAAAACGAGAAAATGTCGTAGATGATTGGGTGTCTGTTAACAATGATGAGGCATTTTCCGTTGTAAAAGAGGTGTTTGCTAAAGATAAACTATTGATCAGCCCATCATCTGCCGCAGTGTATGCATGTATGAAAAAATATCCTATTGAAGGAGATGCATGTGTTGTGGGAATTTTTGCTGATGATGGACGTAAATTCAAAAGTGTTTATGCTGCACAAAATGTAATGGCTGAAGAAGAATTTGATAATTGTCTTAAAGATGCAAAACACATGTCTGAACTGGCATACTAGTTATTTGAGAATACTTTTCAAATGTTTTTCATAAAATTCTCTAAAGGATCCATTCATGTCCATTTCATGTCGTAAACATTCGTTACTTTGCTCTGTAATTTGACTTTTAATCTCTCTACTCCATAGACTTTGTTGTCTGTCTTTAGAATCAATTATTGTTGGATTGTCTTTAATTTTCTCCATGGTCTCTGATAGTGTTGTGCTTAATTGTCTGAATTTACTAACACGTAAAAGAAATATTTGTGCTTCTTCTTTGTTTACTAGATTCATCATGGCATGAACTTGATTATAATATTCAAAACCTTTTTCATTGTATTTTTTAAAATCCTCCATCCTTTGATTCCAGTATTCTTTAGTTACTTTTTCTTCAATTTTATAACTAAATTGAATTTCTCCTAACTCCATTCCTAATTTAGCCAGTTTATAGCTGTGTTCTTTGGCTGATTTTTTTAGATTCTCTGGATCTTGACTCAATATTCTTTGGTTATCTATCTCACAATAAAGAGTTTAGATTTTTGATTCATTCCATTTTTTCTCAGATTCTTTTGAATATTCTAACATGCATGCCTCACAGAATGAATCCCACTCTGTAATTCCTGATTTTTCAAAATATTTTACAGACCATTTGTATGAAGGTAATTTCCTGTATTGAAACTGTTGAATAGTGTAGATGTCTTTTTGGTGAAATTTATTCAGGCATTTTTTGCATTGAGCATTTTTCATTACTACTTGTCAGCAGTTTCAGTGAGATATGCATCCACATCAATTGCTGCCATGCATCCAAAGGCTGCAGCTGTAATTGCTTGTCGATAACTTCTATCATGTACATCTCCTGCAGCAAAAACTCCTTCCATGTTGGTATGAGTTTTATTTTTTAATACAATGTAACCTTTATCGTCTAAATCAATTTGACTTTTGAACAACTGTGTATTTGGATCATGACCGATTGCAACGAATAATCCACCTGCATCATGTGTTGTTTCTTCATTTGTTTTTAGATTTTTCAAAACTACTTGTTGTATTTTTTGGTCTCCTTTAATTTCAGTAACTGCAGAATCAAAATGGAATTTTATTTTTTCGTTGTTAAATGCTCTCTCTTGCATGATTTTACTTGCACGTAATTCTCCTCTTCTATGAATTAAATGTACATTTGATGCAAATTTTGTAAGAAATGTTGCTTCTTCAATTGCAGAATCACCGCCACCTACAACAACAATTTCTTGATTTCTAAAGAAAGGACCATCACATGTTGCACAATATGATACACCTTTTCCACTGAAAGTTTCTTCACCTTTTACTCCTAATTTTCTTGGATTAGCACCTGTTGCGATAATTACTGCACGACCTTCAAATTCCTCTGATGCTGTTAGAACTTTGTATGGTTTACGTCTAAAATCTACATCCACTACTACATCATCAATTATGGTGGTTCCCATTCTTTGTGATTGCTTTCTCATGTCAATCATTAAATCTGGACCCATTATTCCATTTTCAAATCCGGGATAGTTTTCAACTTCGGTTGTATTGGCTAGTTGCCCTCCTGGAAGTAATCCTGATAAAATTAAAGTGTCATAACCTGCTCTTGAACAATATATCCCTGCAGTATATCCTGATGGACCTGCACCAATAATGATTACATCGTACTTTGTTTTTGTCTTATCTGATATTTTGATTTCATCGTCTCTTGTTTCGAGAACTGCTGAACCTGCATCTCCTCCTGCCATCATGATGTTATTGGTCTTAATTTCAATAATTTAAGTCAATATCCTTTTTGGATTGTTTAGGCTTTATTCTTTTTTTGTTTATTATAAAAAAGATAAAAAATAATCCCTGATCCTATTATTCCAAGCCCTATTAAGATAATTTCTAATTCAAATTGTAATGCCATGTAAACAGTTACAATAAATCCAACGAGTGGCATAATTGGGAATTTCCCTATGTTTAATGGAACCTTGAATGGTCTTTCTTCGTCAGGTTTTACATATCGCAATAAAATTACTGATAGATTTATCATTGCAAACGTGATAATGACTGCAAAAACTACAATATTTGCAACAATTACAATATCTCCAACAAAAACAAATACAACTGATGTGGCAAAAATTCCAATTACTGCAATCCATGGGGTTCCAGTTTTTGAGTGAATATTTCCTAACATGGATGGTAATGATCCCCCTTTTGCCATACCGTATAGTATTCTTGCACCAGCTATCAGTGTGATTAGAACCGTACTGGCAGTAGCAAAAAGTGCAATTGCTGTCAGGGTAATTCCACCTCCTAGCCCTAGACCTTTTGTAGCCACATCAGCTAAAGGTGCAGCAGATTGGCCTAGTTCTTCCCAATTTAAGATGCGTATTGAGGATAAAGAAACAAGAATGTAGATTACTGCTGTAATTAATACAGTTAAAATAATTGCTCGTGGCAATGTCTTTTTTGGTTTCTTTACTTCTTCTGCCACATTTGCCATATCTTCAAATCCAATGAATGCAAAAAATATCAAAACAAATGCAAGTATTATACCTGTCATTCCATTTGGTGTATCAAAATAATCTATAGGATCACTAACTTCTACTGTAAACCCTAAAAAAATAATTATTCCAAGTCCTGCAATTGTAACTAATGCAAAAATTGTATTCATCCATGCGGATTGTTTTATTCCAATAAAACTAACAAATGATAGTATACCAAGAAGTAAAATTGCAGAAATAATAATTGGAATGTCTAAAAACTGTGCAAAATAACCTCCGAATCCTAGCGCAACTGTTGCACCTACAATCACAGATGTAATGGCAGTTAACCAACCAATTATGAATCCGATCAATTCACTTTTGAATGCATTTTTTACAAAAACATACTCTGCAGCTGCTTTTGGAAACAATGCTGTCAGTTCTGCATAACTTAATCCTGCAAACATTGCTACAATTGCCCCTAAACCAAAAGAGATCCACATAGAATTCCCGGTAAACCCTGCGGCTTCTCCAATCAAAACATAGATTCCTGCACCCAGAGTCAATCCAACTCCGTACATTGTGAGTTGGAAAAGTCCCATGTGGCGTTTTAATTCAGACATATGCTAACCCTGAGACACCAGGAAATTTAATCCATAACCTACTATGTATGCGACAATTGCGGCGGTGCCTCCAATAATTAACGTGTTAATTCCTGAACGTATCATTGATTTTTTTACAATTTTTCCTTTTATCATTCCAACTAGAAAAAATGCACCGAGAACTGATACTATGGAATATGCAAAAGCTTCTGAATTTAGTTCAATTCCTATTATTGTGAAACCCATAAAGGGAATTAATGGAATCAATCCAATCAAATTGAAACCAACAAATGTGCTTATGGAACTGTCTATTGGATTCTTTTTGTCTCCAATTAATCCTAATTCTTCTTTCATCATTGTGTCTACCCATACCTTTTTCCTTGATGTGATTACTCGTACAACATTTTCTAATAGTTCATCTCTGAATCCTTTCTCTCTGTAAATATCTCTGATTTCCTCTCTTTCTTGTTCTTCTAAATTATCAATTTCCCATTCTTCTTGCTTTCTTTTCATCTCTATGAATTCATTTCTAGCTTTTGAAGATTGATAATTTGCAGCAGCCATGGAGAATCCATCTGCAAACAGGTTTGCAAATCCTAGAATCAAAATAATCGCTGAAGGCAATGATGCCCCCATTACTCCTGCAACTATGGCAAAAGTTGTAACTGCTCCATCAATGGAACCATATATGAAATCATCAAAATGCCATTTCATGTCGTATTATTCTTGAAAATAAAATACATCATATTTTTTATAGAGTTTTCTAACAAATTCTCGTTTTGGTTGTGATTCCGTAAAATCATTTGACAACTAATACGGGGATCTTTGTTTTATGCATGACGTGATTTGATGTACTTCCAAGAAATGCTTCTTTCATCCCGCCTACTCCTCTTGCACCGATAACAATCATGTCAAATTTTCCTTTTTGAGCAAATGAAACAATTTGAGAGCCTGGATTTCCTCCGCCCGTTTTATATTTGAATTTAATGCCAGCTTTTTTAACACGATTCATTGCAGGTCCTATAGCTTTGACAGCTTTTGTTTGCACGTCGTCTTTCATTTTTTGTGTATATTTTACTCCTGCTGCTAGGGGTAATTGAAATACATAAAATCCTGTGATTTCAGCATTCACACCTCTTGCAATTTCAATTGCTCTATCTAATCCTCTAGTTGAGTTTGCTGAGCCATCCAGTGACACTAAAATTTTGTTGAATTTTGCCATAATTCTGTATAATAATTATTGAATATAATCACTGAACATGATTTTCAATTTTGACATTGCTTGTTATTTTTGAATCACCTGAAATAAACGATGAATTATCATCATTGAAAATCAACTTGGACAATCATTGATGCCCTTAAAATTCAAAGTAGATTGTTTTATGATGTGGTAATTAAAACAAAGAAAATTTTGGTCCCACTTGATGGATCAAAAAACTCTATTCGCGGTTTAGATATGGCTATTCACATTGCCCGACAGTCTCAAGGTACTGTTGTTGCTTTAGCGGTAAAAACAGTGCCTGGAATCTATGCAATTCATCCGCTTGGCTTCTTGGATTTCAATTCCATGAATGATGTGAAAAAATTACTTAGTGAGGCCAAAGTTAGAGCCGCAAAGAAGGGTATTGATTTAACAGGAAAAGCAATCGCAGGTGATCCTGGATATGACATTGCAAGATTTGCAAATAATAAGAAGAATGGAATTGATTTGGTTGTAATTGGTGCTCGTGGAATGGGTGCTGCAAAAGAGATTTTCTTGGGCAGTGTTTCAAACTATGTTTTACACAAATCAAAGAAACCTGTACTAGTTGTGAAATGACTGCTAGTTTTAAAAAAATCCTTGTTCCAATTGACGGTTCGATATATTCTGAAAAGTCTTTAGAGCGCGCAAGTGAATTTGTTGATGCGTTTGGTTCTAATCTGATCCTGATTTACGTTGTAGAAAAATCAATTCCTATTAACTTGCTGGATAGAAAAGAATACCTCGATATCCTTCGAAAGTTTGGTACTAATGTATTGGAAAAAGCAAATCAGAAACTTTTGAAAAAAGGAATCACTGCAAAAGTTTTCTTAAAAGAAGGAAATATTGTAAGAGAAATTGAAAAAACTGTAAAAAAAGAAAAATGTGATCTTATTGTTGTTGGAAATAAAGGGCTAGGTGCTGTATCTAGACTAATACTTGGAAGTATATCAAATAAAATCTCACAATCTTCTTCTTGCTCTGTTTTGATAGTGAAATAAAATTAATTTGCTAGAGTACTTACAATATCTGATTTTGTAATTATCCCTACTAATTTTGAATTATTTAGAACTGGAAGACCACTAATGTTGTATTTTATCATCTTAGTTATTGCAACTTTGACTTTGCTGTCTTTGTTAATTGTAATTGGATTTGTAGACATGATGTCCGTTGCATGAAATGGAAATAAATAGTTCATTTGATTGGCATGAGTTTCAGTTAGTCCTTTTTTGAATTTGTATTCTTGAACTTCTTTCGGATCTGCTGATTCTGCAATCCATTGTGGGATTTTTGCAGGCACAAAATCTCTGAATGTAATTATCCCTATGGGTTTTTGATTTCTTTTAATGATAATTTTAGAAATCCCGTATTTTAATAGCAAACTTTCTACAAATAATATTGGATCACTGGGGGCTGCAGTGATGACCTTTGTCTCCATTATTTTTGAAACTAATGTTGAATCTAATCCTTTTGTAAGGAATGCAGTTGCAAGGTTAGTTTTTGTTACTATTCCTGCCAGTGTTTTGTTTTTGTTTAGGATGATGACTAGACTTGTTCTATGTTTTTTCATCAATCTTGCACATTCTTTAACAGAATTTCCTTTGTTTAATGTATACAATTTTTTTAATTTGAAATCTTTAGCTTTTACTGTTTTTATTGGTTTTGTTCCTAATTCATAAATTTTTTTTGCAATGTCTTTTTCAGTGATAACTCCTATTGGATGATTTTTATCAGTTACAATTACACGTTTTACTTTTTTCTGTAATAAAATTTCTCTTGTTTTTAACAAGGAAGTACTAGGTGAAATTGTGATTGGTTTTGAAATAAACTCTGATAATTGTAAATTTTGTATGTTCACTATGATTCTAATATGTAATTCGTTAAATATTTCCCCTAACAATATCATTGCTGAAAATCATATTTGGTAATTGTTGTGTTAGTTTTTAATTCAACAATGTTCAGTTTAGTTATGACTAATGTCCCCTTGTATGTGATTGGTTTGTCTTCTGATGAACCTGCAAATGAAATACTTTCATCCAAATTTGGTGGATCTTTAGAAAAAGTTCAACAAGTATTATCTGGTATTATTGAAGCAAAAATATCTGTAAAGACCCAGAACACAGAAGGAACGAGGACACATTATGATGTTACTGCTATTGTAAAGACATCCAAAAATCAATTGGTTTACACTGATTCTGACTGGGATATTCTAAAAATAGCCGATAATTTATGTAGAAAATTAGAAGGTGATCTCTCAAAACATGATGATAACCGACAAAAAGAAAGTATACGTAAAAAAGAATTTTGATTTCAATTGTTGGTAGTGGCCGTTTGGTACATCTAAGGATTTCTTTGCGTTTCAAATGGATTGGATAATGTTTTACTTGTAAATCGTGACAAAAAAAGGCAATTGGTGAGGAGGCATTGGATGTTGCAAATGCAATCTCTGCAACCTATAAATTTACTATTTGCGGAACTGATAACTATTCCCAAATATCTGGCTCTGATATTGTTGTGATTACTGTAATGTTGGTGTTTACATGAAAGATAGAATGAAAATATTGTATTGCAGGTAAAGATGATAAAAGAAATTGCACAAAAAATTAAACAATATTGCCCATCAGCAATCATTTTGATGATATCTAACCCTCTTGATGTTTTGACTTATTTTTTCCAAAAAGTGAGTTCTATTCCTAGATTCAAAGTCATTGGCATTGCATAGTCTTGATACAAGTAATTCCGTTATCTCATATCTGAAATACTATCTGTTCCACAACTTCCATTTCTGATGCTCTTGTTTTAGGAGAACATGGGAATGGATTCTATGGTTCTTGTTTTCTCCGGTGTTACAGTTGGCGGTAATCCTTTGTTTTCTATGATTGATAGTAGAGATTCTATTACTAATGATGTTAGAAATTATTGGAAAAAATTGAGAAATTTTAAGAGTAGATCTCAATTTGGTATTGTCAAAAATGCCTTTGATGTCATTGATTCTGTTATATACAAAAAAGAAATTGTTATTCCAGCATCTGTGGTTCTTGAAGGCGAATATGAGAAGATGATGTTGCTATGGGTGTACCTGTAAGTTGATCAAAATGGTATATTTGAAATACAAAAAATGAAACTAGGTGATACTGAATCATCCTCTTTGAAAAAATCATTTGAGAATATTCGTAATCATATTCAATCTATTCGTACTTGATTTCTTGTTTCTTTGAGTTTTTTCTGATGTTTGTCACAAAATTTCTTGTTTTCAATTTGGGAATAAAACAAATCTTTTTGCCAATGAGCATTGAATAACCTACATTCTTTGTTTTCACAAAATGCCTCTCCTGTAGTATAATAAATAATTGCTTGTGACACATATCCTTCTACAATGTCACTTAATCTTGAATCATGATATTCTAAAAATTCTCCTTTGTACTTTTCTTTAATCTCTTCTACCTTTCCTTCTGAAAAATTTGTCATTAAATCTAAATAGTATTGTTTGGGTTTTGCAGGTGCCTCTATGATTCCAGTTATTGAAATAATTGCGGGGTTTGAACTGATAAACGCTCTGGCATGATATCTGAAATCATCATTATCAAATGTCGCAGTAAGCTTGTTTGTAAAAATTATGTGAAATGTATTATCTATATTTGAACTATTTTCTGCAATGATATTTTGTAATTCAAATCCATCATACAAAGTCATGATCTCTTTTTCAGATGGCTCTTGGTTTTCTATCTCAATTTGAATTTCTTCTTGTGTTGGAATGTGTTTTTTGAATTGTTTTTTTAAATCAAAAATTTGCGTCGATGCTATGTTTTCACATGTTTTATCGTCTAAATTTTCAAAAAAGTTACCTTTTACCTCTACTTTGATTTGAAATGTATCTGCGATGAATTGTTTTATTTTCTCTATCTGGATTTCAGGAACTGTAGGTTCATTGTATAGAATAATTTTAGAAATATTCACTGATAAAAGATT
>JARPSM010000116.1 GCA_029782475.1 Nitrososphaerota archaeon
GAAATGCCGGACTGCTCCTTGATGTATTGCAGAACCGTCTCCTTGTCAAACCGGTCATACGTCCTAAAGACCTGTCTGCCGTCTGTTGCAATGGAGCCGTATGCCACCACCACAACCTTGCCGTGCCGTCCCTTGTATGGACGAACAATCGGCTCTCCCTTTTTTGACCAGTACTTTACTCCGCTTGCAGGATCATCTATGAATATTACCTCATCAAAGATGACTGGTAAAACCCTTCGATTTCAGTCGTGAAATCTATCTTTTTGTGCTGTGCTGCCACTCTGATCTCTTCGAGTCCAGCCCTATTGATGTGGATGCCCTTGACAGTCTTGGCAGACATGTCAAGCTTGTGCAATATCTTGTCTGATGTTTGTAGTGTGGTAGTTTACTCTGAATTTTTTTTGTACTGTACGCTTGAGTTTCTTTGGAGTGATGATGCCGTCTGCATCCGATACAACCTTTGCAATCTTTTCGAATTCTACCTTTGGCAGTCTGCCTGACTTGAAAGATCCACGAGGGTGGTGTCTATGCCGCCCTCTTTGAATCGTTGCACCCACCATATGGCGAACCCAGTTGGGGCACTGCAAGAGTGTATTGGCTGCAAACTGAATGCTTGCATTGTTCATACAAACCATGTTTACGGCAAGTATCTGGCACGTACGTGGAGAGATCCTTTTCCTTCTTGTATGCTTTCTTTAGATCTTTAAAAGTTACTGTTGTCATACAAAAGCTGCGTTATCTTGATCAATATTATTACTATTGATTAATTTGATCTCTCATGAACTTTTTCTCGACAGTATAGCAATAGTAGAATGATTCACATTTGATGGAACGGCACTATCTCCTTCAAGCTTTTTCTATCTGAATAGTTTGAGGAAATAATCATTATTTTTTGATCCGAATTGAGCACATTTCTATCTACTGATCATAGAAAAAAAAAATGAGATATTCCATAAAAAGTATGCCCAACTTGACCTACATATTTCATATCATCAGAATAAAAAATAAAATCATATAGAATATATTGATAATTTTCATTAGATCGATAATTAATAGATAGAGTATCAGGTAAACCATTTAACATCACAAAATCTTTATGATGTATAATCAAATACTCTGCACCAGATTTATTTAAAGGATATTCGATATTTTCAAATGGATCTTCAAATTCAGCAACAACATCGCAAAATTTATACGAGAAATGAAAATAATCATAAATCATATATGCTTTATCAAAATCACTATTGGTCATATTATAATCGATAGCTAATTTGAAAAGTATTTTACAATCACTATGCTTAACAGGGATATCAAAAAATATTATACAGTAAGAAGAAATAAAATCACTTGAAATACACAAATCCATAGATTCTGAAAGGGACATGTGACAAGTCTCAATATTAATTTCCGCAGTATTATTGCATTCAGATATCCAAGCACCAAAATATGCATAATTTCTTTGTATTAATTTATCAACAGAACTTGCATTAACACATATCAAAGTATCATCAGAGTATTTCATCATAACAATACAATTACTAGGTATCCCTCTGTATGCATCTATACCTGAAATTGGAAAAAGCATAATTACTAAGAAAAAGATAAAAAATGGAGATTTACCTAAGACGTAATTCAGATTTTACAGTCTCCCAAGGGGTGAAAATTTTGTAATAATTGGAACCGTTATCATCTGCATCCATACAAAATCTAACATCATGTCTGACATTAATAGACAATCCATCACTATCAATAAATTGGCAAACATAACCTTTGTGGATACCAACTAATGCATTGGTATTATTTTCAGTAATAATTACAGATGCGCCACTATCTCCACCCATACTATCATAATGAGCTATAATCATTTTTGTTAAAATACGCGAAGTATCAGTAGTAAGAGTGGCATTTTTGAAAAGTATTGAACCCTCAGAATTAGTATTTTTACCATACATTTGAACACTTTGAAGTCTAGGTAGTAGTTCTGTTGAACCATGAATTATATCAATTAAAGTGCCATTTTTAGTGATTATTTTATCTTGAGATACAGAGATGTTTGATTCAGTAATGGGTATAAAAGCAGCATCGGACATGCCCTGAACTAAAATATCTGCAGAAGATGTATCTAATTTCAAAGTACCATTAAGATAATATCCATCAAACTCTATTGGTGAAGGATTAACAAATGCAATATGTCCAGCAGTAACAAAACCAATTTGACCATTAGTTTTAGTAGCACCAATCGTTATTGTACCAGGTTCATGCTGAGGTACAGGATTGTTAGGAATAATGAGTTTAGTAATAATCTCTTGTCCACCATAAAACTCAGTTACAGATGGAATTGTAGTTGTTGCTGGACATCCATAGTTTACAGAACTTGCAACTGCAGGACATTGGTCTACTCCATCATGGAACCCATCCCCATCAGTGTCTGTAGGTCTGCCATCAGTTACAGTAACGGTAAAGGATGCAGTTGCTATATTTTTTGCCGCATCAGTTGCAGTACAGCTCACATCAGTCACACCAATTGAGAAATACCCCGTACTGTAATTACATGTAACATTAACTGTGCCATCTGTATCATCAGTTGCAGTTACAGTAAACTCTGCATAATATCCGAGGGAATAGTTTCTGGGAACTCCAGAAATATCTGCTGGAACTGTAATTACAGGGGGCGTTGTATCTGCAGGTGTTGCAGGTATTTCATCATCATTTTCAACCTTTACTACAATATTGTCAATTCCAAATTTATCATCATCATCGGCAATTGATGCAGTTATTCTCATGTTAAATGTAGTAGAATCATCAAGTGTTAGTGTATGTTGTCGCCATGAATTGTTTCCACTAGTCCATTTGAATTTTTCAGTCCACGAATTACCGTCATAAACTTCAACTTTAAGATAGTCCCCACTCTCAAACTCTCTGTCTACAAGTTTCCAAAATGTCAAAGTCGCATGATCATATTCAGATATACTGATATTATTACGCAGATACATCACACAAGTGTCACATTCATCATCATTTGTTGCAACATCATTTGTAATAGTATGTCCTGGAATCACCCCATAGTCCGAACCCAAATCATCATCTTCAATATCATCACCACTGGTATTCCAGTTTCGCATATTACTAAATGCCTCCAGAAATATTGTGTATGGTCCAAGGTCTGCAGGATTTACACCATTTCTGATCAATATGTCTGCATATACCTTGCAGACATTAATGTATCCCGGGGATACATCCGGAGTACAAAAAGTCTCATAATATGTCTGAGTAGATGACGTTGCAGTTTCTGGAATAAACTCTGCATAGATTATCTTAATCGGTGCGCTAGTTTCAAGCACTTGTTGTATTTCATTTACAGTATATTCTATGTTAGCTACTGCCGCCATTGGATGCATACCTACGACAAGTTTTTTGTTTTCCTCATCCACATATGCTATGGTAAATGGATAGTCATACTCATAATTGCCTGCAGAATGATCAACCATTATACCAGATAGATCCGAATGTGCTTTGTATAATTCACTGACAATTCCCACAGGGCCACTATACCATCATCAGGAATCAAACCATCAAGGGAATCATTAGGTATTGTAAAACCATCATTGACTGTTTGTGCATATGATGCCATACTATTTCCTGCAGTCACAGCAACAATCACTGAGAATATTAAAAGTGAAAACATTAGTCTTTATTTTGTTATTTATAATCACTGCACCCCCAACAAATTAGATCTATTTAGAGATTATGCCATCAGGGGGCGTTGTCCACTTTTTCAATCCAAAAGTAGCGAAAAGATTAAAGATCATGAAAACCCGACTGCTAACTCTTTTTGATCAGTTTGTCCTATGCTTTTTCAATGAGTGAAACATATCAAAAACCCAAGGACTATTGCAAAAACTATGAGAGAAAACAAAAAAAGAAGGGAGCAAAACTCTACAAAAAGTTCTCCCATCTCGTAAACTTGCTGTCCAGGCCTGCTAGATGCAGCATATGATGCAAAAGTCAACTGTAAAGTGATAACTGACAAAGGGAGAAAGCCAAGAATCAAACCAAAAAAGAACTACACAATAAAGGGATTCAACAGCAGGGCTGAAATGTTGCGGGAATATGAGAAACACCGGGAACGTTTTGAAAAAACATACCACCAGCGCAGCAATGTCGAGTCCACATTTAGTTCCATAAAGGCACAGTTTGGAGGATCGGTGAGTGCAAAGACGGCCTTGCAGCGGCATCTGCAGTTGATCCTGTGGGTTATCAGCTATAATATGACGGCATAGTCTCTGAGAAAACAAAATTGACGGGATGTATAACTAGCGTGAGCTATAACACAAAATGCAAAAAATCCAAGAATTCCTTATGTTTTGGCGAGATGTGGTTTTTAATGCGGCAAGCTTGATGTGAAATACTGGGAAATATGCCTTGAAAAATCTCTGAAATTGTTTAAAGTGGACAACGCCGACTGTAACTCTATGAATAAAATCCATTATGGTCCCACCTTGAATTGCTTTTTTGTGAGCATTGAACTGGTATGATTGTAGAAATTATTTTGGTGACAATGTTGTATGCGGCACTTGATTGTATGTTTTTTTGTATCTCGGTGTTAATTGTTGCCTTGTGCATTAATTACTGCTAAGGCACACTCGTATCTAGATCGTTTGATCTGAATAATTTGAGGAATTGAATTATTATTTTGGATAAAACGGGTTACTTTTCCATCTACTGAATACTAAATGTTTACAATCCTATTGATCAATAATATTTGGAAATGTCTCGTTGATTCAGCATAGTTTTTACTAATTGAGAGTGATTAGGATTAGTATATAATGTCGAGAGTGTAGTTTGGTAGTGATGAAAATCATATTATTGTTGTTGTTTATTGCGCTTGGAACAGGTATATCAGAGATAGCACCACAAACCTTTGCAGATCATTCAGAGGTAACAATTGAAAATGCACCAGGTTCTAGTGTCCCAGGTTGTGAGGAAACACCTGAAGGATGTTTCATCCCAAGTATTGAAACAGTTGATGTAGGTGGAAAGGTGATCTTTTCAAATACAGACAATGCAGCACATACATTCACATCAGGTGTGATGGGGGAAGATTCTAGTGGAGTAGCATTTGATTCTGGTTTAGCGTTACCAGGAAGTATATTTGAATGGACTCCAACTGAAGTAGGTGAATATCCTTACTACTGTCTAGTCCATCCTTGGATGATTGGTACAATCATAGTACAAGAAGTTCAAGCTGAAAAAGATATACATGATGATGATGATCCCACACCAGAACCAACACCAAATCCAGTCATTTCATTTGACACTGATAAATCAAATTATGTTATAGGGGATACACTTCACATTACTGGAAAAATATCAAACCCCTCTTACGGAGTTCCAGTAAGCATGATACTACAAAATCCTGACAACCAAATCTCTTCTCTTTCTCAACACACCATAGATGAAAATAATATGTTTAGATATGATGAGCTATTATCAGGCCCTCTATACGATATAGACGGTAAATATTCTATAGGAATTATTTATGGTGAAGAGCATGTTAATAAAATAATAAATTTCAAAAGTACTAGCGATAAACATGATGGCGGTACCATGATGATGGATGATACCATGATGATGGATGATACCATGATGGAAGGTGAGATGATGACCGAGGAGATCATGATAGAAGAGGAGATGGAGTCAATTCCAATGTCCTTAGCAGGTGAATTTATCGGAGTAGGGGATGGTGTTCACGATGCAGATGGTGACGCATTTATCATACCAATTGAAGATGGCAGTAATGTACTAAGACTAGAAAATTTCAAATCAACTAACGGTCCGGATTTGTATGTTTATTTGTCAACTGATGATGGCGCATCAGATTTTGTCAATCTAGGGAAACTCAAAGCAAATAGTGGAAATCAAAATTATGAAATTCCAGATGATACAGATCTAAGTAAATACAACAAAGTCTTAGTTTGGGACAAAGCATTTGGGATTTTGTTTGGTAGTGCAGAATTATCCTCTCAATCAACCTTTGAAACCTCACCAAAATATGAAACTGATTTAACAGTCGAAACTGAATCTCAGACTTTGCCTACAGAAAAAGGAACACTGGATGTAAGGCTGACACATGATGCTATAGAGCTAAATGTTCAAACAAAAATTAATGTTGACTTTATAAATCCTCAAACTAAAGAAATTCAAGAGCATATTGATTATACAATTTATGTTTCAAAAGATGGTGAAAGGGTATTTGGACCAATTCCATTGACCCATACTTCAATAGGCACTGTTAAAATTCCAGTTGAATTCAATCTTGGTGAAGGAGTCTATACAATGGATTTTGAAATTAAAGGGATTTTGTTTCAGCCAATTCCCACTGAAACAGTATCATTTGATATTCTAGTAGGGGAAGAGCCTGTTCAACCAACACCTGAAACAGTACCAGTAGTACCAAAACCAATCCCTGAATTGGGAGTGGCTCTATTTGTTGATGAGACACAAGATCCAGAGACATATGTTGACAGATATAATAATGAGGCAGAATACAAGAAATGGTTTGATGACAACTATCCAGATTATGATTCTATCTATCAGGCAGTTGGACTAGAAGAGCCAGTTGAAGAATCCACCCCACCATATGTGCCCGAACCCCTATTGTCAAAGCCCGAATCTATTGCATCAGTGATAGAAAGTGAAGATATTATTCCAGAACCAGATAATGTAGAGGATACTCTAGATCCAGAGGTGCAAGTTTTGAGTGATAGATTGGAAAAATTGGAAGATCGTGTGGGTTTCTTGGAGGGTATAATGGATTCTATCAAATCCCTCTTTGGATGATGTAGAGTTTAAATATTCTGAAAAATAAAATGCGTTTACAATGTCAACAGAAGTAAAGAAAAAAATTGGTAACACTCTAGCTTTTTGAAGTCCCTTTACGCAAAATATCTCTTATAAAATCATACAAATTAACATCTTGCAGTCTGGCAGTACCTGCTATACTCATCATTATTTCCATTGAATGAATGTCTTTCTCGGATCTGCTACAGTATACCAACTTGCGCAGACACACACATGGCCGTACTCCACGCTCTGCCAGGTTGTTGTGCCATTCTGTACCCAATTCAATGAATGTAAACAGCATATCAATTTCACGCCGAATCCTCTTGCAGAACCTCAGACAATTAGGATCAGTATACTCCTTTTGAATCAGCCGCAGTATTTGCAATCTCAGATTTTTCTTGTCGGCATTTGGTTTGTGCGAATCATATAATATTTTCAACAGTATGTTTGCAAAATGCCGAAATTCACGTGTTGTGGTTTTGTACAAAAGGGTCCTTCCTCTACATTGCGTTTGTAATGGATGTGGCATTTTTGATATGTTTTTCCAACATGATTCCATGCTCCCCATGAATCAGACGTAATGTTTCCCTCATACAACTTTGTTTCCTAATTCCACATGTTTAGGCACAAATCACGACCGAAAAATATTTGGATCACGGATTTTACAACTATTTTGTGTCTCAGAAGATAAAATATGATGACCAACGATACATCTCACGTGGGGAACACTATGTC
>JARPSM010000123.1 GCA_029782475.1 Nitrososphaerota archaeon
CCTTTTCTTTCGCCAAAAATAATTTGATTAACGCTAACCATTTTGAGTATGACATTCTGAGTGCCGAAAAACTTGAATTTGTAAATGGTTTGAAATCTGCTCTTGCAATCTTTACAACGCAGATGCTTTCTACTTTTCATGATGTAGATTTGCTTGCCATTACGAATCTGCAAGTAACATTCTTAGAGCAAAATGTGATTCTATAAATTTTAGAGATGATGCTGTATATCATCATCATAGATTGTTTTTGCAAAAGATACAAAATCCACGTATATTTGTCATAAAATATTCCATAATAATCTAGGGGCAATATTTACCCAATCACCTAATTTTTTAGAAATTTTTTAGGTAGCCCGAGGCAGATTCGAACTGCCGTCCCCGCCTATCCATTCTTGAGATCCAGAGGGCAGAATCCTTGACCACTAGACTATCGGGCTACTGAAATAAATCCCAATGATTTGGCATATAATCATTTGTTGTAATTATTTTAATCTGACTTCGTGAATTGCAGTTGCATAATCACATGTTGCTTTTAGTCGCATGTATGGAATTAATCTATAATGAATTGAATAGATGGTTCCTTCTTTTTTAATAATTTCTTTCTGCATTAGTGACACTAGTCCTCTTGATGGGATGTTAATTGAAATGTTTTTTTCGTTGCACACTTTATCACGTTTTTCTTGAAATTGTTTTAATGAAAATGCTACATCATTAACTTGTAAAATTAAGGGCCAAATTATCTCACTCCATACCCACCTTCTATTTTCTGTAGCTGAGGCGTATTTTCCTTTTTCACTCAACATTAATAACATCTTCAAAAGATGTTATAACTTAATAGTTGTCTCAAAACGAAATTGAAGAATCATTAAATTTATTGGAAAAGGATTGGGATGTTGATCCAGTTATTCGAAAATTTGTGTTAGGTAAAATTACAGATGTTTCTGATTATGCAATCAAAGTCAAGGATGTGGTTTTTCATGTTCCTTATTTGAATTCTGAAAAAAAATATATTTTGTGGAAATGTTTTTGGCCTGACTGTCACAACTGCTGTGACAGACAAGGTAGACTGCCACTAACTTCTGATGATTTAATCACAATTGGCAAAGGTTTGAAATACAAAAGCATCCCTGAATTTATCAAAAAAGAAACTCTTACTGTAACATATCAGGAACCTGGACCATCCGGACAAATGACTACAATGACTACAGTTAACCTCAAAAGAAAAACCGATGAGACTACAGAAGAAGATGGAACTCATATTTCATGCCGATTCTTAGATGACCAAGGTGCCTGTGGCATACATCCTGATAGACCTGGAGTTTGCTATCTCTATCCGTTTGCAAGTTGGTTAGAAAATGAACAAGGAAAGGCAAGAGTTCATGCAACGTATCAGTTCACTGGTGATTGTCCTGGATTTTACTTGGCTGACAGTTTAGACCAGATGAAAGATGAACTAAAAGCATACTCTACTACAATCTATGACTATAACATGGCATCAAATAGAACTAATCGTGAAGGGTTTAGTTCTGTGAGTTTTAGTTAGGCTTTGGCAACTTTCATCAAATCTGCAATTTTTATATTCATTCCAAATCTGTCTTCATGCTTTTTCATGTAAAGAAATATTGCAATAAAGTCTGGCAATGCTTTGAGGAAACTAAAGTTTTTCTGAATTTTTGCATGCACGAAATTAAACACCTTGGCATACACTTTGTAATGTTTCTCCACTGCTTTCTCATATGCTTTGAAATCATTCATGTTTTCTAAAAATATTTCAACGCATTGCATTGATGGAATAATCCCTTCACCCAACAAAGCATAAACTGTTCCAATTGATTCTCCAACTCCAACTACTTTTCCTGAATAGTATGGCTTGCATCTATCAGGGGTTGCTAGTCTGATTGGACGACCCTTTGTTTGAAGTACTTTGCCTCCGTGTTTTTTCAAAAAGTCATCTGTTGCTTTCATGTGTTGTTTATTGTAATCACCTGCTCCTATGTGTGCCCATTTTTCACCTAGTGGGAAATACCAAAAGTAACCTGACATTCCAGGAAATGGCTCAATGTAAAAGTCATCATATGGAACCTTGTCTGGGTATTCTACTTTGTATTCGTATGTTGGTAAAAAGAAATCCTGTTCTAATTTTGGCAAGTATACTCTGTGAAATCCTGTACAATCAACTATCAGGTCATACTCTTTTTCTAATTCTTCAATTTTTGGTGGAGGGCCGTAAATTATCTTTGAATCTTTAATGAAATCTTTGATTAGTGCTAGTTTGTTATACGTGCATAGTCCTTTGAGTCCAATGTCAAATTTCACATCGTCATTCATTTTGACATGCATATTTTTGCCATCATGAATTAGAAAATTATCAAAATCTCTACCTGTTTTTTTACAAAATTCTGTTAAAATTGGCTTGATTGTTCCCCATGCGCAAATAGAATCGTGTTTTTCCTCAACCATTCTTTCATATCCTACCACTTTGTGTTCTGTGTCCTTTAATCTGGCCATGAGATAAGAGCCTGCTACACCCATTCCCATTACTGCTATCTTCAAGATGATTTCAATGAATTTGAGGTGTAATAAATAGACTATCTGAATCTGTTTATGTAAATTCTCAATAGTGGGAAAAGATAGTGCTGGTTAAATAACAAAATCTCATAGTATATTCAGAAAAGGTGAGTCTCTCGTCTGAATACAATAGTTTCAGGCCTTAATACAAGTCGCTCTCATCAGATAACACTAGTTACTGATCTTAAGCGGTGAGCTGTCATCAGCATCTCTTGGTGCTGGTCTTAAGCTCAGTTACCTTTTCATTCAATTAAATTTGGGGATTTTTTTGTTGTTTCATGGATACTTTTGATGCGATAAAGACTCGACGAGCTATTAAGAAATTTGATAGTTCATACAAAATATCTCCTGAAAATATCAAAACATTACAAGAATTAACAATACTATCCCCTACCAGTTACAACCAGCAAAACTGGAGATTCGTCTATGTTACAGATCAGAGTGTTAAAGAAAAAATATCAAAGGCTGCTCGTGATCAGGCCCAACCTAAAGATGGCTCTTTAGTGTTAGTTCTTTGTGGAAATCTTAACGCATGGAAAGAAGAACCATTACGTTACTGGAGAAACAATACTCCTGAAAAACAAGAACTGGTAAAAAATTCTCTGGCCCGAAAATATGAGAACAGTCCTGAGAATCGACGCGATGAGGCAATGCGCTCTTGTGGCTTTGCAGCTCAAACTATAATGCTTGCAGCACGTCAGATGGGTCTTGATTCTTGTCCTATGGTGGGCTTTGAGTATGATGAGTTGGCAGAAATTATCAATTTACCTGCAGACCATCTGATTGTAATGATGATAGTAGTTGGGAAAAGATCTGAGGATGCAGCTCAACGTGGTGGGCAATTATCTTTAGATAAAGTATTTTTTGAAAACAGCTTCTAAATGTGTATTAATTTAGAATTAGCATCTTTTGTGATTCTGTAAAGTTATCGAGTGCTTCATAAATTATTCCTCGTGTCAAGTGTCGTGAGCTGTGCATTCTGAATAATAAC
>JARPSM010000126.1 GCA_029782475.1 Nitrososphaerota archaeon
CCATTCCGAGTACCTCGCCTACAGATGTGGCCTTGAACTCTACCCATCTCTTTGTGACATCTGAAAGCGGGAACACACTATCGATATTCTCATTGGCAGACAAGGCAGCAGAACCTGTCATCTCAAATTTTGACTCTCCAAACGGTGTAGGTACAAGTGATGAATTAATTTTTGTAGCTGATAAAGGAAATGACCAGGTGCAGATACTAAGACAGAGTGACGGATTAAATCTGAAAAACGTTACAGGCTTTAATGGTGTAAATGATGTGGCAACAAACAGTACACACTTTTTTGCAACTGATAGTTCAGATGACCAGATCAGAGTATTTGAGTATTCTTTTGGTTGTTCTGATAGTGGGGAGTTTACACTTGATGAGAACTGTGAGGTGGACGTATCATCATGTGAGGATGACGAGGAGTTGCAAAATGGTACGTGTGTAAAGTTGATTTGTGATGCAGGCGAAGTTGCTGAGAATAATGCATGTGTGCCACGAACTATTGATCACTGTGAGATTGATGAAAGACTAAATGATGATAATCAATGTATTATTTTTAATTGTGATATTGGAGAGATTATACTTGACCATGAATGTGTTGATGTAACTCCACCTGCAGATCCCACACCAGAACCAGAACCCACACCAAAGCCAAGATCAACCGGAGGTGGCGGTAACAGCGGCAAGGCTCCTGACTCTCGGGTCTGCGGCGGTGTGCTGTGTTCTGAGGTAGTCAATGTGCCAGTAGAACTTGCATGTGATGCAGGAACTCACAAGGTAAACGGAATATGTGTGCCGGAGAGACAGGCAGAGACATCAGAAGATGTGGACAGATCTGAAACCATGTTAGAACCGCAAGCAGGATACATTTCAGAACCAACAGAAGAACCGGAACATATTTCAGAACCAACAGAAGAACCGGAACATATTTCAGAACCAACAGAAGAACCGGAACATATTTCAGAACCAACAGAAGAACCTCAACTAACGCCAGAATCTGTACCAACAAATCCAACAACAGAACCTGATCATAAGGTAAATCCAGAGGCATCAGAGACTAGGACTAATCAGGATATCTTCACAAAGTTTTACAACTGGTTAGCGTCAGTATTTGGATGATGGTTTATGGGATAATTGATGGGATAATTACAAAGCCCGCAGCAAGGAAACGACAAAATCAGGGCATTGGAAAACGAGGTGTAGTATATGGAAATGATTTCGCCTAGTCATCGGCGTCCTTCTCCATCTACATTGGGTTGGTTTTTCTGATCGCTTCAGGTACCATTCTGTCTGCAAACGCCATCTGAGGTGTCTCGTATATGTCCGTATTCAGGGATCAGTGCAGCTTTTTCTCGTTGTAGAACTTGACATGCTCTGAGATGCTTTCCCAGTGCCATATCTGCTCCTCTATGGTGCGATTCTTTAGAACGTTGGAAGAGGAATTACCCAACTTTGAGAGGCTTGGCGAATTTGTCAAATACTATAACGAGCAAAGACTGCACTGATCCCTTGAGACATTGACAGGTTTGAAAAACCGTTGGAGGCATTTCACAAAAGGCCACAGATACGATCAGAAAAACCAACCCAATGTGGATGGAGGAGGACATCAATGATATCTGAACCTAATTCTCACACATTACACATGTCTGAAAACTTGGATAAAATCCATTTGTCACGAGCTAACAGCAATTTGGACAGATCTCGATTAGTTAACAGTGTCTGTTTAAAAAGTTATTTAAAAGGGGGATATTCCCTTTACTTTATCTTAATAGGTATATTATGTCAAATAACGTTGAAGAAAAAATTCTGCATGGGACTACCACAGTAGGTATCAAGGCTAAAGATGGTGTCGTATTATGCGCCGACATGAGAGCCAGCGCAGGCTATTTTATTGCAAATAACAATACTATGAAAATCCAACAAATTGATCAACATGCAGGACTTACTTTAGCAGGCGGTGTTGCTGATGCACAAAATATTGTTGATATCTTACGTTATCATTCTAATCTTCACAGAGTTGAAAAACAGGGTGACATTTCTATTCATTCACTTGCAAGACTATGTTCATTGATATTTCATCAAAACAGAGGATATCCGTTTATGGCTGATATCTTACTTGGTGGTTATGATGCAAACGGTCCATCGTTATTTAATGTCGATATGTTTGGATCCGTTGAAGAGAAATCATATGTTACAACTGGTAGCGGTTCTCCAGTAGCTTATGGTTTACTTGAAGAAGAATATAGGGAAGACCTTTCAATTGAAGAAGCAAAACAAGTAGCTCTAAGAGCTGTTAAAGCCGCAATAACTAGAAACATTGGTACAGGCGATGGAATTAACATCGCAATTATGGACAAGGATGGTTTCCGTCTATTAACTGATGAGCAAAAGAAAGCCGTCATCGAACTTTAGTGATTTAATGCAACGTAAATATCAAGAAAAAGAATTACCTCCTACTAGCCAGAATATAATGGCCACCATACTGCAAAGTATACCTAAAGAGGCAAGTGTAACAAAAATAGAATATGAAGGACCAAGAATTGCTCTTTATACAAATTCCCCACGCTATTTGATGGAAAATAATGATACAATTTCTAATCTTGTAAACATAATTAAAAAAAGAATTGTTGTTAGAACTGATGAATCAATAAGAAAACCCGAAACTGAAGTAAGAAAAATCTTGGCAGAGTGTGTTCCAAAAGAAGCTAATCTACAGGGAACTATTTTTGATACTACAACAGGCGAAGTATCAGTCGAGGTAAAAAGACCTTGGTTGTTACAAAGAAATGCAAAAGAATTCAATCATGCTGAAGTAACTGAAAAAATAGGTTGGAGATTACGAATTAGAAAAGCTACAACTATCCCTTCACGTACAATTCAAACAATTAATGCAACTCTAAAACAAGCCTCTGTTGAAAGAGGTAAACAGCTAAAACAAGTAGGTGATGAAATTTTCAGACCACGATTGTCTCAAAGAACAGAGGTATCACTTCATACTCTTGGCGGATTTGGTCAAGTAGGGCGATCTTCAATGCTACTATCTACTCCGGAAAGCAAGATCTTAGTTGATTGTGGAATTAACCCTGGTGCACGTTCTCCAATGGATGCATTTCCAAGATTAGATTCTCTAAACATAACACTAGATGAACTTGATGCTATAGTTATTGGACATGCACACTTGGATCATACTGGATTCTTACCGGCATTATGTAAATATGGATACAAAGGGCCAATCTATTGTACTGAACCTACATTACCAATGATGAATCTAATCCAATTAGATGCTATCAAAGTAGCTGCAGCACAAGGTAGAACTCCAATGTATGCCGAACGCGATGTAAAACAGGTCATGAGACAAACAATCACTTTACCATATGGAACTGTAACTGATATTTCCCCTGACATTAAACTAGTTCTTGCAAATGCAGGTCATATTCTCGGTTCTGCCTTATGTCATTTTCATATTGGAAATGGTGATCATAACTTTGTTTATTCAGGTGATATTAAATTTGGAAAAAGTATTTTGTTTGAAGCTGCTAGTTGGAATTTCCCAAGAGTTGAAACTTTGTTAATTGAAAGTACGTATGGTCTTAAAGAAGATATTCAACCAACCCGTCAACAAGTAGAATCCTCTTTCATCAATGCTGTAAACAACACGTTAGCAGATGGTGGAAAAGTTTTGATTCCTATACCGGCAGTTGGACGTGCACAAGAAATTATGATGGTAATTGATCACTATATGAAATCAGGAGAAATGGTTGAAGCTCCTGTCTTTACAGAAGGAATGATTTCAGAAGCATCAGCAATCCATGAATCTTATCCTGAGTATCTTGCAAGAGAATTAAAACAAAAAATATTAGAAACAGATGATAATCCATTTGATTCTGAATACTTTACTAATATTGAACATGCAGATGCTAGAGAAGAGCCTATGCGGGATAATTCGCCATGTATTATCTTGGCAACATCTGGAATGTTAGAGGGTGGACCAGTTTTAGAATATTTCAAAAATATTGCACCTGATAAAAAGAACAAAGTGCTGTTTGTCTCTTATCAAGTAAACGGAACTATGGGAAGAAGAGTTCTTGATGGTTCTAAACAAGCAACTATGTTAGGTAAAGAAGGAAAAGTTGAAGTTGTTTCAATTAATTGCAGTGTTGAAAAATTAGATGGTTTTAGTGGACACAGTGACTATAACCAATTAATGTCATTTGTACAAAAATTAAGACCAAAACTTCGTCGCGTATTAGTTAATCACGGAGAACGTTCGAAATCAGAAAATCTTGCAATGAATATTAGACGAATGTATAAGCTATCTGCACATTATCCACAAGTTCAAGAAGCAATAAAATTATTTTAGATCGTATTCTGGTTTCCAGATCTTAATACTAGATGGAGCAATTATGATTCTCTCCTCCCCCAATCTTGCAATTTCAGCATCTTCTGCTTTTGCAATAGAATACAATTCTTCAACAACTTTACGAAGTTGTTCCACATCTTTTTGTGCTAATGGTGTAACTCTTAGAATCAAAATCATATTTTTTTTGATATCCTCTTTAATAGAGTGAACATCACTGATGTCTCTAATTGTTATTGCCTTTAGATATGTGGAGTTTTCTTGTTTTTGCATCCTTGTTGAAAATGAGAACTACTTATTCAAAAACTCTTCCTTAGTTTTAACTAATTTTTAAAATTTTTTACGCCTACATTCTAAATTTGAGATAAGATTGTTCTTCTGCACATTCAGAACTAACTTCATCAGTTGAATCTCCATTTTTAACAGAAACAATACTGTGCTCAGTTTTTGGTGCATCTGAATATCTCAGAGTTACAGTTGATGCAAACTCTACATGTAATTTTGCATTTTTACCACGTAAGATTGAAACTGGTCCAACATAGTCTTTAGCCTCAAGTAAAATATCACCAGGTAATGCTAATGCTTTAATCATCTCATTCTCATCTTTGTTTCTTCCAACAACAAATTTTGTTTCTTCATCTAATCTAAAATGTCTTCCAATTTTTAATAAATCAATTTCATTAATTGTTGGAGTTTCTATATGACTAAACAAATCTTTAGCCTTTATTCCAAATTGTGGTTCTGTTAACAAACAACCTCCACCTGCATTTGGCGGATTCTCAATCCCATATTCTTTAGCCATTTTCATTTGAATTTTCCTTTGTCTTCCTTTAATCATTCCAAGATTTTCTCTTTTGATTAAACCATCTTTTTCAGCATCTGATGGTGGTAATAATCCTGCAGATAACGGTCTAACAATTTTTCCTTTCAAATTAGATTCATTTTCAATAATATGTAATGATGGTGCATGTTGACTCATTGGACGTTGACCTAATACTTCCCCTGAAATAATAAACTCTGCACCAATTTCTTCCATGTGTTTTTTTGCTGCATCAAACATCATTGTTCTACAATCAACACACGGATTAAATCCAGCACCTATTCCGTGCTTTGGATGTTTTAACATCTCAATATATTCATCACCAAGATAAACTGTTTTTAAATTCACATTAAGATCATCTGCTCTTTCTCTAATTTCAAAACCACATCCTCTACCACAATCAAAATCACAAAATGGAGTTTTAATTGCAACAGCTGATACATCAAAACCTTGCTCTTGCATCATTCTAACTGCAAGTTGACTATCCAATCCACCGGATAGTAAAGCAACTACTTTTTTCTTTTCTTTTTCTTCAGTCACTGCGATCTGCTTCAATTTTCCATATACAAACTTTACATCATACATAAATTGAGAATTAGAGATAACAGAGTATGAAGCAACGCAGAAAGAATCTTTTGAAATATGCCCAACAGATTGATTGTGATACTCTAGTTACATTTGAGCCTGAAAACTTGTTTTACATGACAGGGTTTTGGGGTGAGGCAATTGGATTGCTTGAAAAAAATGGGAAAACCACAATTATTGCACCTGAACTTGAAGTTGGCAGAGCAAAGGAAGAATCTGTGGATTGTAGTGTAATTACCGCAGAACGAGGAGAAGGCCTGATTACCTCAGTAATCAAAAAAATTAAGAAAAATCGAGTTTGTACTGATTGTCAAAGTTATTCAGTAATGGTGTCATTAAAAAAATCAATTCCAAAAATCAAATCTTCAACTGAACCGTTTTACAATGCTAGAATCATAAAAGATGAAAAAGAAATACAAATTCTCAAAAAAGCTTCAAAAATTATTGATGAAATGTTCCAAATTTGTACTAAAAAAATGAAAATTGGTCAAAAAGAATCTGAATTGCAAACAATTTTGATGACATATGCAATGGAACAAGGCATGTTTGATACTGGATACAAATCTACACTTAATCCATTAATTATTGCTGGAGGTCCAAATGGTGCATTACCTCATGCTCAAGTAACAAATAGGAAATTCAAAAAGGGAGATCTAGTAGTAACTGATCTAACATTAAGATACAAAGGATATGTTTCTGATGCAACTAGAACATTTGCACTAGGAAAAATTTCATCACAAGCAAATGAAGCATATGAAATTGTTAAAGAATCTCAAAGACTTGGTTTGAAATCTGTTAGACCTAATATTGATTGTAAAGATATTGATTTTACATGTAGAAAATATATCGATGATAAAAATTATGGTCAATACTTTATTCATTCAACAGGACATGGAATCGGATTAGAAGTTCATGAATTACCAACTGTTTCTTATCGAAGTAATACAAAATTAAAAGAAAATATGGCAATAACTGTAGAACCTGGAATTTACATTGAAAATAAATTTGGAATTAGGATCGAGGATTCACTAATTGTAAAAGACAGACCAATTGTAATGCACAAATTTACTAAAGATTTAGTAACAATTTGAACCTAATCGTAGTAGTTTACTAGATCAATTATGTATTTTGATTCTGAATCGCTTGATGAAATTTTCTCAGATACTATATTTACATTCCAATCATAATTCATTTCACCCTTATGTGATTTGAAATTAAAATTTACTTTGTATTCTTCAGAATCTATATTTGTTATAATTAGATCAACGGTCGTTTTTCTATGATCAAAAATTTTCTCATCAGGATATTCTTCATTTATTTTATTCTCTAATGCTTCTAAGACAGTTAATCCAGAATTATTTGGACCATCATATTTCATTAAAATACCCATTACTTGTTCTTCTTCAGCTGAGAATTCTGGAAAGCTTTTTTCTAATGTCCCTTTGGTATATTCAGGAACTACAAATACCACAAACATTGCGATCAAAGCAAGGTAAATTGGGGCTCTTTTTTTCAGAAATGACTTAAAATCATTCTTTTTTAGCTTGTCTTCCTTTTTTTTGCTTTCTTTACCCATATCTCTTCAATTTAGTTTTTAGCACCTAGAATTAAAACTTGCCAAGGGAATAAAATTTCTCCATTTTTCTTCGTATATTGTGATGTTCTATCTTTGACTAATTGTTTCAATTCTTTTCTTTTTGAATAATCTAAATCATTTAGCTTTTCTTTTAGTGGCTTTGCAATGTATTTTAGATAATTTCTCCAATAATCTTCAAATTTTCCTGGACTGAAATGAAAGACATGATCTTTTACAGTGATTTTTGAGAACCCTGCTTTACTTACTTCTTTTTTCAAAGATATTTTTGTTCCAAATCTATCAAGATTTGGAGAACCAGGTGGTACATAATCTGGAATATACTTTGTAACTGAATCAATAATGCTACTAAAGAAAGGAACAGAATCTTTACTTCCATGAACAGAAATTCCAATATTTCCTGATTTTTTGAGGCTATTTTTCATATTTTTTAATGCTTTTTGAGCATTAGGAAAGAAAAACAATGCATACTGGCATGTAACAACATCAAATTTTTTAGAGAAATTAAATTTTTCAGCATCAGTATTTACAAAATCTACATTTGATTTTTTACCATTCCATTTTTTTGCAATTTTAATTGCTGTACTTGAAGTATCTACTCCTACCACATATCCTGATTTCCCTATCTTTTTTTGAATTTCATTTGTAACTACCCCGGTACCACATGCAACATCCAATACTGCATCACCTTTGTTGATATTTACTAATTCAACTAACTTTTTTGTACTTTGAAATGGTCCTTTATTTACGCTAGCCCACCTTTTGTGATATCTGGGAGCAACCTCATTCCAAATTTTCATATTTTGTTGTTTGTATTCTGAATGAATAATTTTCATCTACTACTTTCACTTTATTTGATCTATTTTATGTGATCTCTTCTAAATCTAATTTTAACGTTCTACCTGTTTCATGATAGTATCTGTGTTCAATCATTTCTAATTTAGTTATTAATTTCTCATCATTTGATTTAGATAATTTTATTTTAGTTTCTTTGTATTTTACTACTAATCTTCTAAGTTCAGATTTTTTCATTTAATTTTTATTTCAATTTGTTTTCTAATAATTTTAGCAATTTTTTCTTTACTCATCCATCCTGAAACAATATTTTTTTTGGAATCTACAATGATTACTTGGTTTTTTTGAGGATTTTTTATATATCTAATTGAGCCAATATCATTTGCAACAATCATGTCTGCTGCTGACTCTTTTAATTTTTTTTCAGCTGATTTAATTAATTGATTTTTTGTCAGATTTGTTTCTGCTTTAAAACCTACAAGTAATACATTTTTTTGGTATTTTTTTATTTGATCTATGATTTTTGGAGCTTTTTTAAGACTAATAGTCATGTTTGACTTTGAACTTTTAATTTTATTTTTCCTTTGAATTGTAGGCACATAATCTGCAACGGCTGCAGCCATAATTACAATGTCAAATTTTTTCTTTAATTCTAATTTTACAGCTAATTGCATTTCTTTACTAGATGAAACATTAATGATTTTTGCACCTTTTGGCGGTTTTTCTTTTCCTGGACCATAAACAAATGTAACTTTAGCTCCAGCAGAAATTAACTCTGTTGCTAAACTTACTCCTGTTTTCCCAGAACTATAGTTTGTAATTGCACGTATAGGATCTATCTGTTCAACAGTTGGTCCTGCAGTGATCAATACTTTTTTATTTTTTAAAATAGATGAAAATCCAAATTTCTTTAATACATTCTTTAAAACATCTTCTGGTTCAGGAGATTTTGCTTTATCTTCTATTAATCTAGGAGAAATAAATTCAATTTTATTTTTTAGAAATTTAATATTTTTTTTAACTGCAGAATTTTCATACATTGACGCATGCATTGCTAGACACATCAAAATTGGAATTTTTGATCCAAATCCTACTGTAAGAACTGTTGATACAGGCGTATCATCAATTCCATTAGCCAATTTCCCTAATGTATTTGCAGTTGCAGGATATACTATTACAAGATCAGATTGATTATAGTCTGCTAATCTAATGTGTTCTAATTCACCTGTCAGTTTTGTAATTACTTCATTACCTGTTGCCCATTTGAAATATTCTGGCTGAATCAATTTTGTGACTGCGTTACTTGTAACACATGTCACATCAGCTCCGTGTCTCATTAGCAATCTAGCAAGTTCAATTGCTTTGTATGCTGCAACACTGCCTGCTACACATAATACAATTTTTTTACCAGATAACTCTACACCATGTGAACTAACTATATCTAAAGATGGATGATCTTTTCTTTTTGGTTTATTCTTAACTGCCAAGTGATTCACGTAATTTCTTTAATTCTTCTTCATTCATTGAAAATGTATTTTCTTTAGCAGGAAATGAACCTGATTCTACATCAGTTCTATATTCTTCAAGTGATTTTACAATATCTTCAGATAAATTCATGTATCTTTTAGCAAATTTTGGTTTAATTTTATCATACATACCTAACAAATCTTGAACAACCAATACTTGTCCATCACAATTTACACCAGAACCTATTCCTATGGTGGGAATACTAACAGATTCAGAAATAATCTGTCCAACCTCATGACTAATCATTTCTAAAGCAATACTGAAAGCCCCGGCATCTTCTAGTTCTTTGGCATCTTCAATTAACTTTATTGCACTATCTTTTGTTTTACCTTGAACTTTGTATCCTTCTGAAAGTGTAGTAGTTTGTGGTTGAAGTCCAATATGTCCCATAACAGGAATACCTACATCTACTATTGCGCTAATTGTTTCAGCCATAATTGAACCACCTTCAAGTTTTACTGCATCTGCACCAGCCTTGATTAATCTACCAGAATTATTTATGGCATCTTCAATACTAGCCTGATATGACATGAAAGGCAGATCTGCCACTAACAGAGAATTTTTTCTTGCTCTACTAACAGCTTCAGTAAACATACACATTTGATCCATTGTCACAGGAATTGTATTTTCATATCCAAGCATTACCATTCCAGCACTATCACCAACTAACATTACATCAATTCCTGCCTTATCACATAATGAAGCTAGGGTGTAATCATAACTTGTAATTACAGAAATTTTCTTTTTCTCTTTTTTCATATTAATAATATCTTGAACAGTTTTATGCAATTTTGGCTCTCCTATCCAAATTATTTTTTATTTGAATTATATTTTCTCTTATGTTTTTCTTATTATCAAAATCATCAATTATTTTTTGAAGACTTTTTTGATTCTTTTTTGATAGTTTTTTTGATTCATCAATTAGTAAATTAATTGCTCTAGTTACATTATCTACAATTGTAATGTTTGCTGTCTGTGATGTTCTAGAGAATGGATTTAGATCAAACGTTATGACTATTTTTCCAGCTTTTCGTAGTGCCATTGTTCTATCTCCGTCTTCTAAAGGAACCACCACAACATCTGCAACAAAAATTCCATCTTTATCTACAATTCTTCTTGCAGAATCTATTCCTGGTAATTTTTTAGATGATGTCGTTTTGGCTCCTAAAATTTCATTGGCACCATTTTTTTTCAAAGTTTTAATGATTGACATTTTTCTTTTTTCATTAGAATAGAATAGATTCACTTCAAGTTTTGCTTTGATTTGTTTTGATAGTTTTACAACTTGTTTTGGACATAATGCTGCTATATTTCCATTAACTGAGATAACTGGCATTTCTGCTACAAGTAATTGAGCTGCTGCAGCCTTGATAGCCTGTGTTGCTGTCTTACTTGTTTTTTCTCCTAGAAGATAATCAAATGCTTCTCCTCTACCTTGAGCTAACAGGCCTTCTTTAGCAACTAGTCCATTATCAAATCCTTTAACAAGTTTTTCACGAATTAAAAGAGATTTAGCTCTAGGATGAGATTTGGGAATTAATGACATGATTTTTAATTAATTGTTTAAAATTCTAGCTCCACTATCATCTAATTCGGATTTTATTAAAATCCCATCAGAGTATTTTTGTAAAATATCTAAAACTTTAGATTCTTCTTTTTGTGGAACCATGGAGAAAATTGTTTCACCAAAAAGAGCAATTCCACATTTAATGTCATTTTCAGATAATTCTTTTACTATTTTTTGCATTCTAGGAGTCATTACATCAACGTATTTTGCAAATTCCAATGACATATCTTGAAAATGTTCATAATCTTTTGATTCTAATAATTGATTTACCATTTTTCCACCTAATCCATTAATTTGAGATAAGCGTTCTTTGATGAATTTATTTGTAGAAATTGGAGAAAAACAAATCATGATGATGGAAATTTTATCTGTAGAAATTTTTTCAACATGTCCAATTCCTGGTGCTCCAGGTTTGACTCTAATTTCAAATCCTCCGTGATATGATGCTAGGACATCTCCAAGTCCTGTTTTACAATTTACTTCTGCATTATGAGCAATTTGACCTATCATTATTTTTTCTAATTTAGTTTCAAGTGCCTGATTTAATGCAAATGATAATGATAATGCAACTGCACCACTTGAACCTAAACCATAACCTACTGGAACGGATATGTTGTGCTCTATATCAAAAAACTTGTCTGAAAATCCCCCTAATTTTAAAAATTCATTTAATACGTATTGTGAAACATCTGTTTTGTCTGATTGATATCCATGCGTTGTGATTTTAAAATTTGATTTTTGATTGTCTTTTGTTTCTATTTTTACTCTAGTTGTAACTCCTTGATTTATTGAAAAACCTGCTCCCATTGAGCCTAAATTCTCTAAATTATCCTCATGACCTTCTAAATGGGCTTTGAAAAAACCTGTAATGTGTGCTGGACAAAATGCTGTCGCCTCCATTGATCTGAGTTTAAACTTTACACAAAATATAAGAATATGGCTTAAATTAATTATATTAGTATAAATTGACTAAATTTATTCGACGCCTGCAAAGAATTGGAAGTAGTATACTGGTATCATTGCCTAAAGATTGGGTTGATGCAAATAATCTCGATAAAGGTAGTCAGGTTGAAATAGAAACTGGCCAAGATAGCGTTTCTATATCTGCAAATACAGAAACACGACCAACAAAAGAACTCATAATTTCATATCCATTATCTAAAGGAGAAAATATCGTTGCAAACATTACAGGTGCATATCTTTTGGGATTTGATATTATTGTAATTAATTCAAAATCTATCATTCCTGGAAAAGATCGAGAAGAAATTCGCAATTCAATGAGACGATTAGTGGGTATGGAGATTATTGAAGAGGATGCATCCCACATTAACATGCAATTTCTATTAGATGCAACAACACTTAACCCATCAAAAATTCTCAAACGAATTAGTTCTATTGCACTTGGAATGTATGATGATGTATTAAATGGATTAATTTCAGATGATAAATCTAATCTTCAAACATTGTCTAAACGTGATGTTGAAGTAAATAGACAGTATTTCTTACTTGTTCGTTTAATTCGAAGTACATTAGTTGACAAAAGACTATCCAATGCATTTAATTTAGAAAATATTGATGTACTTGATTATAGAGTTGCTGCAAATGTTCTTGAAAATGCAGGTGATTCTATTGTTGAACTTTCTAATTTTATCTTTAATTTTTCACTATCAAAAGAATTTTCTAAAAAAATCTATGATGTCGTAAAAGATTTTAATAAACTTGCAGAAAAATCTATTGATGCTTTTACAAAACCTGATAGACTCTTAGCTATTGAAGCAATTTCTATGCATAAACAATATGAAAAAAAACTTAGTTTACTTAGAACTACATTAGGAAATAAAAAACAAATTCCTTTAGATTTTCTTGATCTTGTGTACATGTTTGAAAGAATTGCACAGTCATGGGCTGATGTTGCAGATCTTGTGCAGCCTATCTATAATGAATAGCTAGTATAATTTTTTCTTTGCAGCATATGTTAAAACTGTGCATATTGTTTTTGAATCTTGAATTTTACCTGTTTTTATCATTGAAAGAAGTTTTTTAAAATCAATTTTTACTACAGACAAAATTTCATCTTCATCAAGCTTCAAATCTGATGTTTTCTTCAGTCCTGAGGCTAGAAAGCAATGAATTATTTCTGCATTATAGCCAATTGATGGATAGTAAGTAATGAGGGGAGTCATTTTTTTGGCTCTATATCCTGTCTCTTCTTCTAATTCTCTGAATGCACATTTTACAGGCTCTTCTTTTTTTTCTAATGTTCCTGCAGGAATTTCTAAAACATACCCGTGTGGAAATCTATATTGCTTGACAAGAATTACTTTTTTATTTTCATCAAATGCAAGCATGGCTGCTGCACCTCTATGTTTGATTACTTCTCGTTTAACTTTTCTACCCTCAATTTTACCATCATAAACACTAAGATCTAAAATTTTTCCTTCATAGATCTTTTTTTCTTTCATAAAGTTTATAGAAAATTATTCTTATTTAATTGGTTTGATATGTTAAATGTAATTTTGGTGATTTTTTAAAATCATTTATAGCTTTTTCTATCCACTTTATGTAAAATGACATCTTTTTTGGAATGAACAAGTCAATTGACTTTATATTTTTAATATTTCTAATTTTTTGTGTTAGTTCATCCATTTTAAAAATATTGTCACTGTACATAAACAAAACAATTTGATTTTTTGCTATAAATGGGATTTGCAAATATGAATCAGAAAATGAACTATTCAAATTTTCTAAAGTATCTTTTAGATCTCCTTCTATCCAAGTAAGTATAGCATGAGGAATAAAATTTTCAATTTTTCTAGGATCATAAACTAATGTAAATTGTATTCCTTCATTTTCATGTAATTTTTCTATACATCTTGTAATTGTTTTTGTTGACATTTTTGTATTTCTTGCGATTTGTTCTATTCTTTGTCTGGGGTCTTTGATTAATTCTTCTAGAATTTCTAAATCTGTTTTTGTAAGATTTGAATTAAATCCTGGATTCTCTGCCTCAAAAATAGATAAAACTCTAACATCCTTCATCAATTTTTTTGCAAGTTCAATTTTTTGATTAATGTCTTCTTTTATAGAAATCCCACAAACCGTTATTCCACCAACACAAGGTACTACCAAATATGGTTCACCTACAAGACTTGCTTGTTCTAAAATTTCTGTAATATTTTCCCCTGATACAACAAAATACAATACTCCATAGCCCAAGACTGGTGGTTCAACTTTGACAAAAAATTCTTCAATTACTTTCTTTTCAATCATTTTTCGTATTCTGGCTCTAACTGCTCCACCTGATATGCCAAGTTCTATGCCTATTTGTCGGTCTGATTTTCTACAATTATTCAGTAATCTGTTCAAGATTTTCATGTCTAAATTGTCCATTATATCACTTAAAATGACTCCATTAACAATACAAACAACTAATATCATATAAAATTGTCTATATTGTTAGCACTATATATCATAGACATTAAATATTAGACTATTTTATTTAATTCGTGGATTATAGGATAAAACTAGCAAAGCGAATGCTATTCAATAAAAGAGGCAGTCTAATTGGTGCTATTTTAGCTGTAACTGTTGGGATTTTGGTTATTCATGTAAACTTTGTAATTTTTCAAGGATTGTACGATGCCATTGTTAGAGATATCAGTGATTACAGTACCGGTGACGTGATTGTAACTGACGAATTTGATTTTATAGATAAATCTGATCAGTCTCTTATTCGTTGGTTTGAACGTATTCCAGATGTTAAAGCCGTAACACCGCGGCTTTCTACTACTTCAGAAATGAATATGACTAAAAATGGAAAGCTAATTGAAGAAACTAGAATTTCATTAGTTGGTGTTGATCCATTTAATGATGTTAGAGCATCTACAGCTCATGAAACAGTTTCTGATGGAAGTTATGTTTTCTCAAGAAATTCTATAGTTTTAGGATCTAATATAGCAAGAGATCTTGGAGGAGCTCAAGTTGGTGATAGTGTAAAAGTTTTGGTGGTTGATAGATGGGGACAAGATCAAATTAGAAGATTCATGGTTACTGGAATAGCAAGTTCACCAGGAGGAAGTGGATTTGATTATTCTGGTGTTATTCATATTGATACTTTACGTGATATGATGAGTAGACATGGTGATACAGGATCATTTATGGTAAAACTATATGATCATTCTACTGCAACAGAAGTTAAAGAATTCTTTTTACGTTCATTTCCTAATGATGACTTTATTGCTGAAACGACTGAAGAAGCATCAGAAGCACAACTTCAAGGCTTTAGATCTGGTATTGCCATGATTAACTTGGTTGGTTATTTCGGAATGATGTCTTCTGCATTTGCAGTTGTTACAATCCAAATGATGTTGGTAAATGGAAAAACTAAAGAAATAGGTGTAATGAGATCAATTGGTGCTAAACGAAAAGATATTTTAATAATTTTTATTTTTCAAGGAATGATAATTGGAGCTATTGGAGCTGGTGTAGGTACTGCAGCAGGATTAGGTTATACTGTATATGCAAAGGAAACCAAAATGTCGTTTAATGGAAGTCTTGAATTAGAAGTAACCTATAACTGGGAAAAAATTATTCAAACTGCATTAATGTCATTTAGTTTGGCAATAATTGCATCTCTATATCCATCGTATAGAGCTACAAAGCTATTACCTGTGGAGGCTATGAGAACTGTCTAGAGTACTTGAAATTAATAATATGAGTAAAATCTATGGGGAAAATGATAGTCAAGTAAAAGCTCTTGATGATGTTTCATTTTCAATTAAACAAGGAGAATTTGTTTTAATTGTTGGTAGTTCTGGATCTGGCAAATCTACATTACTGAACATGATTGGACTATTAGATCATCCTACAACCGGTAAAATTTTAATTGATGGAATTGATACTACTACACTTAATGATGACAAAATTTCTTCGTTTAGAAATAAAAAACTAGGATTTATTTTCCAATTTTCAAATCTACTTACTGATCTTTCAGTTTTAGAAAATGTTTTACTACCTTTACAAATTGCAGGTAATAATACTGCTAAGAAAGATGCGATGGATTTACTAAAAGTAGTTGGACTTGAGGATCAAACGGGAAAACGTGCAAATAAAATTTCTGGTGGACAAGCTCAAAGAGTTGCAATTGCTAGAGGATTAATCAATAAACCCTCAATTGTATTAGCAGATGAACCAACTGGCAATCTTGATTCTGTAACTTCAGCAACTATAGTTCAACTAATGAAATCAATGGCAAAAAAACTAAATCAAACATTCATTATAGTAACACATGATAGACAACACTTTGGAGATGTTGATAGAGTAATCACAATTAAAGATGGTAAAGCATTTGAAGGTGATCTTCCATCTGAAATGGAGATAACAGCATAATGAACTCTAAAATTATTTTATTATTATTTGTGATTGGGATGTTACCGATTATTTTTGATAATTCTTATGCACAAATTACTTCTGGAGGGTTTGGTCAATCTCCATTTGAAAGGGATTTTGGTGATGTGAAATTTTTAGATGCATATTTTGGTACTCTAAATGACAAAATTGAAGTTGAAGCAGGGGATGACAATGTTCCATTTACAGTTGTATTTGCTAATGTAGGTACCCAAGATATTACTGGTATTAGAGGACAATTATCATTACCAACCAATTTTTCCCCATCAGATGGTCCAGGCTCAGTGATTCATGCTGATAGTGATTCAAATTCATTGGCAGGAGAGAACTTTCATCTAACATTTTTTGTAAATATTAATGAAAATTCACAAATTCAGCAATATCCTGGAACTGTAAAAGTAGATTATTCAAGATTAAGAGAATCTGGAGTTAGAACTGCTTATTCTGATTTTAATTTTAAAGTCACAGGTGATAGTGTGATTAATGTCAAAGCTCAAGATCCGTTTCTTACATCTTTAAGATCTAATGATGTTGTAATTGAAATTGCTAATGATGGAACTGCTCCCATTTCTGGTGTAGACATTGTTGCTACAAATACATCTACAGAACTTGCATCTACATCATCATCAACTACAAATGTTGAAAATGTTGTAATTTTAGAATCTAGTTGGGATATTGGAAACATTGCTGCAAAATCAGCAAGATATCTTACAGCAACTGTGTATGTCCCTGAATCACTCAAAGGTGATACTTTAAGAATTCCTTTATCAATTCAATATTATAATGCACATGGAGACTTGCATACAATTTCAAAAATTGTTGATTTTTACATTAAAGGATTAATTGATTTAACAATTTTTAATGTAGATGTAATTGAATTATCTGGTACTCAAATGGTAATTGGTGAAATTATTAACGAAGGTAATGAAGATGGATTATTTGGTTTTGTATCTATTGAATCTAAAGGTGATTCTAACATCAAGTCAGATATTCAATTCATTGATGAAATTGAAGTAGATGCACCAGTACCATTCAACATTCCAATTGAATTTGATGGTGAACCACAATACGGTGAACATGATATTACTATCATTGTTAGATACAAAGATAGTACAAGAGATGAGATATTTCTAAATCATGATGCAACAATTACTGTAAAGGCACCATTAAATGATGATGAAGATTCCACTGATCCGACAATGATAGTTATTCCAATTCTTTTGGTAACAGGAGCTGCATTTTACATAATTCGTAGGCGTAAAAAAGCAGCAATTGAGGCTAGTTGAAGATATAATTTTAAATCCAAAATGAAGCAATAAGGAATGATAAATTGAGATTAATAATCATCATTCTCATTGCGGTTTTATCTATTGGAAGTATAGTAATTTCATTAGGTTTTTTAACTTCTCAAGAATACATTGACGTCCCTGAAATCACCGATCAATATGAAAAATTAGACTTGTACAAAAATGAATTGGAAAAAATTAATCAACAAAATCAAAAAATTCTAAATAATCTAGAAGATCAAATTAAAAATTCCAATGACGTTCATATGGACCAAATCAATGATGAGATTGAAGTAATAAAACGTGTAATTGAAGAAAATAAAGCCGAATTAGAACAAGTAATTACAAAATTGTCTCAAATGGAATCTGATCCATAGTAAAACTAATTTCCATTTTTGGGAAATTTAGATCATAATTATATCATATTCTAAGGGGTAACATTGGGTATGGCAAAGGACATTTTTCTCTTTCTAGCAGGTAGTATTGTAGGTTTTATCACAACACCATTACTGTAAGATCTAAAAATTTTCCTAAATTCATATAGTTATTTACAATAAAATTTTCATTGGAAATACATCAAAAATTAACAATTTTAGGAGTAATTTTGTTGGTTGCAACTTTTTTAATTAATTTTTATCATCAAGATACTCATCCTGGTGTTGGATTCAATTATGCATATGTTACTGGAATTTTGATGTTAGTAGCACTTTCAATTAGTTTTGTAATGTTTACAAAAAATCAACTATAGACATCTTAATTCCAATATGTAATAGATGGCGTAAGGTCTTTTGTAGTAAAAGCCTCCATCCTATCTATTTGAATTAAATTAATTTTGTTTGAATAATAAATACACGTAGAAATTATCAGTGAGATCTAAATACTATTTCACAATATTTTGTTTAGTCGTCACCAAATAACAAATCGTTTTTGGTCTTAGACTGCTCAATTTTTGACCGTAAGATTATAAGCAGTTACCGGATCTTGCGATTATGCCTGGCGATGAGATTGAAGTACCAAAAGAATTACGAGAATTTATGCTAGAAGATGCTGAAGAAACAATCCTTGGACAAAAAAATGGTGCAGACAAACAATATCGTTATGGAAATTTACACATCAGAGAATATGATGATAAATTTTTAGTTCATAATGATAAAATTGATCCACGTAAAGATCCAATGGGACATTTAATTTATGATGCACCAGAGGTTCTGATTGGTATAGCATGTGCAATTTTTAGTGGTTCACAAATAGTAAAAAAAATTACAAATAATAACTCTAAAAAATTAACAGTGACATCTGGATTAATTTCTTCAATAATTTCTGGGTATATTGGATATTTAGCTACTAAAAAATTAAAAAATTATTTGGAGTAAATGTATGTCTACTGTTAGAACTATTCAGGTACTCTTTAAACTGCTTCCATCTATTCTTGCATTACGTAAAGATAGAAAAAAATGGATTAATCAAGAAAAAAACCAAATTGATTCTGAACAGTTTAGAAAAAATGCACGAAAAGTACTTGACACTTTCATTTCTTTAGGTCCTGTATACATAAAATTAGGACAATGGCTTTCTTCACGAGCAGATATTTTACCACAACCATATTTAGAAGAACTTTCAAAACTTCAAGACAGTGTTCCTTCTGCCTCATTTGATCAAGTTAAACCGATAATTGAAAAAGATCTTGGCCCTATTGATGAAAAATTTGATAGTATAGATCCTAATTCTATATCTGGTGCTTCATTAGGTCAAGTTTATTGTGGAACTATTTCTGGTCAGCAGATTGTTGTGAAGGTTAAAAGACCTGGAATTGAAAAAGTTGTAGCAAAAGATATTCAAGTTCTAAAAAAAGTTCTTCCGCTTGCATTAAGATTTGTTGATCCAAATTTACGTTATTCAGCAAAAGCAATGCTTTCTCAATTTATTGAAACAATTCATGAAGAAATGAATTACAAAAATGAAGTACAGAATCTAAAAAGAATCAAGGAGGATATGGCTGGATCAACTAATGTAATCATACCTTCAGTTTATGATGATTATTCATCAAAAAATGTACTGACTATGGAATATTTACCTGGAATTAAGGTTACAAATGTTCAAGCATTAGATGAAAAAGGAATTGATAGAGAACAGCTCGTAATTGATGTTCACAAGGTATTTTTCACAATGCTTCTCAAACATTCAGTTTTTCATGCAGATCCCCATCCTGGTAACATTTCCGTAACTGATGATGGGAAACTAATTTTGTATGACTATGGAATGGTAGGACGAATAAACAATGAAACACGATTCAAATTGATTAGACTGTATCTGGCACTAATTGAAAAAAATCCTTCTAGAGTGGTAAATGCAATGAATGATCTTTCAATGCTAACTCCTGGTTACAATAGAGAGGTAATTGAAAAAGGAATTGAACTCTCAATTCGCGCAATGCATGGAAACAAACCTGATGAAATGGAAGTTCAAAGTCTAATGGAGCTTGCAAATCAAACGATGAGTAAATTTCCATTTGTATTGCCAAAAAATTTAGCTTTGTATATGAGAATGGCATCAATCATTGAGGGAATTTACAAAACACATGATGTTGATTTCAAATTTGTAAAAGTTTTAAAAAATATTTTACTAGAAGAAAATCTAATTCCACGAGCATATGTTGAAGAATTAAAAATTTCATTTGATAATTTCTCAAAATCAATTGATTCAGCACTTAGAATTGGACCTGAAATGAAAAAACTCATGGATGAAGCTCAAATCTACATGAAGAAAGGAAGGCCGATGGTTTTAATCAGTGGAAGTATATTTGCATCTACAATTTTTCTTGGCTCTGTATTTTTGTTTCAATCAAATGAATTGCTTGGGTTAATTGGTATGGTAAGCTCTGGTTTGATTATGGCTACATCAGGGCTTTTTAGAAAATATTAGATTATTCTATTGAGATATCTTTTCCTTTTTTAGTAACAGGAATAATTAATGTAAGAATACCGTTTTCATATTTTGCAGATTCAATTTTCTCTTCACCTTGTTTAATTTCTATAGGAAGTCTAATTTTTTTATCAATTACATTTGGTCTTTGATTTGAAATCAATGATTCAGATCTTTTTTCATCAATTGATTTTTTTGCACTAATGGAAAGAATATCCCCACATAAGGACAATTCAATTTCATTCTTTGTAAATCCAGGAATATCTATTAAAATTTTCAGATTTTCATCATTGAGATACATATCCATTGGTGGTAAAACAAATTCATAGAATTCTCTTGATTTGTTTCCAATCTCTTTGATTACATCTTTTACTAGTCCCATTTTGTGTTATGTGCTCAATTTTTAGTTATAAATCTTGGTGGAATTGCGCCGTTGTCCACTTTAAACAATTTCAGAGATTTTTCAAGGCATATTTCCCAGCATTTCACATCAAGCTTGCCGCATTAAAAACCACATCTCGCCAAAACATAAGGAATTCTTGGATTTTTTGCATTTTGTGTTTAGCTCACGC
>JARPSM010000131.1 GCA_029782475.1 Nitrososphaerota archaeon
AGAAGGAGGCTTTAGAGATAATCCAAGAAGAGACAGTGGAGACCGAAGAGAAGGAGGCTTTAGAGATAATCCAAGAAGAGACAGTGGAGACCGAAGAGAAGGAGGCTTTAGAGATAATCCAAGAAGAGACAGTGGAAGAAATAATGAAAGAACAGATTCAAACAAAAAGAGAAAGAAGTTTGGAAGACGATAATCAATCATTTTTTTGGATAAAATCAGAAGGACAAGAAAAATTAGCTACAGAAAATATGGTTCCAGGGAATCAGGTTTACAAAGAAAAATTAATCATTAAAAGAGGAATAGAATACAGGTTATGGGATCCGTTTAGAAGTAAATTAGCAGCATCCATCATGAATGGTTTAGATATATTTCCTTTTGAAAATAAAAGTCAAATTTTGTATTTGGGGGCATCTACAGGAACCACAGTCAGTCACATTTCAGATATTGTAGGCCCTAGCGGAGTTGTTTTTGCAGTAGAACATGCAAGTAGAGTGGCAAGGGATTTTTTGGATAGAGTTGCAACATTTAGAAAAAATATCATTCCAATTTTACAAGATGCAAGAAAACCAAAAGAATATTTTTCAGTATTTGGAAAAATAGATGTCGTGTATGTAGATATTGCACAACCAGATCAAACACAAATCGCAATTGATAATTGTGAAATGTTCCTAAAAAAAGGAGGTTATTTCTTTCTAGTTATCAAAACTAGAAGTATAGATGTAACAAAAGCTCCAAAAAGAATTGTTGAAGAAGAAATAGAAAAATTAAAACCAAGATTTGATGTTTTACATACTATTGATTTACATCCGTATGACAAAGATCATGCAATGGTAATTTCAAAATTCAATCACTAGTTATTTTCAATAATTCTCTGAACAGGTTTCCAACTTTTACGCACGAATTTAGGCATTTCATGATTTTTTTTATAATATTTTGTTACAAATTTCACAGTTACAGAATCAGATGGATATCCACTACCTAAATTATGATCTTTTCTTAATTTCATAATTACTCTATCCCTACTTACTTTAGCAAGAATAGATGCAGCTGATACTACAACAAATCTACTGTCTGCGCGATGATATGATTTAATTTTATGATTATCAGATAATTTAGAAATTTCTTTTCCAAATCTAGTAGGATTGACATCACACGAATCAACATATGAAACATCTGGATTTAATTTTGAAACAACTTTAGCCATGTATTTTGCCTCTAAACCATTTAGACAGTGCTTCTTTACACTAGCATCAATTGATCTAGGAGAAATTTTTGCAATATAGTAATCATCTACAATCTCAATAATTTTTTTGTAGAAATGCTCTCGTAACTTAGGAGTAAGTTTTTTTGAATCTTTTACACCTAATGCGGTTAATTTTTTTATATTTTTTTTATCTATGGATATTCCAGATATTACCAAAGGTCCCAACATAGGACCACGTCCAGCATCATCAATACCACAAATTTGCACGAATTGTGTCTTAAAGCGCAAGTATTAAACCGTTATACATTTAGAAAAATAATTGGAATTTCCAGATGAATCTTTTCAAGAAATAATTGAAGGGAAAACAAAACTACTAGTCCCAAAAAAATCAATTACAGATAAAGCACCACCAATGAAACCAGCATTTTTTAATCCTAAAGCAAAACTAAATAGGGATTTTTCAATAATCGCATATTCAGCTTTTCTTAGCAAATTTGAAGGTCCAAAAATTTTCTTAGAAGGTCTTTCAGGGTTAGGAGCCAGAGGATTACGAGTTGCAAATGAATTAGATGTTGAAAAAATTGTAATTAATGATCTTAATCCTTCTGCATTAAAAATGGCAGAATATTCTGCAAATCTAAATGAGGTAAAGAATATGGAATTTTCTGAAAAAGAAGCATGTAGATTTTTCAGTAATTATTCAAAAAAAGGAGAAAGAGGTTCAATTGTAGATATAGATCCTTTTGGATCACCTGCAGCATTTTTTGATTGTGGAATCAGGGCAACCATGCATGGAGGCATATTATCAACAGCAGCCACAGATCTTCAAGTGTTAAATGGTCTTTTTCAATCTGCGTGTAAAAGAAAGTATGGTGGAATCCCAGTTAGAACAGAGTATGGAAATGAAATTGCAATTAGATTGGTTTTAGGTTCTCTTAGAGCAGTTGCGGCAAGACTAGGTGTAACTGTTATTCCCATGTTTGTAGAAAGTGAAATGCACTACTATAGAACATATGTCAAAGTTTTCAATAAACCAGATCAAAAAGAGAATTTAGGATACATTCTACATTGTAAAAATTGTGGAAATAGAAAAATTACATTAGAGCAAGAACAAGAATGTGAATTATGTAAATCAAAAATCAGTATAGCAGGACCGTTATGGATAGATAAGATTTTTGACAGAGAATTTGTTCAAGATATGATAATAGAAAACTCTAAACTAGAAACAGACAAAAATTGTGAAAAAATCCTGTGTAAATGTTTATCAGAATCAGAAATGCCAGGAACATACTATACAATAGATGAAGTTGCATCAATAATGAAATCATCACCACCAAAACTAGAAAAAGCAATTTCAAGTTTAATAGAAAATAATTTTTTAGCTAGTGTTACAGTATTCAACCCAACAGGATTTAGAACTAATGCAAATATCAAAGAGATAATTAAAATTTTTGAAACTATCCAATAAAACCTAAACATACAAGATATAATTCACTACTTTGTTTCCTACTTGCATCAGGTTTTGTAAGATTTATTCTAACAAATTTTTTCTTAATGTAATCTCTAAATTCCATAGAGAATTCACCATCAAAAATTTTGAAAACAGCATTTCCTTTATGTGCTAAAATTTTCTCCATGATTTTTGTACAATCATAATTTAATGATATTTGCTTTGCATGATCAACAGTCCAATTTCCACTTACTTGGGGAGAAAGATCACAAATCACAGCGTTAACTTTACGTCCAAAATAAGACAATACTTCATCTACAACATGCTCATCTTCAATATTTTCTCGGATTATATGAGCCCCAGGAATTTCTTCAACATAAGACAAATCTATACCCATTACTTTGCCTTGATTTCCAACTAATTTGATAGCCATCTGAGTCCACCCTCCAGGTGCACAGCCAAGATCTAAAACATTGAAACCAGGACCTATGAGGCGATATGACTTGTTTAATTCTTGTAGTTTGAATGCGGCTCTACTTCGAAAACCTTGTTCATGTGCTAATGTACGATAGTAATCTTTTCGTGCATCTGCTAGTTTCATTTAGCCTTCACTGGTTTTTTCAATTCAGCAATTACCCAATCCTCAATGAATTGACAATTTGTAGGACTAATTTCTCCCTCAAGTGAACATTTCTGCTCAACAGGACAAACTAAGCAAGGTGCGTTTTCAATTGATTGTGTACTAATTGGAGTTTTCTTTAAAATTAATTTGTATGTCCAACGATTATTTTCAAGAAGTTTTTCTCTAGTAAGTGTGCCCATTCTTTCAAGTTTTAATGCTAATCTTGAACCAATCTGATTAGTGAGTTTAAGTTTTTTCCATAATTCACCTTGGAACATTCCATCAGATTCTTTCTCAGCTAAAATATCACAGACTTTGTTAGTCAATCTTTCCATGTCAACTTTTTCAATTTGGAAGTTTTCAATTTCCTCATCTGAGAGTTGCTCTTCTAATTCTTCTTCAAGTGTTAGTTCAGCAATTCTTTTTTCTTCTTCTAGTTCTTTTTTAGTTAATTTTTTTACTTTAACAGGTTTTTCTACTATTTTCTTTGCGGTCTTCTTTGCAGGTTTTGCATCTGCTTTCTTTGCGGTCTTCTTTGCAGGTTTTGCATCTGCTTTCTTTGCGGTCTTCTTTGCAGGTTTTGCATCTGCTTTCTTTGCGGTCTTCTTTGCAGGTTTT
>JARPSM010000133.1 GCA_029782475.1 Nitrososphaerota archaeon
AACAGGGCAGAGATAAAACAGATCAAAAGATGGCAACACAACGCAAAAAGGCGGATTTCACGCCTAGAATCTAATAAATTTGCAGTTGTCGTCTTTGATGAGGCAATATTCATAGATGATCCTGCAAGCGGAGTAAAGTACCAGTCAAAAAAGGGAGAGCCGATTGATCTTCCATACAAGGGACGGCACGGCAGGGTGGTGGTGGCATACGGCTCCATTGCAACAGACGGCAGACAGTTCTTTAGGACGTATGACCGGTTTGACAAGGAGATGGTTCTGCAATACATCAAGAAGCTGTCTCAGCATTTCAAGAAAGTTGCAATAATTATGGATAACGCGCCGCAACACAAGGCACGCATTGTCCAAGAATTTCTGGATGGAAATTCAAATGTAAAGGTCATATGGATGCCCACTACAACACCTGAGGTCAGTGTGATAGAGGAGTATTGGCACCAGGCAAAGCGCGATGTCCTAGTGTCCGAATACTATGCCACAGTTGGGGAGATGCGCCATGCAGTATCAGAATATTTCAGGACGGCGCGTCTGGAACTTGACGCGATAAAGTTTATCAGTAGAAGCCCGCTTACACTCAAGAACTTTTGATCGACAGTATAATTCATTGTGTTCTATCGTATTGTTTTGTGCAAAAGATGGTGTTGACAAAAAAATAAAACTATACAGTAGAAAAATTATTATTTTAATCAACAATGGGATTACACTAAATTATGATATTTAAGGCTGTAAAAGATCCCTATGACATTTCTCTAACTCTGCTTTTATGCTAGTTGAGATTTTTTCATCATAATTTTTTTGAGTAAAATCTATTATCTGAACTATAGCCTTTTTTGCAATTGCATCACCATCTTTTGTATTGTTTCTTAATGCAGAAATTTTTGAACATATTCTTATTGCAATTAATTCTTCACTGCTTGGAGGTATTGGGAAAAATGACTGAAAAACAGTTTTTGCCTTTTCTAACATCATATACAATTCTACATTTATCCTAAATTTAAGCGATTGTGCCTGAAGATCTAAAAGAATGAATTCACCCATTTAGATATCCCAATTTTTTACACACATTACAACGATTAAGGGAAGGACTAGTCATGGTTGCATTTACAGATTGGTGTAAAGCATCGTAAAATATCATGTGATTAACTACTCTAAAACCAGTTACATGTTTTATAAATTCCAAGATGGCCAAATTGGATATGATTGAATGAATGGATACGTATGGGATTTTTCTATTGACATATGGGAGTGTGCTGTTTGCATTATAACAATCAAGACAGGGGTCTCCAGTTCTAACCATTATGGCATTTCCTGCTAGTGATATAATTTTTGACTGCTCTTCTTCCATTTCGACACCCAGATACATGAAAGGTTTTTTGTTTTGTACACAGAAATAATTTACAAATTCAACATCTGCAGGATTATCCACACACAAGAACACAAAATCAGAATCTAGAATATTTTGTTTTGTTTGGTCATTATGATCTCGTTTGAACTTTGTTGGGATAATCTTAACGCCAGAAGTACTGCCAGTGATATTTTGAATTAGTCGCTGCATGACAACATGTTTTGGTTTGAACATATCCTGAGGAGTATAGCGAAGAGACAAAGTTCGTGAACTAAAAATCATCAAAAAACTAGCGATTAATGGATTTTACCAAGGTAAATGTGAATAAGCAAACTGAAATGCACTGAAAATGACTCACGAACTTATGCTTCTCGCTATACAAGACCAGTTCCAATACAAATCGGTCTAGTCATATATTTTATAGACTCTTGTTCCAATAAAATACATTGGCTATACTATTGAAAAATATGTGAAATAGTATAGTGGACAAAGCCCTGCTGAATGAAAAGTGATATGTCAGATTGTTTGAAGAGCAGGATTAGGCACAAAACACATTTGTTTTGTTAAACAAAATAGCATAATATCGGGGATTAAATTGTTTTTAACTATTTCAATTAAGATGAGTTATGGATGAAACCCTTCTCAAGAAAATTGAACAAAAAATACAAGACTCTATATCAAATAAAGATGAAATTAAACAATTAATTCAATTGCTTTCTTCAATTGATGATTCAAAATCTTTCGCTTTGGGTATTGTTGTTGGACGAATTTATAACACGTTTTATTATCAATCAAAAAGAATTCTAAATAGAGAACCCACAAAACAAGAATTTCAAGAATTTTTAGAATTTATTAAAAATAAGAAATCTAAATTAGATAATTTATGGTGATGATTTATTCCAGTCAATCACTTTGATGAGTGGAGTTCCTGGTAGTTTTACACATGAACCATGAAGTGCTTTTTTTGCAGCTGTTAAGTGAGCATCGCCATTAACATATAGTTCCATAATACATTGTCCTTGTTTTACTCTGGCACCTAGACTAACTGCTTTTCCCCATGATCTTCTCATTCCTTCTGAAACTCTGTCTGCACCAGCAGTTGCAATTTGTTTGTTTTCTCTAAGAAGATTATGTGGGTAAATTCTCAATCTTGAATAATATCCTGATTCACCAGTTGTTTTTTCTAGTGTTTTGTTTGCTGCTAATCTTGTAGATTCAATAGCCATATGTCTAATTTGGATTTTCTCGTTTAACAATAATTGGACACAGTACTGATATGTTCCTCTTTTACCACCTTGAAATTTTGCAATTTTGATTTGTGGTTTACCTTTGATGTATTCTTTTCTTGTAAAGACTTGACCTTTTCCATCTCGATAATTAGCACCATGCATGATAATCTCAAGCCAAAATGCCCATATTTTAACGGTTAGCCGGATGCCTTTCATATTCTCCAATGCTTATATGGAAATCCATTGATTTTCACATTATTATGGATGAGACTCCCTTAGTTCATGGAGATTTAGTTTCAGATCAAACATGTATTTCACAAAAGAATATGATCCATGAATTAGAATTAAAGGGGTTTGGAGAAATTGAAAAAGAAAAATTATTTTTAAAATCTTTTGAAACCCTTTACTTGTTGTATTCAAAAAGATTGATTTTAAAAAAGAACAAAAAACAAATTGATTTTGATATTTTTATGAGCATTTGCCAAAAAATTGATCCTGAAATTCTTACAAAATTTTTGATTTATCGTGATCTTCGGACTAGGGGTTATGTTGTTAAAGATGGATTCGGATTTGGTTCTGATTTTAGAGTTTATGAGCGAGGTCAATATGGTGAAAAGGGCGCAAAATTCCTTATCTTTGGACTCAATGAAGGTCAACAAGAAAAGATGGGCAATTTGCAAAAAAAGATTGAAGAAATTACTCAAATGGGAAAAGAACCTATTATTGCAGTAATTGAGCGACGTGGTGAAGTGATTTACTATAAAATCAATAAAATGGATTTTAACGAAAATAAATCTAGACTTGAAAATTCTTTTAGTCTCTAATCTTTCATAATCCATTCTGAAGAATATTTTAAAAGATTATTTTCTTCAGCATACATGAAATCATAAACTTCTACATGCTTTGTTTTATTTTGCCATAGGTCTTCAAAATCTTTTACTTTTCTTTCAACTCTTGATTTATCATTCCATGACGTAAACACATCCACTGATTCAAAATCCCTAGTTTGAGCTGAAAATGATTCTTTTGATGTTCCTGTAAATGCGACTGTTTGATCATCCTCATCTCTAAAAATCCCGATTCTTTCTGAAAATGTATCCGCTATGCCTTCTGAATTCGGTATTGCAATTTTTAATTCAACTTGCCCATTATTTACAATATCTTGAAGTTTTTGTATTTTGGCGTCTTTGATTAATTTTCCTTTAAATGATTTTGTATATTTTTCAGAAAAGAGTTTTGTAAATAAATTAAGGTCAGATGTTCTAAATCTATGCCCTGTGATAATTCTTAATTTTGCTTTCCCTTCTGCAAATCTCTCAAATGCCACTGAGAATGTTGATAGTGTCTGAATAGATAAAAAATCAACACATCTGTCATATTCAATACAATTACTTAGACATGGGAGGAAAAATTCAGAAACAATGTCATCATTGTCTGAACGATACTCTTCTTTTAATTCGATTTTTCTTAACCCCAACAAATTTCAGTAAAAATTTTGTTATTTAAAGAAACAATTTTAAAATTAAAATGCTCCCATCGGGATTTGAACCCGAGTCTTTGGCTTGAGAAGCCAAAATGCTTAACCGGACTACACTATAGGAGCTTGATAAAAAACAAATTAAATCTCAATTTAAAGGAAATGTTTTGACTTTGCATGAATTTGTAAAACTTTGTGAGTTGATTCCTTTATAGAAAAATCAAAGTTAGAAAATATCATGGAAATTCAAAAATTCATTGAAGAACATGAATTATCTGGATTTCCAATAGGATTGGGTGGGTGTAGAGTCTCTGATTTATCACTTGATTCCTGTGATTATGATCTTTTTGTTTTTGATGAAAAAGTAGAATCTGCAAAAATAGTTCAGTATGGGGATGAATTTGTAATTCTTCATCATGCATCTTTATCTGAAACAAATTCTGAAAAACTTCTTCAATACCACCAATTAAAAATTCTTCAAGACGAATCTTGGGATCTTCAAATGTTGCTTTCTAAGATTAAAGAAAAACACACTGCATTATTTTCTGATTTTGCAAAAAACTGTTTAATTGAATCTCAATTTTGTTGCCAAAAAACAATTGAGGCAATTCAAACATCAGATGTGTTTGCCCCTTGCTGGCAAAAATGTGCTACGTACTATCTGGCAAAGTCAATTTCATCAATTAACCACTTATGTGCTAGTCCTTCTCATATGCTTGATTCACTTCGAAATCTAAAGAAAAGCTCAATTAATGAACATATTTCTGTTGTAACTCAAACAGTTGGGATTCAACGAGCTACTCCAACATTACTTGAAAGAATGTTAAAATCCACAATCGGGTTCTCTGATCTCATAGAGAAAAATAAACATTCTCAAATTATTCGACAAAAACATGATTTCTTTGCAAAAAACTCGATGCTTTCTGATTGTTATTTTTATTTAGGATATGTAAATCAAGTAAATTTTGTAAAAATTAAGGATACTCTAAATCGAGAGCAAGATTTGATACACATTCTAAAGGTTGCATTTGATGTTGAGGTTGATTCTAATCTTCTTGAACAGCAATCCGCACTTGTCCAAAAATCATGTAATGATATTCTTGAGACTCTTTCAAGTGCGTAGTATTCTATCTGAATGTACTAACCTTTTAAAATAAGAAGAATTATTGATTTATCATGGTAGATCAAGCATGTGGATGCGAAGCCGAAAGTGGCGATCCAGAATATGAATGCGATTGTGCAATGCAAGGTCATTGTATCTGTAGCGCAGACTGCAAATGCTCAACTGGTGTTTGTAAAGAAGCTGTTGGACAAATGTCCTAGAATAGCAAATTACAGTTTTATTTTTTATTTTTTTAATTAATCGTCTTCATCCTCAAAGCCCCATGATTTTACTAATTCTTTTTGGAACTTGTCAGATTGTTTTTCATCTAGTGCAAATCCGCAGTTTTTATGAGTAGGAACTACAGTCATTCCATCTAGTTTGAATTCTACTTCAAACAAATGGACTTTAGAACATTCGCACATTTCTGGAATTTCTGTACTTATTCCTCTATATTTGCTTATTTGAACAAGATTTCCCTGCCTGTTTTTCTCATTTTTTGGATAATTGAAAAACGTTTAACTATCCGATTTGACAATTTTTTTTAGATTTGAAACAAATTTTTCTATTTTCAATTATTTCTTTAGTATCTTTGGCATTGTTGATCCCTGTAACTGCATTTGCTCAAATTGAGGCAGGCGGAGTTAGCTCTGATGCTTTTCCAAAAGGTAGTTCATGGTATGCTGGTGAAGGTCTCAAAAAAGGTGACTTTTTTTCATATTCAATATGTCATGTAGATTACAAAGAATGTACTGAATTTGAAATGGATATTTGGATAAAGGGCGACAAACAAGTTGGAACTGAATCAAAGTGGTTAACTGAAGTCGTTGTTTATGATGGTAAAAAAGTCATCAAAGGTGAAATGGAGCTTGGAAAAATTGCTCCTGAACCAACAGGTGGTAGTGAATATTTAGGTCTCTATAGGGGAGCCTTCAAGTCTTCAGTTTCATGGCTATCTGCATTTGCAACATCTGATGATAGTTCTGGTGGAAAAGGACCAAAAGAATTTTCAGCAGTGTCTTGGGGAAAAATTGGTAACATTGGTGGTCAACAAGTAACTACACAAGCAATTGAAACCGTTACAGTTAGAGCTGGTACTTGGGAAACTGTTCAAGTTGGATGGAAATCTGGTGGCGCTTCAAGTAAAATTTGGGTAGCAGATGATTTCCCATTTCCAATAAAGGCTCACACATACACACACGTTTCAGAAGGCATACCTCCACCTGAGTACATATTTTCATTATTGGATTATAGAGAGAATGTATTGCAAACTCCATTTGCTGATATTCCTTGGTATGAAGAAACACCTGTTGAAGGATGTAATGCAGATATAGAAAAAGAAGTTAGCATAAAAAAACCTACCACTAACTTTGATTATCAACTCCACATATTCTATGGGCCTGAAGATCCTGTTCAAGGATGTGAAATACAATTTTTAATTAAATTTATCAGCAAATATGATGATACTGAATTTTTGAATCAGGTCCAGTATGATTTCTTGGTTGTAGATGATAATTTGACTCCTTTACGTTCAATTGCACAAGAAGAAGGTAGAACTTTTCTTTATTCCCCATCAGGACAAGCTTTACTTGATTTTACTGTTGAAGAAGAACCTGGAATTGCAAACTATGCAGTTTGGATTTATGGTCTATCTCCTGAATTTGCTGTTCCATCATCTGCTTCAGACTATCTAGAATTCTCAATTCCGATATTTGCAAAAGATGGCGCTCCACCTGTAGCGGTACAAGAAATCCCCTCTTGGATAAAAAATAACGCTGGATGGTGGTCTGAAGGTGCAATAGATGATGATTCATTTGTTCAAGGAATACAATTTTTGATCAAGGAAGGAATCATGAAGATTCCTCCAACTTCTCAAGGATCAACTACTACTATTACTCAAGAAATCCCATCTTGGATAAAAAATAACGCTGGATGGTGGGCAGATGGACAAATAGATGATGATTCATTCGTTCAAGGGTTACAATTTTTAATGAAAGAAGGAATTTTGAAGGTTACAACTATGAGTTCTTCTCAAACTTCTAGTGGTTCTGAACCTCCAGCTTGGTATGAATGATATCCCTAGTTGTACATTCAAATTATTGTAAATTAATAAAAGTTTGATTAGAAATGGCTGGTCTTTTCAAACATCCTAAACGTCGTATCAAAAAATTACTTAGAGATGGTGAATATGATGAGGCTATAGCATTTGGGAAAAATTTAGAATCTCAATATTCTGATGATCATGATTTTATGTTTATTCTGGGTAGTGCTTTCTTTATTGTAGATGATGCAAAAAGAGCATTACCTTATTTTGAAAAAGCGTTTCAATTAGATAATAAAGATGTAGAAACTTTGGCTCTAAAAACTAATGTGCATTTGGCACTAAACCAAAAGGATGAAGCTATTGCATGTTGTAAATATATAATAAAACTTCAGCCCAAAAATACTGAAGCTCATAATCTATTAGAAGAACTTGAAAATGTTTGATTTAGAAAATCATTTTTCCTTTTTCATCTCATAAGCATTTTCCATTAACCAATTACAAAATGTTGTAACCTTGTCATCAAAGTCAGTCCAAATGTGAACTGAGTGAGGTAGAATGTCTATTTTCCAATCATCTGTAAATACTCTCACTCCTTCTTTATTTTCATACATGTATGCATCTTCAGTTTTAACATCTCCTAACATCTCAATTGCTTTTTGTTTGATGATTTCTCTATCTATTGGAAATCTTTTCTTATCATAATCTATGATTAAACTCAAATCCCTTCTACCATACTTTTCAAACTCATCGATTCTGCCTTGTTTTGGAAAATTTACAATTAATTTAATATTGTATTTTTCCCCAACTTCTTTCCCAATTTCTACAATTCGTGTATATGCCATTGCTGGATTTTTCTTTAATAGAAATCTAATTTGTGCCAGATCTTTTTTTAGCTCAGATTGCAAATCTGTGACCACGTCTGAAAATATCATGCTTGATATCTGAAAAATTCCTATTATAACCATTAATTTCTCTTAAGATTAGTTTTTTTAGAACTTTGATTAGTTCACAATATGGCAATGCCTATGGATTTTGATGGGATGAGAACCGATGATGCTTCACTGAGAACTGATAATGTTGATGACTACAAAAGAACATGCATGGATTTCATTGAGGATATTTCACATGATTATGAGGCATGGGTTGATTATTACAAATTGCCTGAAGATGAAGATAAACGAAGACGTGCTGGAATTTGTGCCACAATTACACGAACAAATGATTGGATAGCAAAAGTGGCACAGTCAATCAAAGCAGTTGATGTTGTAATGAATGACGGAATTCAAAAAATGGCTGAAGCCACTGCAGGAAAACCTCTTGAAATTGGAGTTTTTGTAAATCATAAATCTGGCTATGCTGAAACAAATCCTGGAATTATAGATGTTAATGTAAAGGGTGTTGGACGAGAAGGAAGAAAGATGAAGCTTGGATTTCATTTTAAAGATGATAGATTTAGAATTGAATCAACATGTGATGCATACTTGGATGAGGCAAATTTACCTGATCAAAAATTTGATAATTTAGATATTCATCTTAAACTTTATGCAGAAAATGCAAAACCCCGGGATGTTATTTCATTTACTGTAACATTAAGTGAATTTGAAAATGATCAAGAATTTGATAGACGTGGGGTTTCAACTATTATTCATTTGGTATAGTAGCTTTACGAATAACTTTTTCATCTATGTAATTGATAAATTTTCCAGTATTTTCAAGTTTTATTGAATTCACTTCTTCCAAGCTGTCCAAGAAATTCATCTTCAAATATCCTTCAGAAGATGTATACAAGATTTCATCGATATAAAATGTTCTTGCATTACTCATTCCATAATATCGTGAATCTTTTGCTGCAGAATGTGTAATTGTTCCTTTAAGATTAAATCCCTCTGAACTGTTCAAATCAAATACGTAAAATCCACTCCAACGGTTATGATCTGGTGCAAACTTTTTGGAGTTTATGATCCCACTAAGGCTTTCAGCATCTCCACTAATTGGTATTGATAAGACTCTACTTTTTTTATCAAAGAAGAATGACTTGTGTTCGTATAGTGCTTCTGAATGGGTTGAACTATCGCCAACTATGATGTCATCTGCGACTTTGGGATTTTTTACATCTGCTACATTAAACAATGCAATTTTGATGCCTAACTGTTGAACTCTACCATTATCTACTTCTTTTGTATCTCGTCCGATCCCAATAACGTGTTCTTCATCATATGGGTGCAAATAGTTTGAAAATCCTGGAATTTTTAATTCACCAAGAATTTTAGGCGTATCTGCTGACAAGTCAATTACAAAGAAAGGATCAATTTGTTGGAATGTTACCAAGTATAGTCTATCTCCCATGAATCTTGCTGAGAAAATACTCTCATCTGGAGCAATTTCGTCTAGTTCTCCTACGATGTTTAATTGTTCATCTAAAACATAGACTGCATTTGCACGAATCATACCTTGATGTTGAATGTAATACTCTGTAGTTGTTGCTACTCTGAATCTATCTCCATTTTCATCCATAGAGAATTGATTTAATAGTCTGCCTGGAACTGTTCCTTTGGCAACATATTTGATTTTATCTTCATCAATTGAAATTTTATGAATTACTGTTTTTCTGGTATCTTCTTGGATTTTAGCATCGTATTGATTAAGGGCCTCTCTGATTTTTTCAAATAATTCTTCTTTTTCATTTTTATCCATCTGGTTGTAAGATTTCTGCATCAATTCTGAAATTTTTATCCATTGTACTGATGAATTAATTGATGAATCATTTTGTATTGCTTTGATTTGTTCTTGAATGTTGTTTGGTAATAGCGGTACAACAACATCAAAGAATCTGTCACGAGATGAATTTTCATAGAATCCAAATGGCATGTTTTGTTGATATGTTAAATAGAAATTATCTTCAGAAACATAGAACGTTCCAGTATGTCCCATTAGGAATGACTCTGAATTTATTTTATCGCCAAAAATATCAATTGCAGTTAATGTGTTAAAGTTTGAAAATTGTTCTACATTATCGAAATAAAATGCATCTGGTGTCATTATTCTAATGGAATCCTCCATTATCACTGGTAGCCTTGGATATTGATAATCTACATTGCTGTTTGTTACAAAGTATGCATAGTTTCCAATCATTCGTGCATCCATGAAATGACCATCGATGGAATAGTCTTTTAGAATTGTTGGATGTTCTTTGTCTGATACATCTACAATTAATGCATGTGTAACTAGACTGTATGAACGTCTTGGAACAAAGTCATACTGTGGAATAATTTCATCATCACTTTGACCATTGTAGAAAATTACTAGTCTGTCATCATTTAGGAACATGTTTTGAATATGTTGTGAATCAATGTCTAATGCAATTTTTAGAATTAATTTTGCGGATTCTGCAGGATATGCATCAATAATTGAAAGTGTGTTTTGCGATACAATGTATACATATTTTGAATCATTCTTGATATAGTCTGGCTCATCTACATTTTGTACTTGAACATTTGTCGTAGAGTAATCTGAACCTCCTGATTCATCTTTAGAAGATTCCATTGTTGGTACGGCCATCATCATATCTAAATCCTCACCTACAAATTCTCCCATGCTTTCAGCAACTGCCATAACTGATCTTGTCATTCGAACATCATAGAAATTACCTCCAAGTAATGATGATGCTTCAAGAATATCTTTTAGCTCTTCTTGAGAAGAGATTTTCTTTACATCGTTTGTTCCTTTAAAAAATTCTGAAACTGTTTTGTCAACATAGATAATTTCAGTTTGAGGTGACTGTGTAATTTGTGGTTGATTGTCATATCCTATTGAAAACATTATCCCTGCTGTAATTATTACCGAAATGGCGATTACAATTGGTATTGTTGTTTTTGAGTCCATTTTTTCATCCTCACTTTATCTAATGTTTTCTTTGAAAACTGACATTTAGTGATTACTATTATTTCGTAGTTTGGGATAAAAGGTTTAGTGAAATCCAAATTTCACCAAACAATTTACATATACTAGAATTAGATTATCTTCTCTATTGTCTATTGATAAAGTGCCAAATGACGAACTGATTGAAAATATCAAAATCCTTGCCACAGATGATGAAAAGATAAAATCATTTGGTGAGATATTTACAAATGATTCTAGTCGTGAAATCCTTCAATTATTGTTTAATGAAGAATTAACTGCATCTCAGATTGCGCAAAAAAGTAATGTATCTCTTCAGCTTGTAAAGTACCATCTCAACAAATTACAAAATCTTGGTGTAGTAAAAATATCGAAAATTGAAAAAATTCAAAATCACAAGACATGAAAATTTACACTGCATCAAAATTTAGTATTGTAATTGTTCCACCTAATCTATCTGAAAAAACAAAAGAAAGTAAATTACTTGTTCGCTCATTTAGAAATATTTACAAAGTTGCAGGATTTGGAATTGCAACTGGTCTTTCTGGACTAATTTCATTATCTCAATTTCAAAATAAAACTATTCCTGCAGATGATTTTACAAATAATAGTGATATTTCTTTTATTGAAAAATCTGCTAAATCTATGCCTTCTTTTCAAAGTGATGAGTCTGTGGAGTTTACCTCTACATCATCTCCAATAACTGTAGAATCTGAATTAGATAATGTTGCCAAACGTAGTGTAGATGTTTTAAATGATATATCTAATTCTGAGATAATTGGTAATTCTGATTTCTTTTTACCTTTTGTTATAATTACAATTATTTTAGGTGGACTTGCAGCATATTATTTGTGGCAATTTAGAAAATTTAATTTAACGTAACTTCAATTGCAACTCTTTTTTCTTTAGATCTTTCTTCACCTGGATATTTTAGGAAAGAAATTTTTTCATTTAGTGATTCATCTGTAACTAATTTTGCATTTCCAATGAATACATTATCGTTGTATTGTATTTTTACAAGTGGATTCACTAATGCATTTTGAAACCAATCCCCATCTGGTTTGTGTCTTGAAAAGTAAATTTTCCCATTATGATTGACTGCTCGAAGCATGACTCTGTGCTCTCTCCCTGTTTTTCTTCCATTTGTGATTAGAATTGGACGAAATAATTCCTCCTTTATTTCCATGCGTGATTTCTTTCTGTCAAGTAATTTAACCCCATTGATAGAAATTTCTGATATTCAGTGTGATAAGCAAATCCGTTGATTTGTTGACATGTCCGTAAAACTTGAAGGCATGCCTACCAATTTGGCAACTGCAGATACATTTACTGGAAAAAAAGTCATTGATAGAGAAGGAATCGAATATGGCAAAGTCAAACATATTCACATTAATCAAGACACACTTGTTGTAAACGGTGTGACTATCCATCAGGGATTTAGAAGAGATTATTTTCTCTCTGAGGATTATATTGACAAGTTTACTGAAGAAACATTACTTCTCAGCAGACCTCCTGTGAGAACAGGAATTCCTGTAACTGATATTGATGGACACAAAATTGGCAAGGTAAAACAATTGCATAAAAATTCAGATACAAATGAATTGGAAACAATCGAAGTTACTCATGGTTTCATACATTCTAAAACCCTATCCAAATCTGAAATTTGGGGTGTAGGGGAAAAAGTCATTTTAAGAATGACCAAAAAAGAATTCAAGAATCTTGAATAATTTCTTTTAATTTTCTTTTTTCAAAATAACATCTTTTGTCTAGTCTGATTTTTTAGAACAAACGTCACAAACAGGAATCCCTTCTTGAACTGTAACCTCAACATTTGATGAGTGGCATTTTTGACATAATCCTTTCATGACTTGACCTGACTGTTTGGTCTTTTAAATTTTTTATGTGGATCGGTGTTGTCCACTTTTCAACCCGAAAGTAGCGAAAATCTTAAAGATCATGAAAACCCGACTGCTAACTCTTTTTGATCAGTTTGTCCTATGCTTTTTCAATGAATGGAAAATATCAAAGACCCCAAGACTATTACAAAAACTATGAGAGAAAACAAAAAAAGAAGGGAGCAAAACTCGCCAAAAGTTTTCCCATCTCGTAAATTTACTGTCCAGGCATACAAGTTTGTCTAAGAAAGACATTGCATATGCAGTCTTGCTGATATATCAAGAAGGCCTTCAGTTGTCATTCAGAAGGTTTTCTCTCTATCTTCAAGACCAGA
>JARPSM010000146.1 GCA_029782475.1 Nitrososphaerota archaeon
CTAGTGCCGGGGTCGCCTAGCCCGGTAGGGCGCGTGCCTGGAAATAATTAACCATAAAGCACGTTCTCGCAAGGGAACGGGAGTTCAAATCTCCCTCCCGGCGCCATTTTTTAATTTAGATTTGAATTTTATATGCATACATTTACCGTTTGTTATTGAATACTTTGGAATCATCTGAAATTTCTTCATCTGAATGGATTTTTATTAATCAGTTTCTTCATGAAATAAAATTAATCAACTCTACATGTGTGTCTGTTTATTACCCTTATGGCAAGGGAAATGAAACGATTTCTTTACTAAATGAAAATAAACGTAATGATACAGTTGAAAGAATTAAATCTAAAATTCAAAAAAGAATTCTAGTTCTAAAAAAAGATCCTTCATCAGTTGGAAAATTTGTACAGACACTTTGTATTTTTGGTTGGATACGTAATGGGAAAATAATAATTAAAGAAATTGGAACTTCTAAAAAGCTTCCTTACATCTACATGGTAAGCAAAAAACCATACATCAAACCATTCAACGACGTTCTAAAAACAAATTATGATGTTTTATTGGTAACACTTGATCAAAAAACTGCAAGAATTCAAAAATTCCATGGAAGTCAGATATTGCAAGAAGCAAAACTCAAAATTGATTTACAGGGAAGACACAGAAAGGGCGGGCAAAGTCAAGGACGTTTCTTGAGGGCACGACAAACAAAAATTCATGTTTTCTTTAAGAAAGTTGCAAATAAAATAAGAACAATGGACTCTAATTCAGAATTACTTTTGTTGGGTGGTTCTGGTCCTGCAAAAACAGAATTTTACGATGAACTTAATTCAGAATTGATAAAAAAATGTAGATTTGTAGAGAATCTTTCATTTTCAACGCCATCTAAAGAAATCCATAACAAAATTATCCATCATCTGTACCGGCATAGGCGAAAGCATGTAATTGAATTGCTTGAAAAATATGAAAAATTATTCAAAGACGGCCTGACTGCTAAAAGAAATAATGTCATTCACAAAGCACTGGAAATGGGTGCTGTAGATACTTTAATTGTATCTGCCAATTACCACACAAATTCTCAATTTAAAAAAATAATAAAGATGCTTGAAATTGCAAAAAACACTTCTGCTAAAATAGAATTTGCAGTGTCCCCAAACATAATTAAAAAATTAGATATTGATAATTCTGTTTTGGCAATTCTTAGATATAAAATAAAATAATATTCATTAATTCTGTATCTTGTAATTTACTTGATTTTTTCTATAATCTCATTGAATTTCCATGGGCCGCATTGTGCTTGAGGATCTTCACACTTTAAGAATTCTTTTTCGTTTAGATGGTTTACAATGTGTGCTGCAAATGGCAAAGCTCCTGTAGCTCCTGGGGAATTATAATTTAAAATGTGAAATGACGCTTCATCATCCATTTGAATTACATCTGGTACAAATTTTCCGTTCTCATCAATGATTGATGATCTTATTCCTGCTGTACCTTTTTCAGTTATTTTGTCTGCATTTATTTTTGGCAAGAATTTTTTTACTCTATTGACCATTGCAGTTTTTGACATGGATGACTGTATTTCATTGATTGCAAGTTCCTGAAACTGTTTATCAAAAATTGCTTTTCTTGCACCCGAACCTAACATCTCTAGCATTTTTGGAATGAATTCTTTGATATTTTTTACTTTTCCGTATCCATATGGACTAAAAACTGGAACCGCATTTGGTCCAATTTCACAACTGCCATCTACTCTGAGAATCCAATGTGGATCTAAGAATGGATATTCTGGAAATTCAGGAACAGAATACACACTGGATTTTGTAAGACTGTTGTATTCTTTGGGAACTCTCCAGTATTCCCCTCTAAAATGTACATCTGTAACTTTTTTTGCAACTCCTACATCATGTGCAATATTTACTGCTTCTCCTCCCGCAGCATTGATTAAAAATTTTGCATAAATTTCACGGTCATCATTTATTGTAATTACCCATCTGTCTTTTTCTTTTTCTATCTTTGTAACTCTTGTATCTAACAAAAACACTGTACCGCTTTCTTTACTGTCTTTCATTATTGAATTTGTGAATAAAGAATAATCTGTAGATGCATCTTTGTAAACACATAATGCAGATTCACATTTAATTTCTGGTTCTATTTTTTTAATTTCTTCCTTGTTCAATAATTCAATGTCGTTATCTTCTAGACCGTTTTGTTTTCCCCACTTGAGATATTTCTCAAGAACGCTTGTTCCTTTTTCATCTAATGCAACTTCGATAACCCCGTCTTTTTTAAAAGGTAATTTTTTTAATTTTGCATATGTCTCCCACATTTCATAACCATGAAAAGCTGATTTTGCAAAGAATTTCTTCTTTTCTGGATTGTATAGATATGGTGCATGAACTTTACCTGTGTTTCTTCCACTTGTATGAAACGCAACATTATGAGCTTGTTCAATAACTGCTATTTTTTTTGATTTATTTAGATTTGATAAAAAATATGATATTGAAGTTCCAAGAATGCCTCCTCCAATAATAATAACGTCAAAACTATGTGTCAATTACTTTCAATCTTGATTTGATCAAGTTGATAATAAATTGAATCTCTTGCAATCAAGATTAATATCCGATAAAATTCTAAATCCAATATGGTACCTGACAAATGCTCAGTGATGGAAGCAGGAAAACAGTGTGTTAATCCTCCTCAATTTATTGTATCAATCATTTCTGAGTCTGATGAATATATGGTGGGAGTAACTTGTCAAAAACACAAGCACATTGTATCAGGTAAAATAGGAATTTTACAAAATGAAGGTAAAATGCATGATGGAAAAGTTAGTTTTTCACCCGTTATATCAATTGGAACTGATTGTGTTCATGGCGATACTGATGATTTTGTCCAAATTGACATGAATCGTTCCAAAAATTGAAATAATTTAGTTTTAGAGAACTATTGTTGCTTTTAGAATTACTATCTGATTTGATAAAAATTGATGATGTTTTACTTGTCATAAAAAATAATGGTGCTACAAGTGAGATTCAAAGTGATTCTCTTAGTATTCGACAAAAAGACAAATGGATTACAATTGGTGATAATGATGGACCAGCTCATGCACATCTCAATTCAGAGATAATTAAAACTGCAGAATTTGTTCAAGAACAAAAACCTGAAAAAATTAGCTTTAGTGTTAGATTCTTTGATGAAGGCGGCGAACGTATTCTTGCAGCGTTTTTTACAAAAATGTATGATGATTCAAAACAATTAGTTGCTGAAAGAAAAAAACTCTATGATCAACTAAATCAAAAATTCACTTCTAAAGTTAAATTTTAAAAAAAACTTGTCTGAAAAAGACAAGCAAAAAGGTCTTATTCTTCAGACTCTTTTTCTTTTTTCTCTTTTTCAGACTGTAGTTTAGCTAATTCTAATTCTTCATTTGTATGCTTAAATTTTTTCAATCTGATTTTAGGTTATAATTTCAATATAAAAACTGCGCATTTAACTGGCTTCCAAGTCATGCGTGAAAATCAATATCCTACTGAATACATTGGCTTTTTCCCATTAATTCCCAAATTCAAATTCTTTACGGTAATTTCAGCCATTTTGATTCTTGTTTCTTTTGTTGAGCTTCCTATGTGTGGAGCAAGTACAATGTTTGGTAATTTTACTAGTAGGTGATTTTTTTTAATTGGTTCCTTTTCAAAAACATCCAAGCCTGCGCCTGAGATGATTCTTTTCTTTAATGCGGTGGCAAGATCTTTCTCATTTACCACCTTTCCTCTTGATGTATTAATCAAAAATGATGATTTTTTCATTTTCTTAAAAATTTTCATGTCAAACAATCTGTGTGTTTCTTTTGTATGAGGCACATGTATTGAAATAAAATCACTTTTCGTGATTAGTTTTTCAAATGACACATATTTTGCATCAAGTGATTTTTCTTTAGATTTTGCAACGTGTTTTCTATTGTGATATACAATTTTCATCTCAAATGCCTTTGCTCGTTTGGCAAGCGTACTGCCAATTCTACCTAGACCTAAAATCCCAATTGTTTTTCCTTGAAGATCTACTCCGACATAATCAAATGCACCGTAGATTTCTTTCCATTTCCCATCCCTGATGATTCTGTCCCCTTCTGTGGTTCTTCTTGCAATATCTAACAGTAATGAAAAAGCCATATCTGCAGTTGCATCTGTTAAAACTTTTGGTGTGTAACCGACACGTATTTTCTTTTTTTTAGAGTATTCAGTATCTATATGATCAAAGCCTACACTGTACGTACTAATGACTTTGAGATTTTTCCCCTCATCAATGATTTCTTTGCTGATATCGTCATATGGAAAGCAGATCAGTCCATCAATATCTTTAATCTTTGATCGCAATTTAGTTTGTGGAATGGGAATTTGACCTGAATGAATTTCAATCTGATATTTTTTTCTTAATTCTTTTAGTGCAAAATCATGTATAGTCCTTGTAAGAAAAATTTTCTTTTTCATCAGTCTTGATATTCATCTCAAACCATTTATACGATTTCCTTGTAATTTCATTGATGTCTTCTAAAGTTGAAGAAGAGGAAGAATTTGCTATTTGTGTAGAATGTGGAAATTCAATTGAAAAATGTGTATGTGTGTGTCCTTATTGTGGTGAACGTGATAAATGTGAATGTGCATTGTTTGATGCAGCCACCGGAGGTTAGAAGATATGAACCATCTTACTATTAAAATTCAGGAAATGTGTGAATATCTGTGAGTTCTGTTGATTTTACGTGGCTAATTGGAGGTCCTCAAGGAAGTGGGGTTGAATCCGGCGCCAATATTTTCTCCAAAGTCTGCGCTGAAATGGGATATCAGATATTTGGAAAGCGAGAATTTTATTCAAACATCAAAGGAGAGCACAGTTACTTTACTGTTAGAGTTGCAGATAAAAAAATTAATTCAAATGTCAATGATGTGAACTTGATGGCATCATTTGATGCTGAAACAATCTTTCGTCATTACGATGAGGTGATATATAATGGCGGGATAATTTATGATTCTGAACTGGCAGATGTTAAAACTGACTCGGTGCATACACTTGATGCCCAATTCAAAGAAAGACTACATAAAGAATTAGAATCTAAAAATAAACCGTTTACTATATCTGGTGTTTTAGAGATTGCAAAAGAAAATGGTGCAAAACTATTCCCTGTATCGTTTAAATCAATTCTTGAATCCTTGTCTGAAGAAACTGAGAATCCTCGATTGAAGGGATTAGTTAGAATGTATAATGTCATTGGAGTCTCTTTATCTTTGGGATTAGTCAAGATGCCTACTGGTTCATTACAAAAAGCAATTGGAGATATCTTTTCTAGAAAAGCTGAAATTGCAAAAATAAACCAACAAACTGCAAACTATTCTTATAATTATGCTACAGTAAAATTTGAAAATTTTGATCATGTTTTATCTGGAACCCAAAAAGAACCTCAAACCATTTTGGTTCAAGGTTTTCAGGGAACTGCTTTAGGGAAAATGGCATGCGGTTGTAGATTCCAACCTTACTATCCGATTACTCCTGCATCTGACGAATCTGTATTTCTTGAATCAAATGAAATTTTAGATATTATGGGTGATAGACCTGGCTCAACTGCAGTAATTCAAACTGAAGATGAAATTAGTGCAATGGGAATGACTATTGGTGGTGCACTAACTGGCACTCGTTCAGCAACGTGTACTTCGGGACCTGGATTTGCACTAATGGCTGAAATGCTGGGCTGGGCAGGAATTAACGAGGTACCTGTTGTAATTACAAATTATCAAAGAAGTGGACCGTCAACTGGCCTTCCTACACGACATGGACAGGATGATTTACTATTTTCAGTATATGCCGGACATGGTGATTTTCCAAAAATCGTTTATGCTTCAGGTGATATTGAGGAGAGTTTCTATGATACTGGAAACTGCTTTAACTATACGGAAATTTTTCAAGTTCCTTTAATCCATCTTATGGATAAATTCATGGCCAGCTCTGTAATAACCTGTAAAAGATTTGATCCTGCAAAAATCTCAATCAATAGGGGAAAACTCTTGGAAAAAATAGATGATGGATATAGGCGATTTGAGTTTACAGATGATGGAATCTCCCCTCGTTCAAGATTGGGAATCGATAATGGAATTTTTTGGAATACCGGGGATGAATCTGATGAAACAGGTCACATTACTGAGGATCCCATTTTGCGTGTAAAGATGATGGATAAGAGGATGTCTCGTTTAGATTTAATTCTAAAAGAGATTCCTGATGATGAACAAGTAAAATCTTTTGGTGTTGAAGAACATACTATAGTCTCTTGGGGTTCTGCAAAAGGTCCAATTCTTGATGCACTAGAGATGCTAAAAAAAGAAGGAATATCCATAGGCTTTATTCAATTAAAATTATTACATCCATTTCCAAGTGATCGTGTCAATTCTTTATTGAAAGACGTAAAAACGATTATTGACATTGAAGCAAATCATTCAGGCCAACTAGGAAAACTTTTCAAACAAAACACATCTCGTGATATTGACTACTTTATCTTAAAATACAACGGGCGAGCAATGACTAGTACTGAAATTTATGATTCACTTGAGAGAATTATTAAGAAAAAGGCAAACAAACGTGAGGTTTTAATGCATGGCGCTTAAACTAGCTGATTACAAAACAGATGTTCATAACGATTGGTGTCCTGGATGTGGTGACTTTGGAATAGTTAATGCAATTCAAATGGCATTAGCTGAGATGTGTATTGAAAGAGATAAAGCTGTCATGTTTTCTGGAATTGGATGCTCTGGCAAAACATCTCATTTCATTAACACATATGGTGTACACACATTGCATGGGAGAGTTTTGACATTTGCACAAGGTGCAAAAATTGCAAATCCTGAGATGACTGTTGTTGCAGTAGGTGGAGATGGCGATGGTTTGGGCATTGGTGCCGGTCATTTTGTTGCCGCCGGTAGACGAAATGTGGATATGACTTATATTATTTTTGATAACGGGGTTTATGGTTTAACAAAAGGTCAGGCATCCCCTACTTTGAAACTAGGTGAAAAAACAAAATCGTTACCTTCTCCAAATACTAATTCCAATGTCAATCCAATTGGATTGGCAATTGCCAGTGGGTTCACGTTTGTAGCTAGGGGTTATTCTTATGATGTTCGACATCTCAAAGATTTGATAGCTCAAGCTGTAAATCACAAGGGCCTTTCATTTCTTGATGTATTACAGCCATGTCCAACTTACAATGATCTCAACACTCGTGATTGGTATGCCGGGGCCGATTTAATGGATGAGGCTCAAAAAAGACATTCTAGAATTTACAAACTAGAAGAGCATGGGTTTGAACCGTCAGTTCACTATAATTCTGAAGTTGAAGTTAACGAAAAACTATCTCAAGCTTTGATTAAATCGCTTGAATGGGGAAATAAAATACCAACTGGAGTTTTCTACAAAAACGAACTCATATCTCCATACACTCAAAGAATCAAAGACAAGATTCCAAATTATTTGGAAAATCCCCCTGCAAAACAAAATATTTCAAAAAATGGTCATCCTAACACTGATATTTCAAAAATATTAGATTCTTTAGAAGTCTAATTGTTACCCTGAACCTAAGAAGTTATAGGCAAGTTTCGTATAATATTATTCTGCATTTGAATATTAACGAATCAAATAAAATATTTAGAAAATCTATCATCAAAGGTTTCTTTGAACCTCAATTAGTTAATTTAGATTTTAAAAAATCATCTGTTAAACATCCCTCCATTGGCGATGATGGTCTTATGCAGTCTGATTTACTGCATGTATTTTTTGATGTAGAAACTGGTTCTGATTATCAAGATGGTGATGAATGGTTTATTGTAGATCTTTTATTTCCTCATGACGTGAAACTCCCTGATTCTTTGAAAGGCACTGATTATTTTACAACATTGTCTGTTGATGAGAATAAAACATTTTGGCATCATAGGGAATTAATTCGTTACAAATATGGAAAATCCAAAAAACTTGTTGCTGCACTTGAATTTTTAGAATCAAAGTATAAAGAATTACATGAATTGTTGGAGCCCTTGCAAAAAGATCTTAAATAATTTCCTTCCACACATCTCCTGCAAATGTATATTTTTTATTTTCAGATAAAGCTGTATCTAGACGCCATCTAATTGATTCTGAATCAAATTTGTATGCTATTTTAGAAATATCTGATGGAATCTTTTTTGGATCTAGATGATATGGCAGTAATTCCAATACAAAATCAATTTTTTCTAATGCATTATCAAACCATTGTTTCTCCTCGATATCTATTCTAAAAACTATTTTTGGTTTTCCAGAAAAGTTAATTACAATTTTTAAGGCATTGCCACTACCCCTACGTCTCTTCATTTCTTTGAACACTGCTTTGATTTGCTCCCAACGTTTGAAATCAAACCATTGGAAAAATGCCTCATTGAATTGAAGTGGAATATCAATATCTAAGAAACTGACAAAATTTTCATCATCTGCCTCAATTTCATTTTGAACTACCGTAAAGCGGGAATTTAGATATCCGTATAGGACCTCAATTTCCCATGGAGAAATCCCATAGTATCGTAACGTCGTTTTTACATCTTCTGACAATGATTTAAAATCCTAAAAATTGTAATTAAATCTTCAATCTTGCCCAATCTGGTGCAAATTGACCTTAAAATTAAAATTATATTGGATTAGATACAACACTAGATATGAAGAAAGAATTTGTAGTAAAAAGCATAGATTCAGCACCTGATGGAGCACCATACGTTGTAGTCTCATTGTCATCACTAAAAGATCTAAAAGAGGGAACTCAACCACAACAGCAACCTCCGTTTGGAGCACCAAAAGTAATGGGATTTTCAAACATGAATGATATGATGAAAGACTTGAACAAGATGATGTCTGGTATGGGTGGAGCTGGCATGCAATCCGGTGTCACTCAATTAAAACTTGAAATGCACGAGTACAAAGAGATGAGTCTCTCAGTTGGAGATAAAGTCTTTTTAGAACTAAGCAAGGCTGAAACTCTCGGAGTTTAATTCTTACCAGATTGTGTTAAAGTATTTCCAACCGTAAAATGCTGCTATAGTACCAATTACAAACAACATTGGTTTCCATGCAAAAACTGGGATGCTAGGTGTTGCAAGTCTTACTTTGTAATTATCAGCTATGGCATGTATATTTTTCTTAATTTTATCATGCCAAATATTGTAATCTACTTGATATTTTTTTAAAATCTCTTCTACTTCGTAAACCACCGGGGTTCTTTGAGAAAACAAATGCTGTAGATAATCCCTTGAAACTTCTACTTCTGCATGAATGCCGATTAATCCTTTTTTTAAATCAACCATCCTTACATGCATTTCCCAAGGTTTTTTTAATTTTAAATTTAGACCGCTTCCAATTTGATCTGGTTGTTTGTGTTCTAGTTTAACTTTAGTAAAACCCTCATCTGTAAAAATTTTTGTCAACTCTTCAAAACTTTTCTTAACTACAATGTGGAGTTGCTCTACCCCGTCTTTACTATCAACATCAATCTTGTGTTTTATTCCATCAAAGAATGATACTGTTTTGGGATATTTGGTAAGATATTCCATTAAATTTTACACCAAATTCCTCTATTTAAAGCAGAACTGGATTTTGGGTCAGAGTTTTGGAGGATTTGACAAGCCTCTAACGTAAACACATTGATCTGGAGAAATTGCCATCTCTGATGAATTGATTTTCCTATCAGTAAGAGTGGCCTCTGAATTTCTAACTATTGCAAATGGTTTTGATTCTGCTCCCTCACCCATTTTGTGATTTGCAATTGTTGCAAGATTATCAACTGCTGCTTGAAATGTAACTTTTAATGGATTGCCATCTAGATCATTTTTTGCTCTCATATCTAAGACTGGCTCGATGCCTGCACAAGATATTGCAACACCTGATGTGCCGATTCTTGCAGGCATTAGTCTACTATCTACAAGAATTACTCCTATGTGGATGAAGAATTTTAAGAAAACCTTTCTACGAATTTCTTCTGCCGTTAGATACGGGTTTGTTGGATATAGTATCGCCAGCCCTTTTTTTGCATTTGATTTGTCGATTCCTGCATTTGGTGCCATGATATTGTCTGATGATGTAATTACAAATCCCCCAATCCCGCCAAAAATTTTATCTGACTCTCTGATAATTATTTCTGCAATTTCTGGTTTTAATTGATATTCTTTTGATACTTTATTTCCTTGCTCTGATGTGATAATTTTCTCTAAATTTACAATTCTTCCTTGTGAATTTGAGATGTATTTTGTAGATATTACCAAAACGTCTCCTTCTTCCAAAGACTCTTTGTTATTTTCTAATGTTTTTAGCAATGTTTCAAAAACATCAAATTCTGTATCCATTCTTTTTGCTAAAAGTGGGAAAACCGTTAATTGCATGATGTTTCAGACCTTTCTTTTCTTTTTTATTGTTGTGAATAACTGGAATATCTTGGAGATTAAAAATGGAACAAAACGAAATAGATGAAATTTTAGATCATACCAATACGAAAATCGCTGAGGATGTTTCCTGGTCTTGTCAAGATGCTTGTTGTTAGAAAAAGAATAGGCAGTTTTCAATCATTTGAGGCTGAATCTTTGCCTGATTCTTTGAGAAATTCTTCAGTTGAAGAGTTAATTTCTATAGTTAGACACGGTCTTGATACTGGAAAATTAAAAATTTAACTCTGAATTAGATCCTGAAAAGCTTTTAATCTGTAGAAAAAGCTTTTTTGATTATGAATATTGTAGAGAAGATTCTTGCCCGTGGTGCAGCAAAGTCTTCAGTTGCCCCAGACGATGTGGTTTTTGCCAAAGTAGACAAGGTCATGATGCACGATGTGTCAGGACCTGGAGTCATTAAGGTATTTGACAAATTAAAGAAACAAGGAATTTCAGTAGACAAACTATGGGATCCGGCCAAGGTTTGGGTGGCAGAAGATCATTTTGTTCCATCTGCTGAAAAAGTATCTGCTGAAAATATTGTAAAATTATCAAAATTTACTAAACAGTATGGAATTGAAAAACATTTCAAATATGGAATGGGTCAGTACGGAATTTGCCATACCATATCTCATGAAGAGGCAATGGTGATGCCCGGTGATGTCTATGTAGGTGGGGATTCTCATACCAATACCACTGGTGCATTAGGTGCATTTGCTTGTGGTTTGGGACATACAGACATTGCATATGTTTTACTTTATGGAGAAATTTGGTTCAAGGTTCCTGAAACTTGCTACTTTAAGCTAAATGGAAAACTACCTGAACATGTCATGGCAAAAGATTTGATTCTAAAAATTGTTGGAGATATTGGAAATGATGGCGGTACATATCAAACAATGCAGTTTGGTGGAAGTGGTATTGATGAAATGTCTGTAGAGAGTAGACTCACATTATGTAACATGACTACAGAAGCTGGCGCAAAGAATGGTATTGTTGAGCCGGATCAAAAAGTAGTTGATTATCTCACTCAAAGAGGTGCAACTAATTTCAATTTAATCAAAGGTGATGAAGATGCAGAGTATTCCAAAGTTTTTGAATATGAAAGTTCAGAAATGGAACCGACTATTGCAAAACCATTCTCTCCTGAAAATACATGCGTTGTAAGGGAAGCCCCTTCAGTTGAATTAGACAAATCATACATTGGCTCCTGCACTGGAGCAAAATACGAAGATTTGGAGGCGGCAGCAAGAATCCTAAAGGGAAGAAAAGTAAAGATTAGAACTGAAATTTTACCTGCAGCAATTTCAATTTATCAGAGAGCCATGGAGAATGGATTATTGAAGATTTTCTTAGATGCTGGAGTTACAGTCGGACCGCCAACTTGTGGTGCCTGCTGTGGAGCCCATATGGGAGTTTTGGCAAAAGATGAGATTTGTATCAGTACAACAAACAGAAACTTTCCTGGTAGAATGGGCCATGTAGAATCCCAAACATATCTTGCATCGCCTCTAGTGGCAGCAGCTTCTGCAGTTACTGGAAAAATCACAGACCCGAGGGATTTGTAATGAAAGGCAACGTCATAAAATACGCTAGAGACAATATTGATACTGATGTCATCATTCCTGGCACATATCTGAAAATTCACGATTATGCAGAACTTGCAACACATGCAATGGAGGGATTAGATCCTGACTTTCATTCTAAAGTAAAAGAAGGCGATTTTATTTTATCTGGTAAAAATTTTGGTTGTGGCTCTTCTCGTGAACATGCTCCAATTGCACTATCTCATTCAGGAATAAAGGCTGTCCTTGCATTGTCATTTGCAAGAATTTTTTATCGAAACTCAGTAGATGGGGCATTTTTGTTACCCATTGAAATCAAACAGGATACATATGATGGAATTTCAGACAGTGATGAAATAGAAATTGATGTATCTAAAAATGAAATTAAAAATATTACAAAAAATCAAACATACAAAATGAAACCATTTTCAGAAATTATTGGAAAAATAATTGCTGCTGGTGGACTCTTCAAGTACAAGCCAGATCAGGATTAAAATGGGAAAAACTCTTTTTGAAAAAATCTGGGAATCTCACATTGTTGTTGTTGAAAAACAAAATAATCCATCATTAATCTACATTGATAGACATCTGGTTCATGAAGTAACTTCACCACAAGCTTTTGAAGGCTTGCGTATGAATAATAGAAAAGTTAGAAGGCCTGATCTTACCATTGCTACAATGGATCATAATGTTCCAACAACTGACCGTTCTCTCCCAATTTTAGACCAAACATCTTCTTCTTCAGTCCAAATTAAAACACTGGAAAAAAATTGTAAGGATTTTGGAATTAAATTATTTGACATTAATAGTCCAAATCAAGGAATTGTCCACGTCATTGGCCCTCAGTTGGGAATAACTTTACCTGGATCTACCATTGTTTGCGGTGATAGTCATACATCTACACATGGGGCTTTTGGAGCGTTAGCATTAGGCATTGGAACCAGTGATGTGGAGCATGTTTTAGCCTCTCAAACTATGTGGCTAGAAAAACCAAAACCTTTTGAAATCCGAGTTGAAGGGAAGAGAAAAAACCCTCATGCCGTAACTGCAAAAGATATCATTCTATCTATTATCAAAAATATAGGAACTGGTGGAGGGACAGGCACTGTAATTGAATATCGTGGTGAGGGAATCGCTGATCTTTCCATGGAGCAGCGAATGACTATCTGTAACATGTCTATTGAGGCAGGGGCTCGTGCAGGACTGATAGCACCTGATGAGAAAACATTTGATTATCTGCGAGATAGAGAATACACTCCAAAGAATTACGAATCTCTGGTTGATTCTTGGAGGGATGATCTAAAAACTGACAGTGATGCAAAGTTTGAAAAAGAATTTACTTTGCATATTGATGATATTGCTCCGCAAGTAAGTTGGGGGACAAATCCTGGCATGACATGCAATGTTACTGATTCTATTCCTTCCCCTGGCGAATTCTCTAATGGTGATGAAAATCAAAAGAGAGGGGCTGAAAAAGCACTTGAATACATGGCTCTAGAACCTGGCACTCTAGTTGAAGATATCAAAATAGACAGAGTGTTTATTGGCTCATGTACCAATGCTAGGTTAGAAGATCTAATTGAAGCATCCAAAGTAATCAGGGGGCAAAAAATTTCCTCACATGTTCAAGCAATGGTAGTCCCTGGCTCTCAAATGGTAAAAAAACAAGCTGAAGAAATGGGATTGGATAAAATTTTCATTGATGCTAATTTTGAATGGAGAGAGGCCGGTTGTAGTATGTGCCTTGGAATGAATCCTGATATCTTATCTCCTGGAGAGCGATGCGCCAGTACATCAAATAGAAACTTTGAAGGTAGACAAGGTGCAGGGGGACAAACTCATTTGGTTAGTCCAGTAATGGCAGCAGCTGCTGCAATTCATGGACATTTTGTAGATGTAAGGAAGATGGATTTGAGTTAAGATGGATTCCTTTAAAAAAATAACTAGCATTGTGACTCCGCTTGATAAAGTAAATGTGGATACTGATCAAATCGTTCCAAAACAATTCTTAAAACTAGTTCAAAAATCAGGATTTGGAAAATTCTTATTTTTCAATTGGAGATATGATGAGCAAGAAAATGAAAAATCTGATTTTGTCTTGAATGATACAAAATACAAAAATTCACAAATTCTTGTTGCAGGAGACAATTTTGGCTGCGGTTCTAGTCGTGAACATGCTGTTTGGGCCTTACTTGACTATGGATTTGCAGTAATTATTGCTCCTTCTTTTGCAGATATTTTCTTTAGTAATTGTTTCAAAAACGGAGTCTTGCCAATTGCCTTGGAGCAAAAAATTGTAGAAAAACTGTTACAAGAAACTGGTGCCATTGAGGTAGATTTGGAGAACCAAATTATTAAAACTCCATCCGGTGACATATCTTTTGAGATTGACTCGTATCAGAAAAAAGTTCTTTTAGAGGGGCTAGATGATATTTCAATTACTTTTCAATATGAAGATAAAATTTTAGATTTTGAAAAACAGTCTAAAATCCCATCTGTTTTATAATCTTCTTTACTGTTTTCTCATTTCTCTCTAAAACCATTGGAGATTCTGCATCTATCCATTCTTTCTCACCAATGTCAAAGGCACTGATTTTCCCTTCTTTGGATAACTCTTGTAAAATATCAAATGAGAGATTGATTTGCTTTTGTTTTTGTTTTGCCTTGATTTTTTTGATAATGTCTTTTCCTAACATGTAGACTCCTAAACATTCTGATAGTTGTAATTTCATTACTGGTTTTTCTTTGAATTCTTTAATTATTCCATCCTCCACTGTGGCAAATCCTGTCTCTTCTTTTCTTTTAGTTCTAGTTGCAATGCATGCCGAACTTTTTTTCTCTTTGAAAATCTGTCTCATTGCCTTGAGATCTATTGCACACAAGTTATCTACAAACCATAACACAAATTCTGATTCGTTTTTGAGCTTCTCTGCAATGTGCAGTAAATCCCCACCTGTCCCACTTTGTGAGTCTTGAACAAAAGTAATGTTTTTTTGATTTCCATAATAGTTTTTGATTTGCCCTCCTAATCCATTATAATCTGATATGATTATCACTTTATCTACAAAACTAAATGATTTTAGATATTTTACAATATAATCAATCATTGGCTTTCCATTGATTGGGGTCATGGCTTTTGGAAAATATTCAGTATATGGTTTACCTCTGGTTCCCTTGCCACCGGCAAGAATTACAGCCTTCACAGTCTAACGGTATGATTTCTGCTTTCTTCTTCTTGCACCAGGTCCGCCAAATTTCTTTGGTTCTTTTCTTCTGGCATCACCACTGACTAGATATTTGTCAAAATCAGTGATTCTTTTTCTAAGGTCTTCTCTAGTTGATTTTGGGAAAGGGTGATCTTTTGGTTCTTTTTTAGATTTAGTCCATCCTGTTAATGCTCTTGAAATTCCAGTTGCTGTTGCACTTGCTTGGCCCATGAAACCACCGCCTCTAACTCTAACAGAAATATCTATTTTATCTCTCAAATCGCCTGTGATTTCTAATGGTGCTAGAATGACTTCACGGGCAGTTTCTTGTGGAATCATTTCTACTGGAACGTTGTTAATTCTAACTTTGCCTTTTCCTTTAGTAATGTAAACATGGGCACTAGCTGTTTTTCTTGTTGCAAAATAAATTTCAGTTTTTGGAGTTGTCATTCAGTCCACCCTATCACTCTGCATAGTTCCCCAAGTACAGTATAGTTTGATGGGGTTTTTCTAATCAATGCTTTTTCAAACTGAATTTTTTCTAGTGATCTAATTTCTTTAGGGGAGCCAATGTATGTTCTTAGTCTTTGATGTGCTGTTTTACCTGATGGCTTTCTATCAAATGGTAACATTTGACGAATCATTTTTGTCATTAGGGTATCTGGTCTTCTATAGTGTACAGGACCGTGTTTGTAATTGATGATACTGTTAATTTCTAAAAATTCCCTGTATTCTTTAATTTGATTACTTCTTGTACCGCTCATCATAATTTTTTCACAATTAACTACTGAAACTCTGTGTCCTTGCATTAGTAATTTTGCAACATTTGATGCTAGTCTTCCTGCAATGTGGTTAGTTGCATCTACAACAATTGGTCTATCTGTTCTGATAACGATTTCTTGTTTGGAAGTGTTTGAATTTATTCCCGCTGGTTTGTTAATTCTTCCGTTAGCCAAGTAGTACTACTCCTTTGCCTGTTGGATTTTGTTCAATTAAATCTGTATGTGTGATTAGTTTTCCGCCGTTTTCTACTATTTTGGCTGCTGCAGAATTTGAAATTGAAAATGAGAATAATGTAATTTTGTGTGAGATGTTGCCTGTTCCGAGAACTTTGCCTGGGAATACAACAATGTCGTTTTCTTTGGTTAGTTGATCTATTCTATTCAAATTGAGATCTCTTCTTGCAATTGATGGCTTTAAAGCATATTCTGCCAATTTTGCCCAAATTGCTGCATCATTCTTTGCAGATGCTTTCTTTAGATCTTTTGCCATATGTATTACGACTTGACTAGTCATGTGAATAATGCGGTTTGAAACCCAAATATAATGTCTATGCTTAATTATGCTTCAACTTTGTCAATCATTTCTTTAAATTGACCTATTCTATTACTGACCTCATCAACTCCAGAAACAATGATTTGCTCTGGTTTGAGGGCTCCTGTTGATTCAACAGTTAGTATTTTGACATCTTCTTTGTCTGTATTTGTAAGTGTGGATATGTTTGCAGCATTCCATTTTGCATGTTCAGTTCCACGTCCTAGTCTGGCATAGCATTCTACTTTGATTCTTTGACCTGGCGCTAGTTGAACAATTGGAACTTTCTCTGAAGTTGGTTTTATTGAATCGTCTTCTGAAGATAATTCGCCACTGAGGACAGCTCTTGTGACGTCTGAATCCCCTGAATCCAAAACTAACATTACTTTACAATTTGAACATCCTGTTTCACTTTGACACTCACATTTTGATGGCTCGTTGAATCTGGCTAAATCTGTAGTTATTGGAACAAGTCCTAATCTGTGGGCTAAACCTTCATCTGCCAATACTGAAGAATTTTCAATAATATCTACAGTATCTATTGCAAAAACTGGAACTCCGTTTAGACATACACGTCTAAGTGCATTTGCATACTGTAACGGAATGCCCTTTAGCTTTACAGATATCTTTTGATTATCGCTGCTAATTACCTCTAAGGATGACAAATCTTGAACAAAATCTTCAAAGTCCACATAAAAATCTAGCTAGTTTTACGTATAGATATATAGCAAATCCTCCTTATCCATTTTAGAAATGGTCGATGTAACATTAGTGAGATATTCCTTTGAAGGGGAAAAGTTTGAGATTATGGTGAAACCTGATCCTGCACTAGATTTCAAAATGGGTAAGAAAAAAGATATTTCTGCTGTTTTGGTATCTGATGAAATTTACACTGATTCTGGAAAAGGTACGAGACCTTCTTCTGAGAAATTACTAAAAGCATTCAAAACTGAAGATCAGACTGAAATTGCTCAGATAATTCTTGAGAAAGGTGATCTAAATCTTACTACTGACCAAAGAAGAAAAATGATGGAAGACAAGAAAAAACAGATTGTCACATATATTGCTAAAACATACGTAGATCCTAAATCACATTTGCCACATCCTCCATTGAGGATTGAGCAGGCTATGAAAGATGGACGAGTTTCAGTTGATCCTCAAAAAAGCGTTGATGAGCAGGTAAAAGGTATTGTAGAACAACTACGTTCCATAATTGCACTAAAATCAGAAAGTCTAAGATTGGAAATTGTAATTCCGGCACAGTTTGCATCTCAGTCATATTCCGTGCTAAAGTCCGTAGGTTCTTTAGAATCTGAAGAATGGCAAAATAATGGTTCATTAAAAGCAATACTTGAAATACCCGCTGCGGCAAGGCCAAACGTGATAGACAGATTAGGTTCTATAACCAAGGGCTCAGCTTCAGTCGAGGTAGTTCAGTAATGGATAATAAAAGAAAATATGTTATTCCAGGCGATGTTATAACTACTGGTCCATTTAGACCTGAGCAAAATGTAATCCTTGAAGGAGAAAAGATAATTTCTACAACTATAGGTATTTCTGAAATTTATGACGATACAGTCCGAGTAATCACGTTAACTGGAAAATATATTCCAAAAATTGATGATCTTGTTATTGGTAAAGTAAATTCACACACATCACTCTCTTGGGAACTTGATATCAATTCATGTTATGTCGGATTTTTGCCTGCACAAGATGTTTTTGGACGAGACTTTTCTGCACATGCTGATGAACTTTCAACTAAACTAAAAACAGGCGATCTAGTGGCAGCCAGAATTGCCAATTTTGATAGAACAAGAGATCCACTAGTTACAATCTCTGATAGAGATTTAGGTGCAATTGACTCTGGCGACTTGGTTAAAATTTCACCAAGCAAAGTTCCACGCCTAATTGGAAAGAGAGGAAGTATGATTCAGATGATTGAAATGGCTACAAATGCCGTAGTTACAATTGGTCAGAATGGCTGGGTTGTAGTTTCTTGTGAAACTTCAGAGGGATTATTAAAGGCTAAAAAAGCAATTGAAATGGTTGATCAAAAAGCACATGTTGCTAATTTGACTGACCAAATTAAAGAAATGTTAGAAATAAAGGATGATGAAACTTAATGGGCGGACGAGATGCAAAAATGGTCCTATTGGACGAGAATGGTGTTCGTTGTGATGGTCGTAAAATAGACGAGACCCGACGAATTATGATTCGAGCCGGTGGATTGAAAAACGCTGATGGTTCTGCATATATTGAATTTGGTGATAACAAAATTTTGGTCGGAGTTTTCGGTCCAAGAGATGTACACCCAAAACACATGTCAAATACTGATACTGGAATTTTAAGAGTTAGATATCATATGGAACCATTCTCTGTTGGCGATAGAAAAAATCCTGCACCTTCAAGAAGAGAAATTGAAATTTCCAAGGTAATCAAAGAAGCACTAGAACCTGCAGTAATGTTGGAGAAATTCCCAAGAACTGCAGTTGATGTATTTATTGAAGTATTACAAGCCGATGGTGGAACAAGATGTGCTGCACTTACTGCGGCATCTGTTGCATTAGCTGATGCTGGAATTCCAATGCGAGATATGGTTGCAGCAGTTGCATCTGGAAAAGTTGCAGATACTATTATTCTTGATGTTAACAATGAAGAAGACCAAGCAGGTCAAGCAGACATGCCAATCGGTTACATGCCAAGTCTTGATAAAATTACATTATTACAATTAGATGGAGTTTTGACTCCTGAAGAATACAAAAAATGTGTTGATGTTGGAGTAAAGGGCTGTAAAGTTGTTTACGAACTGCAAAAGAAAGCACTCAAAGACAAATACTTTGGAAGTGGAGGGAACTAAAATTGGGATCTGTTTCTGTTATTGATCAATTAAAGAAAACACAAATTCTTGAATTATTAGAACAAGGCAAACGTATAGATGGACGTGCCCTTGATGAAGCACGCGAAATCAAAATTGAAATTAATGCAATTCCACATGCAAATGGTTCAGCAAGAGTCTATCTTGGTGATACTGAAACAATTTGTGGAGTAAAAATAAAACCTGATAGACCTTTCCCAGATACTGGTGACCGTGGTCTTTTCATTTGTACTGCTGAACTCTTACCATTATCTCATCCAACAGTAGAGACTGGACCTCCACAACCTCATGTAATTGAATTAGCAAGAGTTGTTGATAGGGGAATTAGAGAAAGTCACATGGTTGATGTTTCTCAATTAGTTATTGAAAAAAACAAATCCGTAATTGGTGTATTTGCCGATATTGTTGTTGTTGATTATGATGGAAATCTCTTTGATGCATGCTCTTATGCTGCAACTGCCGCTTTACTTACATCAACAACTCCAAAATGGAATTGGGTTGATGAGTTACCACAACTTGTTGAAGGTGAAGAAACTCCTTTGCCTGTATCAACAATCCCAGTATCTGTAACCATGGGAAAAATTGCTAGTCATATTATAGTTGATCCAAATGGAGATGAATGGGCTAGTATGGATGCTCGTATTACAATTACCAGCGATTCTGATGGAAATATCGTTGCATTGCAAAAAGGTGGCAGTGATGGATTTACACAAGATGAAATTAATCAATGTGGTGAAATCTCTGTACGTGTAGGTGCAAAAATAAGAGAAGTAATAAAAGCAGCACAAAAAGGTAGTCAGTAAAAATGGTTAAACACTCTAAAGCAAAAAAAGCCTTGAAAGGATTAGGTGCTCGTTACGGAATTAAACTTAGAAAACAATATTCTAAAGTTCATTATACATTAAAAGAAAAAAGAACTTGCCCTGAATGCGGTTCACAAAACTTTGGACGTGATGCTGTTGGAATTTGGTCTTGTAAGAAATGCAGCTATAAAGTAGCCGGAACTGCATATGACATTAAACTTTAGTGCAAAAATTATTGTTGATGCAAAAGACAAGACAAAAGCAATTTTTGATTCTGTAAATACTGATAATGAATTCTATCCTGACAATCCTGTAAAAACACAGATGACTTTTAATGAAAAAATTACTATTGCTGTTGAAACTGAACAATTGTCCCATCTTAGAGCAAACTTGAATTCTACACTTCGGTTAATTCAGGCAAGTTATGATTCCATAGAATCAGTAAAGATATAGTTGATACCAAAAATACACCCTTAAACAAATAATGAAACAAAAAAATCTCCAAGCCTAGTATTGATCTTTAGGCCTGTCTAGTTTATTAGAAACTTGAGCAAAACTCTGCGTGAATATAATGTGCTGTTATAACCATAACAATGGTTATACCGGGCGTTGGGTGTTTAGTATAATATGAAAGATTTCAAATGGACAGAAGAGTGCAGTGCAAAGGTAAAAGCATATAGAAACTCTGATCATTCATCACGTAAAACTCTAAATGTAGAATCTTTCGTCAAGCTACTTGGTGACCGTCTTTGAAATTACATTTGACGAAGAAATTTTAAATCAATTTTAACATTTTACTGAAACAACAAAACAAGAAATTATTGATTTCTTTGCACCAATAATAAATGAAACTTTTGGTGGTTACCCTTACGTGTTTTATGTGTATAGAGGAATTATACCATACTCTGTTTTTGAAGATAAAGTTTTACTCTTTGAAATGAATTACTATGATGATGGTACGGAACAGAAAGTCGTGATGGATTTAATCGGCTTTGTACATCATGACTAATAATTTGTAAAATTTCTATTGTCTGGTGTGTAGAGGACTTGATGATGATGATGATGCATTTCTGGTATCAGTTAAAGATATAATGAAACAAGTTTTTTGATAAACTATGTCAGCAGGACAAATGCCACCATGGCTTCAAGAACAAATAATGAAAATGCAACAATCTCAACAGAGCCTACAATCTGTAATGCAACAAAAACAACATCTTGAAATTGAAAATGCAGAAACAGGAAAAGCCCTTGAAGAACTACGAAAAGTTGCTGATGGTGATTCAGTCTTTAAACAAGCTGGTACAGTTTTGATTAAATCAAAAAAACAAGAATTAATTGATGAATTAGAAGAGAGAGTTGAACTTACTAAAACTCGTGCAACTGTTCTTGAAAAACAAGAAACCCGTCTAAAAGAAACACTAAAAGAACAAGAAGCAAAAATCACTGAACAAATGAAAGGTGGCCCTGCAGGTGCACCTCCTCCAAATGCACCTCCTGTAGAAGATAATCCTAGAAAATAATTTCCAAGTTTAGTTTCATACAAGATATTAACAATTCTTTCTTAGCAATGCTGTGAATTTAGAAAACCTTCGAATCGTAGTAGATGAACGAGAGCGAAAAAGTGGAATTCCTGATTTATTAAAATCAATTGGGTTGAATATTGAAATGAAAACACTCCCCATTGGTGATTATATTGTTGCACCTGAAACAATTGTTGAGAGAAAAAGTATTCATGATCTTATGGCTTCAGTTTTTGATGGTAGACTTTTTGATCAATGCTCCAGATTGAAAGAACACTTTGAACATCCTATTGTTCTCATGGAAGGTAATGTTGATGAGATTGAAGAGATTACTGAAAACCCTCTAATTTTTTATGGTGCATTATCCACTGTAGTTATTGATTTTAAAATTCCTGTAATCCCAACACCTAGTGCTACTCATACTGCTAAACTTTTGCTATCAATGTGCTCTAGAAAAGATGTTCCTAAAGGCCCGTATTTAAAAAAGATCAAAAAATCATCTGATTTAGAAAAACAACAGCTTTCAGTTCTTTGTAGCTTACCTGGGATTGGGGAGAAATTTGCAGTTAGAATGTTAACTAAATTTGGAACTCCTTTGAAAGTTTTTGGTGCTACCACTGCTGAATTGGCAAAAGTTGAAGGCTTGGGTGAGGCTCGTGCAAAAAAAATTAAAAAAACACTAAACACTAAAAGTAAATTTCTAAAAGCATCAAATCAAAAAACTCTACACGACTCTTGACAAAATTAAATTAATTTTTAATTATTTGATTTATTTGAGTAATTTTCTTTTCAACGAGGTTCCACACATGGCGCACTTGTTCCCTGTCGTATGATTAGTTCTACATCCGGGGCAATAATGAACCCATTTCCCGACATCTTTGATCCCTTTAGTCATGATTGGTATGATTTCCAAACCTATGTTCTTGGCTACATTTGAAATTGCAAAATCATCGCTAATTATTTGACCTTTCATTTCAATACCTAATGCAATAATGGAAATGTCTTGCTTTGATAATTGAGGAAAATCCCCCGTATCCTTTGATGATTTAATTGCATTTTTTGTAGATTCTGAACTGGGTTCTCTAATTTTTAATCTACTAGTTTCGAGTAAAGTTCCCAAGGCGTCATGGTTTTTCTTTATGTGTTTAATTTCTTCATAAACTAATGATGTTGTATAGCAATCCTCTGATGATCTAAATGGAATCCCTGCATAAAATGCACTAGCGTCTAAAATTCTAAAATCCAAGTTTAGTCATCTGTCTTAACCCTCTCTTCTTTAACCTTAGAAAGACTGCAGGCTTTTTGTATTTTCTAATAGTTATTGGTTCTTCATATCCTACTGCTCTAACTACTTGTGCATCCATTGCAATGTTGCAATCGTGAGAACATACAATTTCAATTTTTTCGTCTGGAACAATCAATGAAGCTAATCGATACACTGGAGCGACGGGTGTTATAATTAGGACATCTAAACTTTCATGCAAAATTGGACCCCCTAATGAAAAAGAGTGACCTGTAGAACCGCTTGGAGTGGCAATTATCACTCCATCCATTTTCTGCTTGACTGTATCATCTTGAAATTTAATTTTAATTTCTGCAGTTTTAGTCAAGTTTGTTCTGGTAATGTAAATTTCATTTAATGCAGGTGGAAATTCTTTTCCTCCACAAGATGCAACAACTCTAGTTCTTTTATCTAAAAAGAAATTATCTTTTAAAATTTGTTCAATTGCATCATCGATTTCCTCAATTGTAATTTCGGCCAAAATCCCCCTGTTCCCTCCTACATTGATGGTTAGAATTGGAGTTTCATTTTCCAAGTTTCTAAATACGCGAAGTGTGGTCCCATCTCCTCCTAGAGTGATCACCAAATCTAATTTTTCTTTCTTTAATTCCTCCAAAGTATCCATTTGTTTTGCACCTTCAACTTTAATTGGAGAAATTGTAAATACTGTTGATTTTTTTGCTAATATCTTTTTTGTAACCTCTTTTGCAGCTTGTTCTGAATCTTTAGATCCTACCTTGCTAATTATCGCAACTTTTTGTAATTTCAAGCAGTTCTTCTGAATTGTATTTACTTAAAAATGATATTTTTCCTATTTTTTGGAAAAACAAATAAGTATGAAAACAAATCCGTATCCATTATGAGTTACGCACACCCTGAAGTTTTAGTTGATACAGAATGGGTATCACAAAATCCTCCTAACGAAAAAAGGAAATTAGTTGAAGTTGATTATGATCCTGTAAATGGATATCAGAAAGGTCACATTAATGGTGCCAGTTTAATTTGGTGGAAACGAGACATTAATGATCCTGTTACACGAGATATCATTAGCAAAAAAGAATTTGAAGCATTGATGGCTAAAAATGGAATCACTGCAGACACTGAAGTTATTCTTTATGGTGACTTTAACAATTGGTTTGCAGCATTTGTTTTCTGGGTTTTTAAAATTTATGGCCATGAAAATCTAAAGATCATGAACGGTGGAAGAAAAAAATGGGAATTAGAAAATAAAGAGTATACTACTGATGAACCTCAAATAGCATCAACAACTTATGTTGGAGAACCTCCAGATGAGGGACTACGTGCATATCTATTTGATGTTAGTAGAGGAATAGGAAAAGAAGATACTGTGATGGTTGATGTAAGATCACCTGCAGAATTCACCGGTCAAATTACTGCACCTCCAGAGTATCCTATGGAGCATGCACAAAGAGGCGGTCATATTCCTGATGCAAATAATATTCCTTGGGCAACTGCAGTTAATGATGCAGATGGTACTTTCAAAGCCGTTGAAGAATTAAGACAAAATTATGAACCAAAAGGAGTTACTCCTGACAAAGACGTAATTTGCTATTGTAGAATTGGAGAACGTTCTTCACACAGTTGGTTTGTATTGAAATATCTACTTGGATATCCAAAAGTCAGAAACTATGATGGTTCCTGGACTGAATGGGGAAACATGATAGGAAACCCTGTGGAAAAATAAATTGCTTTTAGACCTTCCTGTTCTTGAGAAAGGTACTTTTTATTTTATCAAAGATGGTGAGTCTGATATTGTTATGGAGGACAAAACAAAGCGCGGTCTTGAAATTAAAGAGACATCCGTTGATGAGAAAATTAATGTCAAAGCCGATAAAGGAATGATCCATGATATGGATGGTATTGGTCATTGGGTTCCAATTCGTTGGTATTTTGCAAAAGATTCCTATAATCTATCACAAGTATTAGTTCACGCTGAAGCAATGGAGAAAAAGTATACTGAACTCCGAGAACTTACATGTCCTGATGATGATGACGACTGATAACCTTTTTATCTAAAATGAAATCACTAGAGTCAGATGTCATTACTTCTAAAAGATCGAGTATGGTCAATGGAGGCCGCAACTGCAAAACGTGGCGTTTATCCTTTACATGGATTCAAACTTGGATTATATCGTTTACCAATTAAACTCGAAGAACCAGTTGAACTAAAATCTGTCCATGATGGTCTCAAAAAAGCATTTGAAATGGACATGTATGCTGATAGGATTTATGCAACATATCGTTGGAAAGAACAAAACATGGCTGATCCTGATGCTAAAGGATACGAAGAAGTTGATTTGTCAATTACAGTAGAAATTGTCACTGGTGAAGTTGTAGATATTATTTATCAAGTTTTTCCAATTGAAAAATTTGGTGATCCTAATTGGGTTAAAGATTATAGAAAAAAGGCTGATCATTTTGCTAAGATGGTAATTGATACTATTTTACGAAATACTATTTTGGCTGACAAAATGGTTTCACATTTTGCAAAAACTGAAAAAATTTCTGAAATTGCTGCTATTCAAAAATTAGAAGAACTAACTCCTCTTGCAAAAATTGTTCTTGGCGCAAAACCAAAACCAGTTGAAGCAAAAGAAGATGATGATGAAGAAGAAGATGACAGTGCAATTGAAATTCCAGATGGAGCAAAACCTGGTCCAATTGATGTTGAATACAAATCAAAAATGAAACCATCAAAAGCCTACGATGCTCCTGAGCATACAATCAAAACTTGGGGTAGGAAGGGTACCGGTAATGGAATTATGGGTGTCTGGGGAGAATTTGTTTCAGTAGATTATGATATTTGTGTAGCTGATGGCGGATGTCTTGAAGCATGTCCTGTCGGTGTGTATGAATGGTTTGATTCTCCTGGTAATCCTGCATCAGAACAAAAACCGTTAATGTCAAAAGAACCTGATTGTATTTTTTGTCTTGCATGTGAAGGTGTTTGTCCTCCACAAGCAATCAAAATTTATGAACAAAAATAAATTTCATTTCTTGCAATTTAAATAGCGATTAGCAATTCTTTGAATTTAGGGATATGGCAATCAATCCTTTCACTTCATTTGTATTTGATCTTTTCATTCTATCTGCTATGATCATTACAGCATATACCGTTAATTTCTACTATCTTGTATTTCTTTCAAGAACAAGAAAAGAATCTCACCCTACAATTGATTGGGGAACTCCAACTATTACTATACAATTGCCAATTTACAATGAAAAATATGTGGCAAAACGACTTGTTGACGCAGTTTGTCATATGGACTATCCAAAAAATAAAATGAAAATAATGGTATGTGATGATTCAGATGATGATACAGTTGAATTACTTCGTGGTGTAGTTGATGGTTACAAAAAAGAAGGATATCAAATTGAACATGTAAGACGAGGAACACGAAAAGGCTACAAAGCAGGTGCATTGAAACATGCAATGAAAACAACTGATACAGAACTTGTTGCAATATTTGATGCTGATTTTATTCCCCCTACTTGGTTTCTTAAACGAGCAATACCGCATTTTGCAACATCAAATATTGGTTTAGTTCAATGCAGATGGGGACATATCAATGAAGACTATTCTACAATTACTCAAGTACAGGCTCTTAGTATTGATTTCCATTTTCTTGTAGAACAGAAAGCCAAAAGCAATTCCCACCTTTTCATGAATTTTAATGGAACTGCAGGAATTTGGAGACGTGAATGTATTGAGGATGCTGGAGGCTGGCATACTGCTACACTTGTAGAGGACCTTGATCTAAGCTATCGTGCACAAATGAAGAGTTGGAAATGTTTGTTCCTACCTGATATTGTAGTTGATGCTGAATTACCTGCACAAATGAATGGAGCTAAAAGACAACAATTTCGTTGGGCAAAAGGATCAATACAATGTGCGATAAAATTACTTTCTGATGTTGCTCTAAAACGTAATGTTGCTATTGAAGCTAAAATTCAGGCATTCATTCAACTTACTCGTCATATTGTTTATCCTCTGGTGTTAATACAATTTTTATCATTACCTGTATTGCTAGCTGCACAAGTTAATCTTTATGTTGTAAGTGTTCTACCTGCGTTGACAATTGCAACATATCTTGCAATGGGGCCTGGCGCATATGTTTTAGTTATTCAGGGAATGTATGGGAAATCCTGGAAGTCTAAAGCAAAATTACTTCCAGCATTACTTGTCTATAATGCTGGTATGTCTGTTAATAATACGGTAGCCGTATTTGATGCAATACTTGGTAAGAAAAATGAATTTCATAGAACTCCAAAATATGGAATTGTAACAAAAAAAGATGATTGGAAAGACAAGGCGTATAATTTACCATTCACACAAACAACTCTGTTAGAAATATTTTTTGGAGTTTATGGTATAATGGGAGTTTTCATTGCAATTTTTTCAAATAATCCTGTGTTTATCCCAATCATTGCTCTTCAAACTATTGGCTTTTTTTTCATTGCATACCTGAGTTTATCGCATACTCGATTTAAAAGAGATAAATCAAGTGATAATCGACTGAGAACTAGGAAGGAAAAAATGGCAAATACTATTTACAAACTTTCCATGATTGGAATACTCGGAATTATTATTTTTGGAGGGTATATGGCAATTTCTGGTTACAATTCTGATATTTACCCTCTTGATAGAATTAGAGGAAATCTTGATGGAATCGGTACTTCATCAGATCCTAAAATTATTCGTGATCATTTAGTGGCAATCCAAGAAGACTTGGATGTAGTAATGATGAATCTGCCTGAAACGATTAATGCTGATGGCAAAGTGATTTCTAAAAACCCTGTATGGCTATTTCCTACAGAATCTACTAATTTTGTTAGAATTCAAAATAATATTGCTTCAATGATTGCTGATATCGACCAATTTTCATCTGTTTCGAAAATAACTGATGATTACAATACTGGCATGCTGGATGTCAAGGAAAGAGCATCGTTGTTAAATATCAATATCATGGATGCGACTCCGTACATGTATGTCAGTCCTGCAAATATGATGATGAGTGCAATTTGGATGGCAGCAATAATTGGAATTTTTGCAGCATTAAAAAGAAAGAAAGAACAACTCAATAAATCAAATGAGGAATAATTAAGAAATATTTAGATCTTTTCTAATCTCATCAACAGCTCTAATTCCATAAATGTCTCGAACTTGTTGAATTCTAATTGCTTCTTTTAACATGTCTCTGCCAATTGCATTTGTTAAAATTGAATAAACATCACTGAATCTTACTTCCCACTTGTCTGCACAATCTAGTATTTTACTAACAGCCCACTGTCTAACTTCATGAGGTAATGGAATTTTTTCTCCAGATTCAATTGAAATTTTATCAAAGAGGTTTACAATGTCTGCTGTCTGAGATGCCATTTTTTCTATATCTTTTGACACTCCGTATTTTGATTCAGCATTCATTCTGATATTTGATTGGTATTCAGAAAGTTTCAACAAAGCCATCATCTCTTTAGATGAATTACTAGATGCTTTGCTAGTGACTTCTTTGACTGATTGTAATTCTTGAAATAGTCTTTCTGATTTTTTATGGAATTCTATTGTAGATTCATCTTGTCTTTTTAGAGTGTCAGATACTGATGATATTTTTTGTTCAATGCTGTTTGTTTTATCGGCAACATTTTGTTTGAAATTAGAAACTTCTTCTTGAACTGATTTCAGTCCTTCCCCTACAAATGCTGTGGAATCTGCTCTTTGTGCTAATGTTCCAATTTCGATCTCAATTTTATCAATTTTACCCCCCAAATTTTTGATTGATTCTAGGCTCAAATTGTCTACTGAACTTGCTTTTGATGCAATTGATTCGAATTGTTGTTTTAATCCATCAATTACTCCTCCTAATGAATCAATTTTTGATGCTTTAGATGATATTGCATCAATTGTAATTTTGATGGCATCTAGTTCTGTATTTAGATTTGAATTAGATGAAACACCTTCTGAAATTCTTCCTAATTCTTGTTTGAGGCTTTCAATAATTTGTGAACCTGTATCTAATTTTGCAGTTTTTCCGGAAATCTCGTTAATTGTATTTTTTAGATTGTCCATCTCTGAACCCATTTCTAAGAATGAATCTGTCTTTCCAGAAACTTTTCTTAAATCATCTCTTACTTCATCAATTCGTTGTGCAATTTTGATAATCATTTGAGAATTGTTTTTAATTGAATTCATACTTTCTTTAACTTGCTGTGATACTTGTTGAGATTTTGATGATTTTGAAATTTTATTAATTTCTTTTTCTAATTTAGAAGTTTGATCATTAATTTTATTAACTAAATTGGATTGTGATCTAACTTGATTTAATCCTGCGTATAATTTTTGAGTGTCGTCTTCAATAATGTTAATTTGTTTTGATTGTTTTTGAATATGTTCTAGTGTGGATGTTAATGCGTCAATCATTCCTTTCATGGATACTAGCACTTTTTGGTTTTCACCAAATATTTTTGACATTACTTTGATCTCTTTTTGTAATGCTTTGTTTGAATCTGAAACTGATGCTACCTTTTTTAATAACACTGATGGACTAGGCTCTTTCTTTGTCTTGGCAGTGGTTTTTTTCTTTGTAATTTTGGCAACCATTATACAATCATTTAAAATTTAAAGATAAAAAAGTTGGGTGTAAAATAAAAAATGTAAAGAGTTATTTGTTTACAACTTCTGGTTCGTGAAGTAATTCATGAAATGTCTTTTCAGCCAATCCATTCACTGTCTCAATAAACCCTCTTGGACAATATTCGCATTGAATCATATAGTACGGTATGGTACCGTACTATTAATAGTAAGGTGATTACAAAGTAACCAATTATGCAGTCAGATACCCCAAGGTCATTTCTCTTCATTTAATTCAGATGACCTAATCATCACTCTGCATATCGATTATGTTGTTTGGGCATAAAGAGGTTAAAGATTTCCAAAATTATTGAGCCTAACATTAGTGCTGAAAATTAGTAATTTATGATTCACAATCGTTTTTAAACAAATTTGTTAACTGATAATATGCAAAATATTCCATTACAGCTAGATTCTGGTGGAATCCATAGTACGCTTAACAATACTGTAACCAGCCTAATCGAACAAATCACTCCTGAATTACCTCACACAAGTTTTGTAACTGATTTGGCATTCATAATGATTATTGGTGCTATCGTAACTCTAGCATTTTTTAAAATTAAACAACCATTGATCATTGGCTATCTTTTTGCAGGAATGTTGATTGGACCTTTTTCTAACATTTGGACTTGGATTTTACCTAAAGGCGGCCCTCCTATTGATGCTATAGGTGGGGTTGGAATTTTATCTGATATTTCTGCATTGAATCTTTTTGCTGAAATTGGAGTCATCTTACTTCTTTTTGTAATTGGTATAGAATTCCCATATGCAAAAATCAAAAGTATTGGACGCGTTGCTGTGGGTGTTGGAACTATCGGGTTGTTTTCAACATTAGGTGTATTGTTCTATGCTGCTACTGCGCTTGGATTAGAATTTATGGATGCTTTGTTTATTTCTGCAGCTTTGTCTGTGTCTAGTACTGCAATTATTGTAAAACTGTTGGAAGATATGGGAAAAATCAAAAAAGAATCCTCTATCATGATTCTTGGTATTTTGATTGTAGAGGATGTAATAGCTGTCATTTTGATTTCTTCATTACAATCCATTGCGTTGGTTGGAACTATTTCTGTAGAATCTATCATTGTAGTTATACTAGTTGCCATTGGATTAATTGTAGGTACATTTACTATCGGAACTCGTGTAATTCCACCTCTAATTGACAGGGTTGCCGCAGCAGAACATCGTGAAATTTTACTACTTAGTGTACTTGGTCTTTGCTTTGGTTACGCATTATTTGCAAATATTGTGGGATTATCTGTGGCAATTGGTGCATTTTTGGCAGGAGTTTTGGTTGCCGAATCTAAATCTGCTGAAGTGGCAAAACTACTTGCAAGTCCAATCAAAGACATGTTTGTTGCCATATTTTTTATTTCAGTTGGTGCTTTGATGGATGTCTCACAACTTGGAAATTATATTTTTGTAGCAATTGCTTTGATTGCGGTTGCAACTGGAATGAAATTTGGAGGTAATATGATTGGAAACTTTGTTTTTAGACAGAAACGTGGAAAAGCACTTCGTTCTGCATTTACTTTGGCAGCTCCTAGAAGTGAATTTTCTATTGTAATTGTAAAAGTTGGAGTGGATATAGGTGCAGTTAGTGCTTTCTTGTTCCCTTTAGTTGGTATAATCTCTATTGTTACTGCATTCATTTCTCCTTTGTTGATGAAGGCTGGAGACAAAGTAATTCCAATATTGGAAGATAAAGAAAATGTCTGATGAACTCAAACAATTCTTAGATAGAATACATAATGGAATAACTACTTTTGATTTTGAAGGAAACCAAACCCCGTGTATTGAATTAGATGAGAAAAAATATGATGAAATGCTGTCAAAAGTTGCAGGGCAGTCTTTATCGATTAATGCTGATTTGAATATTTTCCAAGATGGATTAGGTAATGCATTTGTTGAAATAATATTGACTTTTTCCAAAGGAAATATCACTGAAACATTCCTTGTAAATGCAAAAACACATCTTGTTTTTTTTCAATCTCTTGCAAAAACATCCATGTTTGCACTTACTTCACCAAAATCTAATTATGGAAAAGATAATGTGTTTATGATTCAATTACCGAGGCCTGAAAAAGCTCAAGATGCTCTTGAGATAATTGAAGATGCGTTGATTCCAAAGAATACATAATAAATGGTGCAGTTACCGGGATTTGAACCCGGGTCACGTACTTGGCAAGCACGAGTACTAACCAGACTGTACTATAACTGCAACAAACCTGAAGGCTGAATTTGGATATTAAACTGTTTTTTAATCCACCTTTTTCGGCTTCCTAGAAATCATCAACCAAACTAATGAAATGACACACATTCTGTGACAATTACAAGCCAACACTCGATAGAGTAATCTTTTGTTTTTATGACATCATCATACGATTTGATTTCAGAGTGAAATCTTCTTTTTATAGTTTAGGCATACAAATTTTGAACTAATTATCAACTATTTCAACTCAAAAGATCTAGATCATAGTTTACACTTACAGAACCATGTCAAAACAAACTACTAGAGCATCAATGGTATCTTCAGGAAGCCATTTCATGAAAGGAACAAGCATCATTAATTTTTTAAGAAAAGTATGCAAGAATGAAAAAAACGCAAAGGCAAAGATAAGACTAGAGGCTGCAATTCTAAGAAAACAAAATATTCCGTATTCTGTAATATGTGTTAGTTTAGATGTCATACCATCAATCAACTCTGTCCTATTGGCTAAATCGAATGGATAAAGAGGGAATATCTGCATCACACCGTAAGGAATATTCTGGTTCTAGATGTTTCTTAAATAAAAAACAACTAGTGTCATTAAGAGATGATCTAATTTCAGGTCCAGAAAAGTTTGGATTCAGTCAATTCATGTGGAGTACAAGAATGGTAATTACACATGTGAATAAAAAGTACAACACGCTATACTCTGCACGTGGAATGCGTGAATTGCTGCACAGAATCGGATTCTCATCTAAAAAACCAAGACAGACTCATCACAAATCAGCCTCAAAAGAGGAGCAGA
>JARPSM010000152.1 GCA_029782475.1 Nitrososphaerota archaeon
CCTTTTTTTGATTATTGACTTTTTTTAATCTAGTTGATGCAGATGGCGGTGTGTTTGCATTTTCATAAATGCCAAGTTTTTTTGTGAGATCAACTATTTTCTTTGCTTGGTCATCAATAATTGTTCGATACTGTTCTTCCCTCTCTACATGATCATCAATAGTTGCTAAAAGTTGTTCGTACATCCTTGCATTATCATAATCCTTTGCGTTCAGCTGTCTTTTCATATCTCTCTTTTCTTTTTCTAATTTGCTAATTTTTTTCAAAGCTTTATTGTATTTGTAGACTTGTTGCTGCTGCTGCATTGAAACTCTAAAAATTTAATTGGATCTAAATTTTGCCATGAAAATTTATCTATTAATTTACTAAATTCTATTAACTAGTGTTAAAATCGGCATAAAATTACCCTTGGAGAATGGTATGACATATTTTTTGAAACTGTAAAGTAGGTTATCGAGGCAATAATCAGGCACGACCTAAACACCCACGAAAATTCAATCTAAATCTAGATGAGACAACTTTATTTCACAGTCTTACTTGACTATAAATGAGGAAATAATGGGTGATCGACAATGGCAGACAAGATAATTCCATATAATTTAACAGAAGTTTCTGATGGATATGTTGCTCGTTGTTCAACAAATGACAAAGTTACAGCATTTGGAAAAACCGAGGATGAGGCAGGGAATAATCTTGTAAGTACAGTTCAAGAATACTTGCACCTTTTCCCAAATGAAGAAGAAGAGATTTTTAATACTCCAATCAAAACTGTGAGAGTGTAAACACTGTCGTCTCAGGAACGTTATAGCGTGCCTAAGACATTATCTACATTGGAATTTCTAGGTTTTAATGTTAGAGATTCAACAGGTGCATCAACTGTTTTCTGTATTCATAAAACAACAAAAGATGAAATATAGATACCAAAAGATGGAGATGGTTTCTTAGCAGATACATTATCAGTGTTGTTTGAACTTGTAAAATTGAGATTTGATTATTTTAAATTTATCTACCATAATGTCCTCATTCACAACAAATTCCATCAGATCAACAATAATCGTCAATACATAACATCTGAAATAATGTATAAAGCATCCGTCAGTTAGCTCCCGATAACCCGACAGAACCCATAATCCTAACGTTTTTAAAAATTTGAACGTTTAATTTTCTATATGACTTTCTCTGATGCTATTTCACAAATGTTTGATTCTGAATCTCAAAAACTTCAAAATCTCATTGACACTGCAAACTCAAAAACTGATATTAATATTCATGAAATTGTAGAGACATACTACCAAGTTATGAATGTCTCATCCATGGCTACAATGCTCAAACAACAGCCTGATTCTGAGCCTAATTCTTTATTGCCAAAAATTAAAGAAACGGAAAAAATGATTTCTGAAAAATTTGATTCTATAATTCATCCAAAAATTTTGGCAAAAATATCTGCATCCATCCAAGAAATGACAAAAAATTTACAATCTGGAAATTCTGGAGAAAAACCAAAAGAACAAATTGAATCTAATGCTAAATTGTTTGAAGAATTACGTCAAACTATGAGTACCAAAGAGTTTGTTGAACAATACGAGAAAGGAATTTCTCATGATCAGTGATATTGCAAAAAATCTAGTTGAATTAAAAAAAGAATTTGTTAAAATCTATGCTGGGCAAAGCCAAATTCAAGAATTTATTCCAAAATCTACATCCCAATTATTCCCTATTGAACAATCTCATTTAGATTTGTTACATGAATTTGCAACAAAGAATCCAATTTACTACAATTCATTTGAGAAAAAACTTGGTTCAGTAGATTGCATCGTGTATGAGGGAGACATTAACAAATATTGGCTAAATAGTATTCAACACGGTTCAAGCAAAGCTCCTTTTTCTCCTACTTGGATGATGTCTGGATACGTTGGAGTACTGTTTGCAAAGCAATTAGGATACTCTGAAGTGATTGATATTGGTTCAGGTGATGGGCGAATTGCATATTGTGCAAAAATCCTTGATTTGGAATCATACGGTATTGAAATTGACGATATGTTAGTTGATTTACAAAATCTACTAACTTCTACATTGAACTTTCATCCTTATTGTGCAGATGCCATTGCATTTGATTATTCTTCTTTGAATCTTTTACGACCTATTTTCTTCATTGGAGGATTGGCACAAATGGGTGGAATTTTTCTTGCAACTGGAGTATTGGATAAGATTAATTCAATATCTAATTTAAAACAGAATTCTGGTTGGGTATTTGCAGGAACTCTATCTCAAAAATATGCTCAAGATCCTAAAAATGCGGCCGGATGGGGAACGTTAATTGAAAAAAATAATCTAAAGTCAATTCAAAATGTTTCGTTACCTGCTGCTTGGACTTTTCATGAACCCGATGATGTCCAATACATTTTTGCAGAATCTATCCAATAGCAATCCAAATTAAGCGTAAATTTCCAAAACTTTTTGGACTCGTTGCATAGCTTGGATAGTGCGATTGCTTGCGGAGCAATAGGTCGTCGGTTCGAATCCGATCGGGTCCGTTTTTTACTCCACATTGTATTTTAATCCCTTTGAAATACTCATGATGTGATTCGAAAATTACTCTTAGTTTTTTCATTTGCACTATTACTTGCTGTCTCATTTTCTCCTGCATATGCACAACATCATTCAGGATCTCTTGCACCGCCAGTCGATTTTGATGGTTTGAAACTGGCTTTGATTACCGTACTAACTCCTGAGGATTTTACATTTGATGATTCTGAAAACCCAAATCTCTCAGTTAGGTTATTTGATAGTGAAACTAACATCAACGTTCAAAGCGTAACATACCGTATCCAAATTTTCCACGGGGACGACCTTGTTGCAAATGAATATTTTTTTGATAAAGATGGAAAATTAGATTTAGAAATTAAACCCAAAACTGAATGTTCTAATCAAGAACTCTGGAAATGTACTACATACTATGGTGAAAAGCATCCTATTGCAGGTGGATATTATGCACGAGGAGATTCTGTTCCTGTTATTCAAGGACCTGTTTTTGATAAGAGTGGGGAATATACTGTAAATGTGTCAATTGTAGGCGCAACAAATCCAAAAACCATGACTACGCAAGATTTCCTTTTTGAAACTTTTGTACACATTCCTCAAAAAGAAACTTTTCTGATAAAGACTGCAAGTGCTCAGGAATATCCAATCTCGATTAAATCATATGGTAGTGAAACTTTGAATTTCAAACATGATGACTTGTCAGATTCAATTTCTTACCAAACAATTCCTACACAGGAATATGAATACCAACCTAATTCGTATATTGAACAATTAATTATTTTAGAAAAAGATTTCTCAGCATTCAAACAAGGGTATGGTGTTGATGTATTTGTAAATGAGAACCTACTTGATTCTGAATTTGTTAAATTTGATATTTCATCTACACATGAAAATATAATTAAAATAAAAATTCCTGACTCTTATCTAGAAAAAACTGACAATCCATTAAACATTATCATTTCACCTGGGGATTTAATTGAATTTAATGTTCTTGATTTAAAATTTGATAATAATATTATGTCCAAAATATCCTGGGATTCAAAATCTGAAACAGGAAAAAATATTCCTTTCACGTTTTCTTTTTTTGATGTAGGTAATACTCTTGCTGATGGTATTTTATTTGCATATAGTATATCTGATTCATCTGGAAAAGAAATATGGTCAAATATTGGGACTGATCAATCACGCATCGGTATTTTAGCTAACAACGGTATTGCTCAAGAATCCATTTTCATCCCATCTGATGGCCAGTATAAATTAAAATTAATTTTAACAGGTCAAAACTCTCAAAACTTTGAAGACTTTTTTGTATCTCAGTTGGACTTTGATATTTCTGGCTCTGATGTAAAAAATAAAAAATCTAGTGAAATCCCATCCTGGGTTAAAAATAACGCAGGCTGGTGGTCTGAAGGTTCAATTGATGAAGATTCATTTCTACAAGGAATTCAATTTCTGATTAAAGAGGGGATAATAAAAATTCCAGATATTGCTAAAACTGATGAATCTCAATCATCTGAGATTCCATCCTGGGTTAAAAATAACGCAGGCTGGTGGTCAGAAGGATTGGTATCTGATTCTGATTTTATTTTAGGAATTCAATTTTTGATATCTAGTGGCGTTTTGGTAGTATAGTTAGACCCTGCATCTGTGTGGGCAGTTATTGATTTTTTCTCAAAACTCTAATAATTTAGTATGGTAAACAATATCATTGGATTATGAAAAATTCTGCTCTCAAATTTTAGATATAGACTCTAAAATTCGATTCGCTACTGTCTTTGATGAATGGTCAGTCAAAGTCGGAGGTGGTATGAGAGATGGTGTGGAGAGTTTACTCTCAGAACGTGCATCAAAAGAACTTGTTAACCTTGCAACATTTGATTGGAAGTCTAGAAAAGATATGGCTAAAATGTTGGGAAAAACAAAATACACGCTAGCTGAATATGAAACGATTAAACGTTTTTCATTTTATCTTGGTGATGACTATTTACTTCTTGTAAGTGCTGAAAAAGATTGTGACACTAATTTAATAGTTGATCAAGTAATCAAACTATATTATGAAAACCAAGTCTAATAATTTGAAAGACAACTTGAATCTTTTTATGAGTAAACAATAAACAAGTATTATGGAATTAAAGTCTGAAAAATCAATTAAAGAATATCTTGAAAAGTTACCTGATGACACTATAATCAAATATTATCTTGATGTTGAGTACAGCCCATTTCCAATTTTAGTTATTGAAGAATATACTAGACGATTTAAACAAAAATCTAAAAACGAAATCATTAAAGATCTTAAATTACAATCACGTCTTGCCAAAAAGAAAACAAAAGAACTAGGAACTATGGCAAAAAAACACAAATTAGTTGGTGATGTCACTAGAGAGAAATCTGAAGAAATAATCAAACAAGCAAAGAAAAAGGGTTATGAAATTAGCGAAAAACTAGTTACAAGAGGAAGTATTTTGGGTTCTAGATTAAAAAAGAAAACAAAATCCACGATAAAATCTGGAAAGAATCTGAAATCCTCTTCTAGTAAAGATCTTGATCTACTAAAAAAACTTGGAGACTTGCAAAAAGCAGGTATAATTACCAAGAAAGAGTTTGAAGAAAAAAAGAAAAAAATCCTTTCAAAGATTTAGGAAATAATTTAATATTTTATTTGATAAAATTCCTATGTTGAAAATAATAATAATTTCCAATCTGTATGTCTAATGGCCCTGCATCCAGGGCTTTTACTCCTTCCATTAACCATTTGGTATGTCTGCCAAGACTGTCAAACGCATCCATATCAACAGGGCAGAGATAAAACAGATCAAAAGATGGCAACACAACGCAAAAGGAGGATTTCACGCCTAGAATTTAATAAATTTGCAGTTGTCGTTTTTGATGAGGCAATATTCATAGATGATCCTGCAAGCGGAGTAAAGTACTGGTCAAAAAAGGGAGAGCCGATTGTTCTTCCATACAAGGGACGGCACGGCAGGGTGGTGGTGGTGTGGTGGCATACGGCTCCCATTGCAACAGACGGCAGACAGTTCTTTAGGATGTATGACCGATTTGACAAGGATACGGTTCTGCAATACATCATGACGCATCTCCCCAACT
>JARPSM010000020.1 GCA_029782475.1 Nitrososphaerota archaeon
TTTTTGCAATAGTCCTTGGGTCTTTGATATTTTCCATTCATTGAAAAAGCATAGGACAAACTGATCAAAAAGAGTTAACAGTCGGGTTTTCATGATCTTTAAGCTTTTCGCTACTTTTGGATTGAAAAAGTGGACAACGCCTATGCCCACTAAACGATTTTAAGTAGGTTTTCTAGAAATTGTTTCGTAATGATTACAGATGCACAGATTATAGAATTGATCAAACAAGCAAGAAGTTCTACAAAAGAGCGTAAATTCAAAGAGTCTATAGAATTAATCATTACTTTCAAAGATATTGATGTAAAGAAAGGATTTGCAATTAACGAAGTTGTTCAACTTCCAAAGACTAGTTCTCCAGCAACTGTTTGTATTATAGCAACAGGAGAAATGAATCAAAAAGCAAAAGCCGCAAAGGCAGATTCAGTTATTGGAACAGAAGAATTAGAAAAATTCGGAACTAACAAAAGAGAGTCTCGAAAATTCATTAACAAACATGATTTCTTTTTAGCAGATACAAAAGTTATGCCATTAGTTGGTAAAACTTTGGGTCAACTTTTAGGTCCAAGAGGAAAGATGCCAACACCAGTTCCTTTTGATGCATCAGTTGAAGCATTTTTGGAAAGATTTAGATCTTGTATCAAAGTAAGAACAAGAGCTTCATTATCAATTTCATCTAAAATTGGAGATGTATCAATGGATGATGCAGATTTAGCAATTAACGCACACACTGTTCTAGCTGCAATTGAAAAGAAATTACCAAACGGAGAGAAAAACATGAAAAAGATTTTAATTAAAACCACAATGGGCAAGCCAATAAAACAAGCACAGGAGATTAAGAAGAAATATGCATGAAAATAGAACATATTATCCTAAAGCAAAAACCCAGATGTACCAACAATTACAAGAACTTCCAAAAAAATACAAAGTTCTAGCTGTAATTAAAATGAGAAAAGTTCGTTCTACACAAATTCTCCCATTAAGAAAAACTCTTGCAGACAAAGTAGAATTTTTCAGCATCAAAGATAAAGTTGCAAAAAAAGCATTTGAGAAACTCGATATACCAGGAGTCAAAGACATCGCAGACAAACTAACAGGACAATGTATGTTTTTGTTTACAGACATGTCACCATTCAAGCTAAACGTTCTTCTTGCTAAAAACAAAGTTATGATGGCAGCAAGAGGCGGAGATCTTGCAAGTTTCGATATTGTAGTTCCTGCCAAAAATACAGGAATTGCACCAGGGCCAATGCTTACAGAATTCAAAGAAGCAGGAATTCCAACTAAAATTGATCAAGGAACAATCTGGATTGCAAAAGACAGTACTCCAGTCCTCAAAGGCGAGCCAATTAATGACAAATTAGCATCCATTCTAGGTAAATTAGATATCAAACCAGTTGAAGCAGGAATTTCACTTACTACAGCATTAGAAGCTGGAACTGTATACGCTGAAGAAGAAATGGTAATCGATGTCGAGAAAATCAGAAATGCATTTGCTCAATTACACCAAGAAGCAGTTACACTATCAATTGAAGCAGGATACATCACAGCAGACAACATTTCACAAATCCTCAGCAAGGCTTCTCAATCTGCACGTTCTGTATCTGTTGAATCAGGCTTTATGACTGATGAAACAAAAGAGCAAATTCTTAGCAAAGCAGATTCCCAGGCAAGAGCAGTTGCAGGACAAGCAAAAGATTACACTGCAGCCTAAAATCTTAAATCAGTTATTTTACAAAAAATTTATGTTTCTATATGGCTTTGTCCACTTTTGGGAATTTCAGAGATTATTTTTCAAGGTATATTTTCCGGTATTTCACATCAAGCTTGCTCCATTAAAAGCCACATCCCGCCAAAGCACAAAGAATTCCTGGAATTCTTGCATTCTGTGCCATGGCTCACGCCAGTTGCGTCTCCTGTCAATTCCGCCTTTTCAGGGGCTGTGCCGTCAGATTGTGACTGATGACCCGCAGGGCCAGCTGCTGCTGTCGCTGCAAAGCAGTCTTTGTATGCACCATTCCTCCAAACTGAGACTTGTGGAGCTGAATGCAGACTCGGCATTGCTGCGCCGGTGGTATGTTTTCTCAAAACGTTCCCGGTGTTTCTCATACTCTTGCAGCATTTCAGCCCTGCTGTTGAACCCTTTGTTCTCCATCTAGATACTGAAGCGAATTTATTCAAAGAAATATCAGATATTCTGAAAAAACATA
>JARPSM010000026.1 GCA_029782475.1 Nitrososphaerota archaeon
GCTTTTACCACAAAATTGTAAATACAAATTTTGTATAAAGTTTAGAAATACACAAAATGTATGTATAATAGATTTACTACACTTTTAGGCACCTATTTTTATATCTGTAATTTTAAAAGATAAAGTGACAAAATTAACAATACTGGGATTAGTTGTCTTGGTAATTGGAATGACACTTGTAGCAAATCAACCAGGAAAAGTATTTGGAGATTCAATATGTGACCAATCCGTGGAGGGTTTTGAATTTGAAAAAGTCAATGTTATAGATTATCAAATATCAACAGGGGAATTTATTGAACTCTGTGTTGATAATGGATATAATATTTTTGAAATATATCTTTCTGCACTTGAGGGTGGAACATTAACTATAGAAATACCAAAATCTACATTGCCTCATTTTGATTATTACAGTTGTATCGCAGATGAATACACGATAAACTATGAAGAAAAACTCAATCCAAATGTTAAAGTAAATCAAATATCTTCAACTGATACAACAAGAACATTACAAATACAGTGGGACGAACCTGTGTATCTTATTTCATATTTTAGAAATACTAATCACTGTATTGATAGTTATGTAGAAAATGGCTATGATCCTACAAAGCCATTTCCTAGATCTTCTACTACTTTACAACTTGGTTTATCTAATGATCAGTATTCTGATATAATTGATTATCATTGTTCTTTTGATTTTGCAAATGTAATTCATCTTAATCATACTATTACCAGTGGAAATTTGAAAAAGATATGCAGTATAGATAATTCTCATTTTTATCTTGAACTTGAATCTGTTGATGATGACGGCTATCTGATTTTAGATTTACCAAAAGATGTTTTTGCACCTGATTCTCTTTTTGAAGCTAAGGTCTATTCACCACTTTATCTTACTGATGATGATATGTTATTTTATAGATTATACATACCAGATATTTTTGTAAGTGGTCTTATGGATGCTAATCCTGGTGCTTTTTTAAATAAAGATGAATTTTTAAATGAATTTTTTGGTATTGATGAAAAGAATAAACATCTTCAAATACATAAATCAAGTTCACATGATATTTTTGACAGATATAAAATTCCTCTTCTAAAAGGTGATACTTTGCTTGATGTATTTTTCCAAATTTCTGCTTCTGAATCTTATCCTCAATACAATCCAGATAAATACCACACACCAATCCAATCAGAACAAGGTCAGATAAAAGAAATGAACTGTAGTGATGATAAAGTAGAGATGCAAAAACTAACAACAGACAAGATGATTTGTGTTTATGACACTACTGCACAAAAATTAATTATTCGTGGATATGCTAAATTAATTTAAAATTTTTTATTACCATTTATTGCTAGCGATCAAGGATTATTTTTAATACACATACATTTTTTGTACCTACATTGAGATTCCCTATAGTAAAATTTAGCACTCTAGTTTTTTTCTCAGTTCTAATGTTAATACCACAAGGCTTGCCTTTCTCTGATGCGCAAGTTAATCCTGTAACTAATACAGAAAAGTTTGATGCTGGGTTTTATGATAAAATTCAGCAGTTACAATTAGACTTACCTGCTGTATCAGGAGCTAGTGGCGATTCTGATGAGCAGTATTATTCTGTAGTTCTAGTTACTGATGATAAGGAAGATCTAGTAAATGACTTGGCAGATGAATATCAGGCTAGGAATATTTTCAATCCTGAATATTTAGATAATGTAGTTACTGCTGATGTGCCAATTAATCTAATTACAATATTATCAACAAACTATAATGTTATAAAAATTGGAGATGGAGAGCTTGAAATAAAATCCATTGGTACGTTTAATCCTAATAATTCTACTCATACTTCAATAAAACAAGCTAAAGCATTTCATGGATTAGCTTCTGATGTTTCTCAAACAGGCGAGGGTATTGTTGTTGGTGTAGTTGATAGATTTTTTACTACTCCTCATGTAGATTTACCTTCTTCTAAAATTATTCAGAAAAAACAATGTAGTAATTTTTCTTGTTCTTTAACTCTTGATCTAAGTTCTGATCCTCATTTTAATTCTGTATCTAGTATTATTGCTGGAACTGGATCAAGTAATTCTGATATGAAAGGATTTGCCTATGATTCTAGTATAATTTTCACTGGTGTTATTAATGAAAAGGCTAGAATTAAAGCCTTGAATTATCTTGTTGGTCAAAATGTTGATTTAATTGCTATAGTTGCTGGTCGTAATGTTTCATGCACTTCTGACTATCCTATGATTGCTATTGTTGTTGATAATGTTGTAAGTAATGGTGTAACTGTCGTGGTTGGTGTAGCTAATCAGGGTAAAGGTAATAATTTATCTAATCAAATTTTAGATTCATCATGCTCATACAATAGTATCCCTGTTGCTAATATTGATAAAAATGGAATAATTGCCGATTCCAGTTCTAGGGGTGGTTTTGGTGTTCAAATAAAACCTGACATTTCTGCACTTGGTACAAATATTGCAGGAGCTACTACTGGTAGCAATTATGATGCAGTTAGTGGCACATCATTTTCTACCCCTATCGTTGCTGGTGTAACTGCATTATTACTTGATAAAGATTCTACTTTGATGCCATCTGAAATAAGAAATGCTTTACTTTTGGGTGCTGAATTTGGTTATGACGGTACTGCAACATCAAAACTATATGAGGATCAAAATGTAAATTTGTATAATTATTTTAACTCTTATGGATTTGGAAAACTAAATGTTGGTAATTCTTTATCTTTGATTAATGATAACCAGTTCCCAAATATTATCTCTGATGGGATAAGAGCAATTAGTAATACCCACCAGTATAGAATCCATGCTGATTCGGGTGATGATGTTAAAGTTTTAGTTAATTGGCTACTTGAAACTACTACTCGTGATCCCATTAACCCAGAACTTTTCGGCAATACTCCTGTTGAGAGTTTTACAAATTTTCAGCTTGAAGTAAAACAGCCTGATGGTATAAAGATAATTAGTGATTCAAGTGAGCAAACTAGAGAGTTTGTTTTCTTTACTGCTGAAGAAACTGGATTTTATGAAATTAAACTAAGTGTTGATGATCGTTTACTTATTTCAAGCCGTGATGGTTCAGCTCGTAGTGGTTCACAGTATACAATAGGTAGCTCTCATCCACTTGATAAATATCCGTTTGATTCTAGTCTTATTCCTATAGTTAATCCTGGTAATTGCCAAGTTGGTGAGATTTGTGATATAGGCGGCACACCTGAAGTTAATTCTCCACCTGTTATCTCTGTAACGCCACGAACCATTAATGCAAATTCAGGGGATACCATAACACTTGTTGCAACTGTATTTGATGCTAATGATGATGATACTGCGGTATCCTGGGAAGTAGGAAGAGAAGACATTGATATTGATTTAACTATATCTAGTGATGGTAATACTGCCAGCTTTGTAGTACCTCACTCTAATACTGTATCTAGTGCTTTCTTCCTCATAAGGGCTATTGCGACTGACCAATACCAGGCAACAAGCAATACTGTATCCTCTTTAGTCATTGCAACAATCTCAAATCCTGTTACGCCACCTACAACACCAACACCAGATCCTGTTATCCCAACAGGTAGTGCAATATTCTCTGATGACTTTGAGAACGGAATTAGTAAATGGGAAACTACAGGTACATGGCGAGCTGATTCATTTGATGAAGGCAGAATACCACCTGGTCATTCATCTAGTAATAATGTAGCAGAAGCTGATGGTTGCAGTTCTTGTACTTTGACCCAAGCATATGCGATAAACCTACAAAATTATAATAATGAATATTTACAGTTTTATCGTTATGTGGATACTTCTCTTGATGCAGGAGAATATCTACAGGTTCAAGTTTATAACGTTAATGAATGGGTGACATTGGATTCATGGGATGCAGCTACTAGTACCACTGCAGGATTAGATGATGATGTGTGGCATTTGGAAACTTATGATTTATCAGAGTATACCGATGTGCTTAATTTTAAGATAAGATTTGTAGCACAAGCTAGTAGTGGCGGTGAGGATGTGGGAATTGATGATGTACAGATACTAGCTACTCAAAATAATCAAGGTGGTGGGGGAGGAGATAGAACTCCTCCTGTAATTAGTAATGTGCCTGATGATATTTTACTATCTAGTACTGGTGACTCTGCAGCTGCAACGTTTGATATTCCTACAGTAAATGAGGGTACGATATCGTGTAATTACTCTTCTGGGGATCTATTCCCTATTGGAACCACCACCGTAATTTGCACTGCAACTGATAGTTTTGGTAATACCTCAAGTATCTCTTTTGATGTGATAGTAACATTTACTGATGTGACAGATCCTGTTCTAACAGTACCAGGGGATAAAACATTTGAGGCCACAGATATCGACACCTTTCTAACTTTAGCCCAGATTGGAACAGCTACTGCCACTGATAATTCTGGTAGTGCCATTGTAACAAGTAATGTTACTGATTCTTATCCACTTGGTGATACTATAGTGGTATACACTGCAACTGATGTAGCAGGAAACTCTAGTACTGATACCCAGATAATTACAGTTCAGGATACAACACCTCCTGTAATTAGTAATGTACCTGCTGACTTTACAAGTGATTCAAGTACTGTAAGCTATGACTTGCCTACTGTCACTGATATCTTCCCTGTAACAATCTCATGTAATCCTGCACCCGGTTCTGAATTTATCGCAGGGGATAATTTAGTTACCTGCACAGCTATTGATGACAATGCAAATTCGGCAATTGCTACTTTTAATGTGAATGTAGATACCCCGATAAAATCAGCTAGTATAACTTCAGTTAATACAGGCAGCAGTTACATCCCATTTATTGATGGTATGACCATATCTGACAATATACCAAAATTTAGAGGTACAAGTGAGAACTTAGATGAGGTACAATTACTAATTGGTGATGAACAAGTCGGTGTAACTACAAATGTCCTATATGATGGTAGATGGACCAAACATTGGACGAGCGTTCCACTAGATGATGGAGCACATATAATTACAGTTCGTGAACATGGTGTAGATATTGCATCCTTTTCAATTATAATTGATGCAGTACATTATCCAAAACCCACATCATTTGTTCCAATAAATGATATCTTTGATAGTTTAGACTCTTGGAGTTTCACCAGAACATTATTCCAACCAATAGAATCATACAAACCATTTAATCTCTATTTCTTTACCTTGTATGATTTTGGCAATCCTGGAACAGCTGGATTGATTTCAGGTGATGGATTTTCAGCCCAAGCAGAGATATCTCAAAGCATTGGCATTCCAAGTAATGTCACAAGTCTGTTTGTAGGTATTGATTACAGAGTGGTATCTGATAGTGTGAATCCTGACACTACAAATACTCGCTTTAAAATATTAGACATTAATGGACGTCCTTTGTTTTCAGAACAGCTAGTTCCGGGTGGAACAACTGATTCGGGCTGGAAATCTTTTGTCATAAATGCTACAGAGTTTATTGAAGATAATGATAGTCTAGTAATTGAATTATCACATTATGATATCTGGACTGATAACATTCATCAATATGTGATCTTTGATAATTTCTTTGCTCGTGCTAATCCATAATACTAGTTAGTATTAATTTCTGTTACACTAGTATCGTTTTCATGAAATACTAGAATCTATTATAACCTGTACAGAACAAAAATCTATACCTGTTTGAATTATTGGCAGCATTTGCCCATTGGTATATGATAATCATGTGGACATTTTCTTGGATGTTTTAGCATGGTACATAACGCATCTGTAAATTGTTTGTTCATGTGATGCTCAATGCCGCATACTATTTCTTCATTAATCTTGACTTTTAGTGCACTAGTCATTAGGACTTCTAATAGTCTGCTATTTCTTATCATGTTTACACCGATTTTCTCACCTTCTTTTGTGAATTTCACTATTGTCTTGTTGTAAATTATCTGTTTTTGAGAGTCTATTTTTCTGAGCATAGTAACAACGCTTGGTTGTTTTACATTGAGTATTTTGGCTATTGTACTGACTCTGATGTCATCACCACGTTCTTTGATGTGACACATTGCTTTTAGATACATCTCAATATGTTCTGCCTCTGCAGTTTTTGTAAATAGAATTTCTTTATTTAACATCATACATGTTGCATCTTTGGATCTTTTAATAAATATTCATAGTATTCCTTTACAGAAAACGTATGAAATAATGTTTTTATCTGATGTTGGATAAATTTAGCTAGTGCTAACCATTAAAGATTTTAAAATCAAACTAGAAGAATTATTAGATGCTGCAGACAAGGAAGGTAAATTATTTGTAGATATTACATCTGTTGACCTTCATAAACTGGTTGGTGGATATCCTGCAAAAGATGGAAATCATAGAATGCCAATATGTTGTGATTCAATGTATGCTATTATGAAAGGCAAAGATAAACTAATTCATGCTTCTCCAAGTGGCGATAGTTCAACTTTGACTATACGTTATTATTTTCCAAGATAATTTTATCTTTCGTTTCAATCTTTATTGTGTTAGAATGTTAGTATAAACACCATATGTTGATGGATATGATTGTGTAAAATTATTTGTTTGAAAATTCGGGTTTGTCCCCATCGTAAATCATTGCAATTACAGCGTCACAATCTAAAACAAATTGCAATATTTTATTGCATTTAATAGGAAATTGGATGTAAGAACATTCATTTTTTACTTCTAATAAAGAAAGTGTTATTGCTAAACTTTGCATTGTAGATAATGTATCTGTAATTAAATCTCTATCTCCATTTTGCGAATCAAATGTAAAAAAGTGATCCCAAAAACCATCAACTAATTTTAGGTGCATGTTTTCTTAATCCTGCATAGAACTCTTCTTTTGTACTATATGTACAAGTTTTGATTTCACCACTTTTGATTTTTTCAACCAACTCTTTTGCAGTTATTTTAGATATGTCTATGATCATTAAAACACCAACAATTATATCATTATATAAATTATAAAGATTACTAAAGTTTTCAAAACTGAGAATCCATCACAGAGGCTAAACCGTGCCTAAAACTGCTGATAGAACCAGTAGAACTTTTTATAATAAAATAAGCAGTTATTACCCCTCACAAATATACGATTCTTTAATGTCTTGCTTATTTATTGGCGTTGTCCACTTTTCAACCCGAAAGTAGCGAAAATCTTAAAGATCATGAAAACCCGACTGCTAACTCTTTTTGATCAGTTTGTCCTATGCTTTTTCAATGAATGGAAAATACCAAAAACCCAAGGACTATTACAAAAACTATGAGAGAAAACAAAAAAAGAAGGGAGTAAATCTCTGCAAAAAGTTTTCCCATCTCGTAAATTTACTGTCCAGGCATACAAGTTTGTCTAAGAAAGACATTGCATATGCAGTCTTGCTGATATATCAAGAAGGCCTTCAGTTGTCATTCAGAAGGTTTTCTCTCTATCTTCAAGACCAGA
>JARPSM010000034.1 GCA_029782475.1 Nitrososphaerota archaeon
GGATATTGGAGAGAAATGGAAAAGTTCATGTTGTGATTGTAAACAATGTCAATGCCGAAACACTACTTGCAGGAACAATCAAGAAAGTAAAGAAAGGAAGCATCGTGTACACTGACAAATGGAAAGGATATGATTCGCTTATGTTTCATGGTTATCGTCACTTGTCAGTTGACCACAGTAAGACGTTTGGAAAAGGGGACGATACATTGATGGAATTGAAGGCTTTTGGAGTTTTGCAAAAGAGAGAATGGCCAAACATCATGGTGTAAGTTCTGGAAAGTTTCTGTCATACATCAAAGAGATGGAGTGGAGATACAACAACAGAGATGAGGATATTTTTTCATTATTGCTTAATTATTTGTTAGTGGTGAATGGTTTATAATCACCTTCTTAATTTGTGTTAATTCTTAGTTTTCTTAATTCTAAATATGATGGGGGGTCAGAATGGGGTGTGTTGTATCCCAAAATTAGTTCGTCCCTTACTTGACATCGTATTCTTCTCCTGTCTGCTCATCAATAACTCTTGTTCCTTTCTCTGGGCATCTTTCTTGCATTACTTTTGCAGGTGTTTCCAGATTGTCCCAGTCAAGTGACATATGTGGTTTGATGTGGTTGTACCAGTGGACCAACCCATCAATTGTGTCAAACCGTTTTTGCTTTCTCTGAATCTCACCGTGAAATCTTTGGAGTTTGCCGTTTGTCTGAGGATGATTAACTCTTGCCATGATGTGTTTTATTCCAAGTTTAACCAACTCTTGCTCAAACTGTGATGATGCTCCTTTTCTCTTGTATTCAGATTGATTTGCATAAAACTAGGAGGCCATGGTCAGTCAAGATTGATGCTGGTCTGCCATGCTGAATAACTGCTTCTCGTAACACTGCAAGTGCGTTATCCGTAATAGCTTTTGCAAATACACCATATGTATGATAAATCTTGATGCATATCCTGGTAGCACAGAAACCACCTGGCCATCATCGAGATTCTTCCAGTCAGTATATGCCACATGGAGTTGGAATACGTCCTTTCATATCAAACCCATTTTTGTCTTCTTTTTTTCTTTGGCTGAGCTTCTGCCAACCCCTTATCTCTCATAATTTTGTGTATGGTATTGTGAGGTATGTGTGTGTGTTCTAGTAGTATCAATTATTTTCTCCAAGAACACTGCAGAACACCTGAACTTTTCAAATACTGTGTGTACTGTTTGTACCATCTCTTCTGTGATGATTCTTTTTGGCCTTCCTGGTTTTTTTAGAGTTGGAATGTTGCCTGAATTACGATATCTTGAGCATAATTTCTGCACACAACGCACAGATATCTTCATGGATTTGACGACATCTGCATTCTTGACACCAACCCTCTTTTGATTTGATTATCTGGGATATTTGGATTGAATCTAACTTTTGCATGACTCTGTGATTATTTCCTCTTTTCCAAACGTATCTTGACTTTAGTCTAGAAATGATGGGGTGAACTAATTTGGGGATAATATACAAAGTAACGATAATTGCTAATAATATGTTCCCAGTCGAGTCTGTATAAACCCACTTAACAAAATTATTATGCTAATTTACAAACAAGACTTTGTGAAAGATTTAGAATTTAAATTAAATTCAACAGACATTCATCCAAATTCTGAAATCAAAGGAACCATTTTGGTTTCATATCCAGGACGATATGATGGCGTAGTAGTTAATGCTACAATTTTAGATTCAAACGAACATATTATTTACAAATCATATAATAAAACAAAAATATCACAAAATGTTTCAAGATTGTTTATCAACAAAGATGTAATGCCTGAAGATAAGACAGAATTTACTGCAGTAATTAATTTTGAACCAGGCCAAGAACATGAAGTAAAATTTAGAGTATCAATTATTGAACAACATAAAGAAATTGAAAGTCAGATAATTTTTGCAAAATATTCTAACTAGAATCTACTCTTTGCCACACTAATGGTTCCCTCCATCCATGGATGAGGTGTACAATGGTACGAAACGTCTTGTGGTTCAGTAAATAGGAATTCGTATGTATCACCAGGTTTTAAAACTCCAGACGAACCAAAGTCACCACTATAATTATCAGCATGCCTATGATTAGGAGTTACAGTATGTGCAGTATCATCATTGTTTTGCCATATGACATTATTGTTAATAGTTAACAACACTTCAGGCTTGTTTGGAACATAGTTTTGATTTCCTTCAACTACTGCACCGGGAACAATTTCAATAATGAAATCATCTTCAGGATGTAAAATATGATCAGATACAGATGGCTTTGCCAAGGATTCAGGAAGATAAAATGAGCTATAAAATACGACAAATGCAGACATGCCAATAACTAATGCAATCATCCCAATACCATATGCATGACTTGATGTTGGACCGCTCATAATTTTTTCACACCATCAATATCGTTAGAGCCGATATTTGAATTATCATTTGCACCGACTCCAACATCTGCTTGAGTTTTTGGAATTGACACTTTAGGGGCCAATGCTTTTGGAGATTGTTTTGTATCAGATGTTTTTTCACCTTCTGGGAGTTTACTCTGCTCTACAGGTACTTCAGGTTCTGCTAGTTTTGGTTTCTCCTCAACTACAGGTACAGGTGCAGGTGGAGGCGCATTCTTTTGTTGACTCATTGCATACCTGTATACGTGAAAGAACGCTGCAAAGACTAACAGTATAATTCCTATAAAGAACAATGAAACATTCTTCATTCCAGTCAATGCCGCATTGTATGCTGCAATGTTTAGGAATACTTGGAAAGCCAATAGTGCAACCAATAACCAGTTAATCCATTTTTCAGATAAATTAATGGTAGCTACTTTTTGTGGACCGTTACTTTTAGCAAGTTTTGATTTCCTTTCAGCTTCATTTGCAAGTTTAATCATCATGTAAGTAAATCCAAACCCTAGGGGTACCAACAAGATCATTGTCGAATAGAAGAATATTGGATCAATTACCAAACGCTCAACTAACGGGATTTTTGTATCAGGCGAGATATAGAATCCCCAATAAGTTGTAACCATAATTTGCGCAAGGCTTGTAATTCCAAATGCAGTGATAATAGGTCTATCCCTCCAAGAGAATTTCTTGTATCTGTCGATAAACGGAATCAATACAAATGATATGATGAATAGTAACGGCCACAGTAAACCTGTAACAAATTTGTCATATTGTGTCCTCATGAATGCATAGATTCCAGTAAGATACCATTCAGGAACTGTGACACCGGGCGGTACCGTGGGCTCAAACTTGAACCCCATATCAATTGGGAATACACCACCAGTGATCAAGATAGCACCACCGATTGCCATTACCATAGGTACATCAAATACCAAGAATCTTGGAAAGTGTACTGCCATTAATCCAAGCATGACAATAGGTAGCAAGAATACATGTTGTGCATAGAATCTCAATACAAAGTCCGAGAAACCGCTACCCAGCGCCGCATCACGGATTGTAGGTCCTACAACAGGAATAGATGTTGTTAACGACGCCGCAATACTAATCGCAAGCTCAGCTCTTTCACTGAAAATTACATCGTATCCAGTAAACGCTTCAAGGATTGTAACAGTTCCTAAAATGACACCAGTCATCCATAAAACTTCATTTCTAATTTTGTATCGTCCACTAAAGTATTGATAATACATGTGAAGAACTGCAAGAAGGACCATAGCATTAGAGCCATGGTAGTGAATGTTTCTAATGTGAAAACCAAATGGTACATCATCATTAATGAATTGAACACTATCCCAAGCTCTATCTAAAATCGGTTGATAGTAAAACATCAGTAAAGCTCCAGAGACTCCAAGAATAATGAAAACAATGAATGTGAGCATTCCCAAAAATCCAAATGGACTTACAAATCTTGCAGGAAATGAAAATTTAATTGCAGTAAAGATAGTTCTGTCTACTCCATCCCAAAACCAATAAAGGAGCGCTACAACTCCAGTTCTTCTCTCAAGCGAAACGGCCATATCCAATTACTCCATTATCGTTTGCGTTAAACTTTGGTGGCATGATGAATACAAAACCATCTGAATCAATATCTAAAGTTAATTTTGGCAAAGTGTTTGATGGTGCAGCTTGTACTGATGCAGGACCAACAAATGCAGTTCCAGTCATTGGATCATACATACTTCCGTGACAAGGACATTCTCCTCTCTTTCTTCCATCATCAGGCCAATATTTCCATAGACACCAAAGATGCAAACAAATCATACTGTAAGCCCGTAATGAACTAGGATCTTTTTTATCTCCACCTAATTCTGCAGGCAATCTAATGAATTGCCATTTACGAAATGCTTCTGCATCAAGTGCAGCATCACCAGTTGCAGGATATGTGATTACTTCGGCATGATTGATTGGATAAGTATTGATATTTGCCTGAGTGCCGTCAGGTAAAATTACCGGGACTCTTTCAAGGGATGCCTGATTTGGATTTGGCATGAAATTGCCAAACGGGACAAATGGAGCAAATGCTAATCCAGTGCCTGCGGCACCCATTAATTTGAGAAAGTCTCTTCGGGATAATCCGCCAGACTTTTTTGTCCCCAGTTCTGACATTCAGCTCTCGTTCTCGCCAAATTGCTTATAAACCTTGTTCAATCTTACGCTGTTACATCTTAGATCGTTTTCACCAATTTCCACATTTTCAAACTAATGTTACATTAGAGTGGTAAAGTGTTACGTTAGGGTGTGATAAATTTACAATTTAATCTCACTGAAAAGTCCGCAAGGACATTTTCAATAGCCTAGCAAAGTGCGATACCTTACAAAAGTTCCCTTTCGGGTGGATTACTTTGATTCAAAATGCCCTCACTCTACAAAGAAAATTCAGTATGATAGCACCCGATAACCCGACAGAACCAATCATGATCCGTTTTATTAACAAGTAATATGATCAAGATTCTAATGACTTTAGTAAAGAAGACAATACCTTTCTTGGCTTTGATATTATTGATACCTGATGGTGGAACAACATGGTATAGTGTTGAGGTTGATTTTGAGTATGGCCACTGGTGACCACTCTTCTTCTTTTTTTTATTTTAGAGTTATTCTTGCATATATTGCATTAGCATGGTTATGTGGAAGTTCGTTGTTTTTAGCAATTCATATTTCTCAACAAATTCTTTGGTATGGTTTTGATTTGTGGTATGAATCTGCATTTTTTGCAACAATATTATTCTTGGTTAATACTGGGATTTTGTTGTTAATATTTATCAAAATTATAAAGCGTAAATATTTGCCAAATCCAAAAAACAATCTTTAAAGCCAGCACAACCTCATCTAAAACTTGCAAGAGGTAGACAAGATTGTGCTGGCCAACCAGAATTAATATATGAGGATAATAGTATTGACTATCTCCAAATTCCTGAATTCTCAATTGGCACATTTAATTTTGGTGATGGTGTAAATATATTACCTGCATTTACAGTTGATCTGACAACTCGCCAACCAGAGGAATTTTACAAAATAATCGGGAAAAGATTAAATCTGAATATCAAACTAGATTGACAGAATACAGCACGGAATATTTTCACAGTTGATTAGCATAGAGCTGAGCAAATGAATCGTTCACAATTCAGGTTACAATAATCCAAGAAACTCTTTTTTTGCCAGTCCACAATCAGAAATTATTTGCAATGCTAATCCTTTTCCAAGTTCTTTTTTTCTGGAAACTGAAAGCCCATAACCCATTTGCTACCATTTTCGACTATAATGTGGCTTCCAGACTGTCTTGTAGGATAAAAATCTCTTTTTCGTAATGCCTTGAGTATATCTCTGTACCCAATAACAGGAAGACTCAGAGCGATACAGTAGTTAATTGTGAGGCTAGATTTTTCTTCTTGTCTTCAAGATATGACTTGCACAATTTGATTGCCTTTTTGGTATCTGCAACTGCTTCTTGTTTTGTATCGCCTTGCCCTCTAGCCTGTGTGATTTCCAGACAGTAGCCAATATAAAATCCCCCAATCCTTCTTGACTAGAATGTTGTAATCCTCCTTTTTGCTCATATTCCTCATGCGGCTTTTGCTTGTATAAAATAGATCTGAAGCCCATACTAGATTTTGGTTGTATAACTATCGTCTCATAACAGTTAACTTTGTGTTTAATGGCAAATTCGTTGCGGGAGTCGCCCAGCCTGGTCAAAGGCGTAGGGCTTAGGACCCTATATCTCAGGATTTCGTGGGTTCGAATCCCACCTCCCGCACCATCTAGATTTCTATCAATGATTAATAATGAGAAAGTCTTCAGCAAAAAAGTCATGAAAAAAACAGTAATTGGAATTACAGTTGTGGGTAAAGACAAAGAAGGAATTGTAGCTGCATTTACAAATTTTGCATTTTCTAAAGGTGGAAATATTGAGAAAGTGAATCAAAATGTAATCAAAAATCTTTTTGGTATGTATCTAGAAGTATCATTTTCTAAATCAGTAGATGTAAAGAATTTCGATTCAGACATTCAAAGTCTAGCAAAAAAAGAAAAGATGGATGTTAATACTCACCATGAAACAAATTCACAGAAAAATATTGCAGTTCTAGTAACTAAAGAGCCACTTTGTCTTCAAACAATTCTTGCAAATGTAAAATCACTCAAAGGGAAAATTTCAGTTATTATTGGAACTGAAAAAACATTAGAGTCACTAGCAAAAAAGGCAAAAATTCCATTTGTCTTAGTAGAAGATAAAGTGCAAGATAAGGCTGAAGATAAAATTATCAACATTTGTAAAAAATACAATATTGATTTAATCTCACTTGCAAGATACATGAGAATTCTTAGTCCAAACTTTGTTTGGAGGTATCCAAATAGAATAATTAACATTCATCCATCATTACTACCATCATTTCCAGGTGCTTCAGCATATGCACAAGCTTTCGAAAGAGGTACAAAGATTGTAGGTGTTACATCCCACTATGTAACTGAAAACTTGGACCAAGGACCAATAATATTCCAGGATTCTTTCAAAGTTGATCCAAATGATACATTAGAAAAAATGAAATCAAAAGGACAAAAACTAGAAGCAGATACTTTGCTAAAAGCAATGAAAATGCATTTAGAGAACAAGCTTGAAGTTCGCTGGAGAAAAGTTCACATCAAATCAAAGTGAAGTAAATGGTAGATATCAAAATACAGTTTGATCCTAATTTAAGAAAGTCAATCTCAAACAAAAAACAAGTAGCAGTTATCCCAGTAGGCTCAATTGAACAGCATGGCCCACATTTACCAATTTCAACTGATTCAGATATTGTTACTGAGGTTGCAAAAAAAATTTCAGAAAAATATGGGTATCTATTATTGCCTACACTAAACTATGGAGTGTCATATGAGCATGCACCATTTTTTAATCTAAGCATAAGAGAATCAACCCTACGAACTATTCTAAGTGATTTGTGCATGTCGTTATTATCAAACAATATCAAAACGGTTTTCATAATTAATGGACATCATGGAAATCTAAAACCAATAAAAAATCTAGATATCAAATTAAAGGAAATTTCAAAAAATAAACTTAAAGTATTTCCACTGTCTTACTGGCATTTTATGGAAAGAGAGTTTGATCACGCAGGGTTTGTAGAGACATCACTCATGTTGGCAATTTCAAAAAATGTCAAAATGAACTTGGTAAAGAAGGGACTAGATACAGCTGGAATGACAAAACAAGAAATCATCAAACTTGGAAAACTAGCAAATCAATCATTTCCCAAAGCTACCAAAAATGGAATTTGGGGTGATCCAAGAAAAGCTACAAAAAAAGATGGACAAGTGATTTTAGCTGAAATCGTCAAAAATCTTGGAAAAAAGTGTCAAACTTGCCTCACTGGGCATATCTCATAGTTTCACCCATGGAAATTTAATATAACGCCTTGATATCTATGTCAATAAGTGATTAATGATGTCCGTTGATATGGCAGTAAAAGTATTGGATGAGAGTATCAATCAAGTTGTATTGATAAAACTCAAAGGAAGCAAGACCATTAGAGGTACTCTTTTAGGTTTTGACCAACACATGAACCTGCTACTCGATTCTTCAGAGGAAATTCCTGCTAAAGGCGATTCTAAAAGCCTCGGTAGCATTGTGGTTAGAGGAGATAATGTAGTAATGATTTCTCCTCCACCAGCACAGCATTAGGTGATTTACAATGACTAAAGGCACAACTTCTATGGGTGGTTTTACAAAGAAGAAAGTTCACATTAGATGTAGAAGATGTGGTAAGAACTCACTTCACAAACGTCATCACCAATGTGCAAGTTGTGGATTCCCAGAGGCAAAACGCAGAAAGTATTCTTGGATTAAATGGTATACTTAGATGCAAGAAATTGTTCTAATTCTTAGTTCATTAGCAGGTGTTGCTGCAGCCGCTGCTGTACGTAAAATACCAAAAGACAAAAATCAATTACTTAGTCTTGGTGCCAGTTCCCAAATCAAAAGCCAAATCACTTCATTAAAAATTGAAAAAGATATTCTAACTAAAACTATTTCAAGATTATACCAAGCTGAATCAGAATTTTCTAAAATTCAAAAAGACAAATTGTTACTAAAGTATCAACATCAATTAGGAATTGTACTAGCTAGACTAGAGAAACTTGAGCAGGCAAGTCATCATCCAGACTTGGGTCCAGTAGGAGATGGTTTGATCACATTAATGGATCAAAAATTATCCAAACTAGATGATAGAATGTATGAATTATCATCAAAGATGGCAAGTGCCAAAGTTGAAACACCAAAGGTAAAAGATCCTAAAGTAAAACAAGAAACAAAACAAAAGATTTCAAATGTATTCAACTTTGACAAACCAAAAGAAAGTAAGATGGATCCTGTTGTAATTCCTCCAACAAAATCAAGACAGTCATTTGAATTAACAACTCTAACAAACATATCAAAAGGGGAACCGAAATTCCCTCTATTTGAGAATGAACCAAAGCAAGTTGTAAAACCAATGCCACAGCCAAGAGTTGTTCCAACTGAAGAAATCAAACCAAAAGAAGAAATTGTTCAAGAAATAATCCAACCAAAAGTTGAAGATAAAATTGAGATTATTCAATCAGTAGTACCAAAACCAGAGATTAATCTTGAAACTAAACCAGATTTGAACAAAGAAGTTGCAAAAATTACAGAACACAAAGCACTTCCAGAGCCAATTAAGTCAAAACCAGTTACAGTAGATGATGACTTTGATGATGATTCAGATGATTTAGATAAAATCAAAGGTGATATCATGAGAGTGTTATCAAAACTGGATCAAGCAGAGGTAGAATAATTGACTTATGATGATGCCATAAAGGCATTATCTAGTGATGCATTAAAATTTGTAAAAGATGATTATGTTATTGGATTAGGAAGTGGCAGAGCAGCTACTTTACTTGTAAAATCACTTTCAAAATTAATCAAACTAAAAGGATACAACATTAGAGGAGTTCCAACATCATTACAGATTAAATTGATTGCAGAAAAAGGAGATATTCCATTAGTGGAGGCAGATCAAGTAGAGCATATCGATGTTGTATTTGATGGTGCAGATCAGATTGATTTACAAAAATATGTAATCAAAGGTGGAGGCGGCGCACTATTGCGAGAGAATATTTTGTTTAGTCTTGCAAAAAAAGTTGTAGTAATGGCAGACAAGACAAAATTTGTAAAGAATTTCACAAGAACAGTTCCAGTTGAAATTCATTCATTGGCTAGAAATTCAGTTACCAAATCAATTAAAAAATTAGGAGGAGAAGCACAAATTCGTTCACTTGATAGAGGATATCCTTTCTTTACAGAGAACGGAAACATAATTTTGGATTGTGATTTTGGAACAATAAAAAACCCAAAAGGGTTGTCTCAGCAAATTAAACAGATTCCAGGAGTTTTAGAGTCAGGAATATTTTTGAGAAAACCAGATGTAATTTACAAAGCCAAAGAAAACGGCAAATTTGATATTTTATAGAAATTAATGCTCTTGTATTGGATTTTCATGTCTTATTGAATTCATGAAATCTTTGTGTTGTAACATCAAGTCTATCATTTGTTCTCGTAAATCTTCATCATCCATTACTGCATTAAGCATAGGTTCCATCATTTGATTAGACATTATTGCCATATGAGAAGGATCTTCAAGCATCATTGTATGCATGTCTTTAGTCATTTCAGAATTTATCCAAACATGATGAATTACATCCATCATTTTAGGAGAGTCAGCCATCACCATTTTGTGAGAATTCATAGATTCATGTTCATAATGAGGACACCAGTTACATTCTGATTGATGCATCCCTTGTCCCATTCCAGAACTCATCATGGGTTGATGTACAGAATCCATCCAAGCTGAATGAGATTTGAGGTGGGTTTCCATTTGTAGATGATTTTTCATGATGTAAATCATTTCTTCACGTGATTCTGAATCACTAGTCATCGGAGCTAACATATTTTTTAATAAATTAGGATCATCTTTAATTTGTAAAACCCAATCATCCATGGTTTGCACCATCATGTTAGGATTTTTTTGCATCATTTCGTGCCAATGATGCATAATTTTCTCATTTGATGCCATACTGTTCATCAAATGAGTCATCATCTTTGGATTTTTATCCATTATAGATTGATCATACAAACCATATCCTCTATCAATCAATTTTAGATATGTAGATGGCATTACACATGCAGGATTACCATTAGTTTTTTGTAAAAGTAAATATCCAGATTTACAAGATAGCATGTCAATATCTGTAAATTTTTTCCATTGTTGATTAAGAGTCATCTGCTGAGCAAAAGAATTCTCAAATAAAGAAGGACTGATGGCAATTGTCAAAATCATAACAAAAAGAAATGCAAACTGTGAATTCAATGGAAATAATTAGTATTTTTCTCTTAAAAAGCAATCGTAAAAAATCAGATTAATTATTTTGAAAACAAGTTAATTTTTCGTGGATGTTTAGGTCGTACCTGATTATTGCCCATCTGTGAATCGTATGAGTTTGTGTCATCCACTTTATCGGGCACAAAAATGACAGTCTGAAGCAAATTTTATGCATAATCCAAAACTCGACCTAAACACCCACAATTTTTCTATCTACTAGTTTACCATGACCAAGTTTTCCAATCACTTCAAAGTTATCAGCAACTAATTCTCCTCTAACCATAGTCTTCACAGGCCATCCAGTTAGATTTCTTCCCTCATATACAACATAATCAGAAAATCCACCAAACAAATCAAAAGTCACAATTTTTTCTTTTTTCAAATCAATCATTGTTATATCGGCATCAGAATTTTTCTCCAGAGTTCCCTTCTGCGGATACATTCCAAATATTTGCGCAGCGTTTTGACTAGTAAAGCGTACAAATTGCTCTAGGGAAATTTTCTTTTGATTTACTCCATCATTAAGCAAAATTGGAACTGCTGTGCCTATTCCTGGAAATCCAGCAAGTGCACTCCATACATCATCTCCACCTAGTTTGAGTTTGATTTGATTTGCAACATGATCAGTGCCTATTGTATCAATTTTGTTGCCAGATAATGCATTCCATACTGCTTTACGGTCATCTTCTGTTCTAATTGGAGGCATCACCTTTGCAAGATATCCTGATTGTTTTTCATAAGAAAGTGTGAGATAGTGAGGACAAGTTTCTACAAAGATTTTTGTTCCAAGTTTTTTCTCTTCTTCAATTTGTTTTAGTGCACGCTCTGAGCCAATATGAACAAAATAAATAACACAATCATAGTCTCGTCCAAACTTTGATACAGTTTTGATTGCTTTAGCTTCAAATTCCGGGGAACGACTTGAAGACCATGCAGATAATCCATCCTGATGTTTTTCTTTTGCAGTTTTAATCCCACAACCACATGATTCATAGTCTTCAGCATGAACCAATACAGGACATCCAAGCTCAGCTGCTGCTTTTACTGTTTGTTCAACAAGTTCATCAGTTACATTTACTTCTGCTGCAACAAGACTTGGAGAATTGGGAGGCATGTCCATATACACATGGCCTACTTCGCCTCCAAGATTCATGTAAATTTTAAAAGATGTGATTCCTTTTTCAACACAAAGATTCATCTCGCTAATTTGTTGTAGAGTAAAAATTGAAGCATGGATTGTATAATCTACATAATGATTTTCAGATGCAGAGTCAAGTTGAGATTGTAAAGAATTTGAAAAAGGATCACCTAATCGTAACATTCGCATCATTGTAGTGACCCCACCAATTGCTGCAGCATGAGACTCGGTTTTTGCAGCCTCATTAATTGGAGAATAAACCCCATAGTGAACATGAGTGTCAATTGGGCCTGGAACTGAAACTAGTCCTGCACCGTTAATTTTATGATCACATGAAGGTGTATCAGTTGTAAATCCTACAATTTTCCCCTCATCTATGAGAATATTTTTCTCAATCATCCCGTTTGGGAGGATAACATGTGAGTCAGTGATTATAGTATCATAGGTCATATGGGAATTTTACGAAATTCAGGCTATTATGCGTTGAGAAAATGAATAAAAGAACAACACAAAAGGGTATTCTGAGGGCCGGTGGTTTAGGAGTATAATGCCTCGTTCGCAACGAGGATGTCGAGGGTGCGATTCCCTCCCGGTCCACTTTTCCAGAAACTATTATACATAAATGAAAAATACTATTTTTCATGGAAGTTTTTGACGGTAAAAAAGCAGCACAAGATTACATGTCAAAGCACACATTGGCATTCTCTACACCAGAATTAACACTGATGAGATTTGCATTTTGGATGGGAGATTCAGTTCCTGATCCAAAAAATGAAGGGAAAGGAATTCCAAGAATGATGACATATTTGATAGAGCAGGACTTTGAACCAGTCTTAATTGATGATGAGACATATGTTCCATCAGGTGCAGTAAAAAGTTCAGCAAATGTTGGAAATGCATACAATGAACAAATTCCAGATGGGAACTTTTGTTCTGAATGCGGAAACAGTTTGTCATCTACTGCAAAGTTTTGTCCTGAATGTGGAACAACACAATAAAAAAATAGTTTTTTAATTTACTAATTTTATGCTTTAGCGCCACACTTTGTGCAAAACTTTGCATTTGCTCTAAGGGCTGCACCACATGATGAACATCCATTTCCACCTTGTGGTGAAATAGTTTGTCTTGGCATCAATGCCGGATCAGGTGTTGGTAAAGTTCCAGGATCTCCAAATGCTTCTTGTGCAGAAACAATTCCCGGAGGACCTGCACCTACTGGATTTTCAGCAGTTCCTGATCTTGGCGGTTGTCCCATTCCACCTGCCATCATTCCAGGTTGTCCCATTCCAGGCATTAATCCAGGGGATTGTGTAGCTCCAGAACCAGAACCGATTGATTTTTTTAATTCAAAGATTACTTTGATAGCTAGAAATTCTAATGCAGAATATGCAACTGTATAATCACCTAATTTTTGAAAGAATTCTTTATCACTAAGTTGGCCTTTTTTGTACATGTTGTTTGTATCTAAAAATGATTCATAGTATCCTTGTGATTCATCAAACAAATTCTGCAATTTGTCAAAAAGCATACCGAGTGTGTCTACTTCACCAAATGACATAATCTCAGTCTATTTTTGGAATATTAATTACTTTAGGATCAAAAAAGAAGAAAAAACGTGTTTGAATTTATGCAAGTGCTCTATCAATCATACTTTTGTATGACTCTTTAGATGCAGCACCTACTTGCTGGCTAACTATCTCACCTTTGTTTAAGAGGATTAAAGTTGGAATACTAAATACATTGTATTTTGATGCCAGTTCATTGGCCTCATCAACGTTAACCTTGACAAATTTTACTTTGCCATCATAGTCAGCTGCCAGCTCTTCAACTACTGGACCTACCATTCTACATGGACCACACCATTCGGCCCAAAAGTCTACAAATACAGGAATGTCAGAATTTATTACATCTACTTCCCATGATTTTGCATCTGAAATTTGCGTTACAGCCATTCTAACATTATTTTATTGCACGTACCTAAAAACGTTCACCAGAATTAACACCGTATTTTTTGTTGGAAAAATAATTTTGATATATACTTAAATGACGTTTTGGTAAATCTCAAATATGAGTTCTGAACTTAGACTTAAAAAATTAAGAGGATCTGGAGGCTATGTAATGGCCACTGTTACTGATGAACAACAAATGAAAGGAAATCTAGGCGGTCCTGATCTATTTTTAGCACCAATAGGGAGATTGGATGCTGAAAAAATTACTAAACATTTTTGCAATACTTGTGAGAAAGAATTTGAAGGTCCTCCAAAAATTGAATTTGAGAATCCAAATGAGGAAGTTGCAGAAAATTTAATCCTTGCAGAGCGAGGTCAATACATTTGTAATTCATGTAATGCTTCAATTGCAGAATATAGAGATTTTAAGAAACAAGATGAAGCAGGTGATGTTGGTGCTGCAAAACCTTTAGAAGCCCAAGTTCAAAGTGCACAACCAGAAACTCCACAACAAGTTGCAGAACCTACAGCAGATCCAGAACCAACTACCACACAGCCAGGTCCAGCAACTTCAGTTACATCAATTGAGGGAAAATATGTATTTGATGAAAATGCAAACAAGTTGGGAACTGCAAAACAAGTTGGAATTGATTCTACTCAAGATATGGTTTTAGTAATTACTAAAGAAGATGGAACCGAAGGAAGTATTCCTTGGAATAGCATCAAAAAAATTGGTGAAGTAGTTCTTTTAGGAAATCCTAAAGTTACAATTCAACCAGGAAAATGTACTAGTTGTGGATTTGTAAATAAAGAAGGCTCTAAATTCTGTGAAGATTGCGGTAGCAAGATCTGATAACTAGTAAATGAATCAATGATACTGTAGGAGAGAATATAATTGGCAAAAAGAATTACTACAAATACTATCATTAGAGACATATCTATAGTTGCCATAGGGGTTGCAATAATCTGGTTTAGTATGTTGATGGTTTTTGGAGCTCAAAATCCATTTTATGTCGTTGCAAGTGGAAGTATGGTACCTGTTTTGTTGATTGATGATATAATTATAGTTCAAGGAGATTGTTTTGATTTTTTTAATATTCTAAATACAAATTGTGTTAAATTTGATTGGTATACACCTTTTGAAAGTATTGAGGTAGGAGATATCATTGTGTTTAATCGACCCTCAGATCATGATAAAATCCAAAAAAGAGTAATTGTGCACAGAGTTGCCTCAATTATAAACGAAGATCCTAAAACAATTAGAACTTTAGGAGATGCAAATGGAGCATCAATTCCAGGAACTGACTTTCCAATTACAGAAGAAGAATATTTAGGAAAAGTGATGGTGATAATCCCACAAGTAGGATTTATAACCAAAATTATAGCTCCGCCATTCAATTTTATCTTAATTGCAATAATTGTTGGGATTATTGCAATACAACAATTTGTAAAGAAGAAAAATGAAAAGGAATTACCATTTACTGATCCATTAGATTCAGTTAATCCTGATACTGTAGAGGAATTATCAGATATTGACAGAATTAGAAAAGATTCAGAGTATTCAGAACATGTGGAGAAAACCAAAGATGTTACAGAATTAGATGATACTGATGAGCCAGAAAACCAAACAAAAACAGAAGAAATTGATGAAACATTTGAAGGCATAGAAGATTCTATTGATGATAAAATAAAAGGAAAAAAAGATTCAAAGAAAAAAGAATAGTAATTTAAAAAATTCAGGCAAACAAGTTCACATATGCATATGGCAAGAGCAATAGATCGTCCTGCTTGCTTGGTAGTATAATCAAGTCAAATTTACTAAAAAAGGATCCTGAGAAATCACAAGTTTTAAGAATAGTATTACTTATCAAATAGCAGAAAAATAAAAAGAAAAAAGAACTAAGAGTTCTTAGTGACTTCTGCACACAGTCCAAGTGTTATATCATTTTCAAGATCACAGGCAAGAGCAAATACTGCAGAAATTGACGCAATCGCTAAAAGAACAGGTAGAATAGTAGTTTTACGTAACTAGTTTTGTATATGTCATTGATCAAGACAAAAGAAATTCATAATTAAAGAACTGTCAGTTAAAAAATAACAAGCCTGATCGCAAATGTTACACTATGAATTGAGAATTTAACTAAACAATATAGTTTTTTATAAAATTTAAAATAATTTCTAAAGAACAGAATCTTTTGTTTTGAAAACTCGCTTAAAGTAATCAGATGGTTCTTTTGGTTCTTCAATGTCATTTGTAATTCCTGCCAAATTTTTTGCCAAGTTCTTTTTGTAACCTACTTGCATTTGTCTTTGAATCTGAATTCTTTGAGCCTGTGGTGAACCAGCACCGTGCATGGATTCTGTAAGATATCCAACTGAATTTCTACCAAGAGTCATATTTTCAATCAATCTTAAAATTCGCATTCTGTTTTCTACATCTACTCCTTTTCTTCCAACAAGATATTTTTTGAGCATTGGTCCTGCTTCTGGATGTCTAAAGTCTTTCTCAGAAGGTAATGTAACCATTAATCCACCTGCAATATCTTGTGCCAGTCTACTAATCTCATATGGGAATCGAGTAACATTATGTTTACAAACTTGTGCAAGCATGTCATCATTTAAGAAAACACCAGACTTCATCTGATGTCCTTGATGTGATGATGCAATACCTGCAGCAAATATTGTTTCATTAAGATGAGTCATCTCAATAATTTTATCTTTAATGTGAGAAACTTTTGGAACACCATTATAATCAGCAATTGTTGCCGCTGCACCAATCAATACATCACCTAGACCTGTTTTACACACATAACTACGTCTGTGATAACATGTGAACCTCTCTACAAGCATAGATGCAAATTCAAATTCACCGTTCATGAAAATTTTATCCCATGGAATAAACACATTATCTAAAATCATCAAGGCTTCTTGGCCTCCAAACTTTGCATTACCATCATCAATGTCACCCTCCTCCATACTTCTTGTGTCACAAGATTGTCTACCGTAAATGTAGGTGATACCTTTTACGTCTGCAGGAACAGCCCCAACAATTGCCCAGTCTTTGTCAGCATCTGTTAATCTAATTGTTGGCATTAAGATAATCCAATGTGAGTTAATACAGCCAGTTTGGTGTGCCTTTGCACCTGAAACATAAACTCCATTTTCATCAGTTTTTACAACTCTTGTAAATAAATCAGGATCATCTTGTTCTGCAGGTCCTTTGCTTCTATCACCCTTAGGATCAGTCATGGCACCACCAATTACAAGATTTTCCTTTTGAACCATCTTTACAAATTTTAAGAATTTTTTATGATAATCGGTTCCATGTTTTTCATCAATTTCAAAAGTAGTAGAATGTAAAGAGTTCATGGCGTCCATTCCGACACATCTTTGGAAACATGTTCCAGTATTTTGTCCAAGTTTTCTCTGCATTTTATTTTGTAAAACTAAATCTTTTGCACTTTCTGCAATGTGTAAAAATCGATTAACTTTCAATCCAGAAAGTGATGAATCAGCAGAAGCTAATGCTTCTTCACGTACTGCCAAGTCATAAGTTTCGGCAACTGCATTAATTGACGGTCTAATAATTGGATGATCTACGGGTTCTTTTACTAATTCTCCAAAGAGGTAAATTTTGAGATCTCGCCCTCTAAGACTTTCAATATAATCATCGCCAGTTACAATTGACTTTGCACCATCAGTCATGTAACATTATTCATTTCTATGTTGTATAAATATTCTAGATTGATGTAAGAGAAATTTTACGAATGAATTGCGATCAGAGTCCAATTCTAACATCAAGAATTCTACAACCTTTTCCTTTTTCCATAACAAGGACTGGATTCATGTCTAATTCTTTGATCTCTTTAAAGTCAGAAACTAGTTGAGATAATCTCTGAATACATTCAGAAAGTTTTGCAATATCAGATGGTTTTTCGCCTCTAACACCTTGTAGTAATTTTTGAGTTTTGATGGATGCTATCATATCATCAGCTTCCAAGTTAGTTACTGGTGCTAGTTTGAATGTCACATCTTTGAGAACTTCAACATAGATTCCACCCATTCCAAGCATGATTACAGGACCAAACCCAGGCTCTAATTTTGAGCCTATAATGAGTTCTTTTCCACCTTTAATCATCTCCACTATTAGAACACCCTTGATCTCAGCTTTCTTGTTGTAACTTTTAGCGTTTTTAATTATAGTTTTAAAAGCTGATTTGATTTCTGCATCATTTGTCAAATTTACTTTAACACCACCTGCATCAGACTTGTGAATGATTTGTGGAGATGCAATCTTCATTACAACAGGATAACCAATCTTCTTTGCAGTTTTTACCGCTTCTGCCTCTGATGTTGCAAGTGCACTTTTAGGTAAAGGTAATCCATATGCTTTTAGAACTTCTTGTCCTTCTTCCTCTAAGAGATTAGGTCTCTTTTCACTTTTCATTTTGTCAAAAATTTTCTGAGCCTTGACTTTGTTTACTTTGAATTTAGTTATTTTTCCATTTGGTGCTTTAATCCAATTTGAAAATTTGATCATTGCAGAAAGGGTTCTGATTGCACCTTCTGCATAATTATAATATGGAACATTGCCCTTTGCCAAAATCTCTCTGTTTGTAATTCCCTCATCTAATCCCATTAAACTTGCAAGCATTGTCTTTTTGTATTTTTTAGACGTGGTTACAATTACTTCAGCTAGTTTATCATAATCTAATGTTCCTGATGGTGTACACATTGAGATAACAGAGCCAACTTTTGGATGTGCTAATACACGGTCTAAAACATTATGGAATCTATTAAAATCAGCATCACCTACAATATCAACTGGATTTGCAGAGCTTCCCCAAGGAGGAATTACTGAATCAATTTTTTTTCTTACACTTGTAATATCTGCCATCTTGATTTTCATCTTGGAGCAAGCATCTGTTGAGATGATTGCAGGTCCTCCAGCATTTGAAACAATTACCAAGTCACCTCCTGTCGGAAGTGGTTGTTTTGAAAATGCAGTGGCATAATCGAAGAGTTCCTCCATGGTATCAACTCGAATTGCGCCTGATTGTTTTAGTAATGCATCATAAATTTCATCAGAACCCATCAAGGCTCCAGTATGAGACATTGCAGCTTTTGCACCTTCTGGACTACGTCCAGATTTTAGTACAAGTACTGGTTTTTTGAGTTTTTTAGTAATATTTTTGCAAACTTTAAGGAATTCTTGACCATCACCCATGTCTTCAAGATACATGACAATAACTTCAGTTTGTTTGTGATCTGCAAGGATTTTCAAAATATCAACTTCGCTCATTACAGCTTTGTTACCAAGACTAACTACTGCAGAGAATCCAATTCCTTGAGCACTTGCATCTTCAACTAGTGCCGCACATATTGCACCACTTTGTGATACAAGAGCAATTTTTCCAGACTTTGGTGTAACTTTAAGGAAAGTAGAATTCATCATTGTTTTTGGATCAAGATTCATGACACCAAGACAGTTAGGTCCTATGATTTGGATTTTGTGTTTTTTAGCTATGTCTTTAATTTCTTGTTCACGTTTAGCTCCTTCTTCATCAACTTCTTTGAAACCTGCTGTGATAATTATAACGCCTTTGATTTTTTTCTTCCCACATTCTTCTAACACAGGAGTAACTAGAGTATTTTTGATTACTATAACTGCAAGATCAATTGGTTTTGGAACATCTAGAACAGTTTTGTATGCTTTTTTATAAAATACAGTATCTCTAGATGGGCTAATTGGATATACGGTTCCTTTGAAACCATTCATAATGTTTGATGTAATAGTAGCACCAACACTTCCTCTCTTATCAGATGCGCCAATTACTGCAATAGATTTTGGTGATAAGATAACAGATTCTGCCATAATAAATTCAATCTGAGATTTTGTATAATAAAGTTATTCTCAGAAATTTCTGATCTCTAGTTTTTAGCTTCCCAGCATTTTACCAGCTAAATTCTCTTTTCTAGGAACCCAAACAATAGATAGATTAGAAAATTTTCCAATAATCCCCCATGCTTCTCTAGCAAGATTTCTTAATGCTTCATTATTTATTGCAAATTCATGGTTTAGTTGGTTTACTGTATTCTTGGAATCACTGTAAATGGTAATTTCATCACTAGAGTCAACATACTTGTTTAGTGCAGAAATTATTGCCAAATATTCAGCCTGATTATTTGTCAAATCGGGTTTTTTTTCATAAAATGATTTACCAGTTTCTTTTACAAAATACCCATATCCACTGTTTGCTCCACCAGAACCATCAACGTAAATACTAATTTCCATTTTTATACAACCTTGTCATCTTTACAGTAAAATTTAGCACTATCATGTAAATAATTGTAGATATTCCTTGCGATACAATCGATGCTAAATAAGGATCATAGTTTATCGTTAGAAAATAATATTGTAATGCCCATCTAACTATAGTATATACAACTTCAGCAATCCCTAGTGAAGTAATTAATTTTTTTAAATCTTGTTTGAGTTTTGCTGTATCTGTCTTACCAGATTCTAATCGATATTTTTTTCTATTATCAAAATAAAACAAGCTACTAAAAACTGAAAAATAAATCACGTAATCAGCAATTGTAGTGTATGTAGTATTGAGAAGATCATTTTGATCAGATAAAATTTGTGCAATTATAGCTGAAATTATTATTGATGCGGTGAATGCTATAAGGACATTTTTATTTAGTTTTAGATATTCTTGTAACACATAATTGATTCTTGATTGTTACAAATAAACTAAGATTAGTCCAAAGTGATTTTCAAAAAGATTATCAATCCTGCAAGCTCTGCAATCCCTACTCCTAACATGTATGGGAATATTTCATGTGAGAAAATCTCCTCCATGGAAAAATAAGCTAATGCACCAATCATATTATGTAAAAACAACATTCCTGCAACAACTATCATGCCTAATGGAAGTTGGGCTCTAGTATTTCCATACATTTTTCCAAATATACAGGTTAAAATTCCAAGTATACCCATATTGGCAATTGAAACAATAGATAGAACTAGAGAAGTAGATTCCATTTAGTGTAAAACACCTCTAGATCTTTTATTTACTTTTGTCCAATTTCCCTTCAATTTCTTCAAATGCATCCATATTGACTTCAAGATATGTTGAGATAAAATAGGTCACATTGTATTTTTCTCCAACTTTAGTAATCATGTTATTTTTTTCTAATACACGAATATGATGCTGAATTGCCTTGTAATCAAGACCCATCTCCTTTGCCAATTGATTTGTGTTAAATGGATTTTCCCTTAGTTTAGAAATTATTTTTAAACGATTTAATCCACCTCGAGAACCTGCAAACACAAACCAGAAAAGTCTTTTTGCATCAGGATCATTGGCCATAAGTTATGAAATTCCTTCTCATTTACTACTAAAAGGTATTCTGGGAAAGTAGAAAGTATAAAAAACATAATCAGGCAAATTTGAATGAACAAAAAATGATGTTAAATTATGATGCACCTCTGTATAGACCACCATCAGAAGCTAAATCGTTGATTTTTCAAGTAACACTAGGTTGTTCATTTAACGAATGTTCATTTTGTGATATGTATAGATCAAAAGAATATTCAGAAAGATCATGGGAAGATGTGAAAGCAGAAATTGATATGATGGCAGGTTATCTACCAGATACTAGACGGGTATTCCTTGCAGATGGTGATGCATTAAATCTTGATTCAGAATATATGATTAAAATTGTAAAGTACATTAGAGAAAAATTTCAAAGCATTGAAAGAATTTCATGTTATGCAATGCCTATGAACATTCTAAAGAAAACATCTGAGGAGTTAAAGAAAATGAATGAGGCAGGTCTTGATATGTTCTATCTAGGAATTGAAAGTGGATCAGATATTGTTCTAAAAAAAGTAACCAAAGGGGCAATTGGTAAAACAATTATCAAATCAGTGAACAAGGCAAAAGAAGCTGGATATGTAATGTCATGTATGATAATTTTAGGATTAGGTGGAAAAAAATATTCTAAAGATCATATCAAAGGAACTGCTGAGGTGATTAGTGCTTGTTCACCTCATTATGTAGGAGCACTAACTCTCTATTTAGAAAACGGAATTAAACAAGAATTTATCGACAAGTATGAAGGGGAATTTACTAGAATCGATGATGATGAATCTTTAGAAGAACTGTATGATTTAGTAAATCAAATTGAAACTAAAGAAAAAATTGTTTTTAGAGTAAACCATGGTTCTAACGCATATACAGTCAAAGGTACTTTCCCTCAAGACAAACAAGATATGTTAGATAAAGTGGAATGGATGAAACTACACCCAGAAACTGTACGTCCAGAAGGATTACGTGGATTCTAAATTAGGTTTTCTTGATATTGGTATACTACTTTGAAGATTTTTACTGAATAATTACCATCAAATATTTTGCTGGATACACCATTTTCAGAATTTAAAACTCTAAACTTGTACTCGTAATTACCATTAGAACTCACATCAGTTTGAGCAAAATGAACAGCATCATTATTTTTAAAAATTTGAATAATTACTGGGTATCCCTCTACATGATTTGTAATTTTTCCTTCGACAAATGCCCATGGTAAAGAATTTTCTTCAGAAGAATGGAAAAATAGAGATGTTTTCTCAAGTGCCAAATTTCCATTCAGAGGAATTGTTTCAGTTTGAGATTCATGAGTGTGCCCATCAATTAGAACATGGCCTGAATGTGGATGTGCAAAAGCAGAATCTGTAGAAAATGACAAAAGAAAAGTCAAAGCCAAAATACTAGAAAATAAAATTAGCCTATTCATATCAAAATGATTAATTACAGTAGTTTAAGAATTTTTCAAGCTAAAGATCATCAATTACAGGTTTAAGATTTTCTGGAAGTTCTGGTAATTCAGTGTGACTTTCATTATTTTGGAGAATTTCAGGTCCAATTCGTCTAACTCGTTGTGTTCCAAGAAGAGTGTCTATATTTCTCTGAATGTCTTTCTCAGAGAGAATGGATTTGAGTTTTTCAGTAACAGTTACTTCATTTTCATATTTTTTAATCCCATATTGGACAAGAATAATTTTTTCATCAGATGAAAAATCAGTCATAGTATTTACACATCATTAATGGCTAAGAATCTTTGGTTAATCAAACATAGTTAAAAACGATGAATTGTAAATTAACCTACTTGGCAAGTAAATTTCAATTAATATCAAACGTCCTGACAACGAAAAAATATGCATCAATTGCGATAATTAGTGGTGCAGGATTAGGAATAATCTATTACTTTTTGACAATGTCGATGTTGCCATCTCATTTAGAAACTACAATAGAGATCATGCCTTTTTACATTGTAACATCAATTGGATTAACAGTAACTATTTCAGCGCTAGCTGGAATTAACTTTGCAATGATGGCATTTAAAATCAAGAGAATGAAAATGATGAATTCTGTAAAATCAAACTCTTCAGCAGTATTAGGAGGAGCATTTGCTGCATTTACACCTGGATGTCCTGCATGTACAGCGCCATTAGCAGTAATTTTAGGAGCAGTTGGGGGATTATCATTATTCCCAATGCAAGGATTAGAATTAAAATTCATTTCAGTGGGGGTTTTGATTTTCTCTATCTGGTGGATTGCAAGAGGACTACAAAGTAAAAGTTGTTGTAAAATAGGATAATTTTGATTCAAAGTATGATTTGTTTGTATGATAATCATTTTTGAAAATTAACTCTTTTGTTTTAATTAGATATTCACATAACTTGTGTATGTCAGCAATAAATAATCAATCAGGGAAATCATCAAATAGAAATTCTATTTTTATCATTGGTGGAATGATTTTAGTTGGAGCTGTTTTGCTTTTAGCATATCTGATGTGGTATGTAGCCCCAGATGAATATATTGAAAGAGTAAAAGTGATAGCAGTTACTGATGCAGGATGCATTGCAGAAACATTTGATGGTTTTGCAGTAAATATTGGAGATTGTCAAGTGAAACAAGGAGAATTTGTTAATGCAATGATAGACAAAAAAATAAAAGAAAGGGCAGCTGCGATGAATCCAACCAGCTAATTTTCTAAAAATTAAGATAAAATGGTCCCACTAGAATTTACCTACTGTTTTGGGGATGAAAATGGACGTAGATAGGCGATTGAATCATCCTCGAGATTAAGATTAGAATTTTGAGCAATCTATATAGATTTAGAGAAAGATGTAGTTTATCCACCCAATAGTTATCTTCTCTTAAATTCAAAATAGAATATGAAACACAAACATGATCATGATTTCATCGAGAGTACTAATCAAAGTCAAAACTATGATGACGATGATTACAGCTTTGATGATGATTAGATTCTAAATTCTTTTTATTTTACTGAAATAATTGCAAATTATTGACATTAAATATTACAGTAAGATGGAATGAATCCGTAAAGGCTTGAACCATTTATGGGGATAAATAAATGTCAAAATTATTTTAAATTTGGTACAATTGACTCTTGCAAGAATTTTTCTAATTTTTTCTCAAACGAGATGAATTTTTCTTCATCCACATCCTGGAGGAGGAGGTATTTTTCTTCTCCCCAGTCAAATAGCTCACCTGTGCTTAGGTGTTCTAATTTTTCTTTTAAATTATTGCGATATTTTTCATTTGTTGTAATAGAGTAATTTATTTTTGCAATTGAATTGTCTTTGACATCTTCTAATTTTATGCCAAATTTTTCACATACTAGAAAAATATCTAAAAAATCTCTTGCCTTTATTCCGCGTCTAGTCAAAATTGCTCGAATTTTCTCACACAAAATCTCCTCTGGCTTGTATGTTAAACAATTCAATACCTTGAGATACGGATGATCCTCAAAGATGTATTTTAGACTCTCATCTCCTTGTATCATGCTCGACAAATTTGTTGTATCAGAGTCATAGTAGATTTTTTCTACAAAATTAGTCTGAATCTTGATCATTGAACGTTTTTTCTCAATTTCTGACTCATACCATACAAACATGGTAAGCATCTTTCCTCCTCCTCCAAATTGGAAATAGTCAGTATTACTTTTCTCGTTCTTAAATTCAAGACCAAATTCATTTGAAATATCTTCAAAAATTTCTCCTAATTTTTCTGCCTCAGTAGATGTAATTTTCTCAATTTGTTTTCTTTTTAGCTCTGCTCCAAATACGTCTTGATTTTTCCATGTAAAATCCAAATCTTCTGAAAACCTATAGTATTCAAGATATGATTTTACAAGGCATGTACCTCCTTTGAAGACATAATTCTTTGAAAAATGATCGTTATCGCATAATTTAGATAAAATTTCATGTAAAATTATGTCTTTTTCAAGTAGTTCTTTTTGTAAGACATTAAATTTGTCAGATACTGCTTCAATTAGCTTTTCTCTCATGCAATACCTCGTATACTATTTCTCTTGTTGTTTTTGGATAATATTTTGAATATTTTCTCATTATATCTTCTGATATTTTTTGGCTCCATTCAAATACATCAGATATTATTCTTTTATTTGATTTTCCATTATATTTTCCTAAATAAATAAAATCAAGAATTGTTTTTTCGGGATCAGAAAATTTTATCATTCCGTATTTTTTTATTCCAAAATGCATTAATTTTTTTGAAATTTTTATGAATTTAAATTTATGATCAGCTATTGTCATTGGATTTTGTCTAAATATTGAATCGCTTATAATATCATCAATAATGAATGTTTCATGTGTCATATTATTGAATTTGAGTGCAGTGTGAAGACCACAATACCAATTTTCTACTCCTTTTAGCTCTAGTCCTTTTGCAACTAATTCAAGATGATTGTATTTAGTATTATCACGAGAATAAGGAATTACATGAAATATTCCTCGGAATATTCTTTGAAGATATTTTTGTTCTTCAAGATATTTTACTACATTATCATATTGAAATCCTGCAATTTTACAAAATTCTTTTATCTCATCTGCTGTAACAAATTCTTGCTTTTTAACCTCTAATCTCTGTATGAGATCTGTAATTATCATTTATATCATAATCTCTTATGTTAGATGCTATTTTAATATATATCATAATCTCCTATACATCACGAGATTATAATATAAAATAGGCTCAAAGGTTCAAGTCGTCCTAAACAAAGATCAGAGTTGAATCTTAATCTTGAAAGACTTGAACCATTTATTGGGATAAAAAAGATCTTAATTCGACAGAGAACCAGTAGAGCAAGTTAGATCTTAACTGAAATAAACCCGAATAATTAATCAGGTTTATAAAAATTAACGGGGTTAACATAGTTTACAAAATTAAACGTACTCAAAGTTAATTCAAATTTTAATCCCCTATCATTTAAGATGATATTTTTTTTTAATTTCGTCTGTAACTTTTCCTGTTTTTCGTACTTCACTCATAAATTCTGCTATAATATCAGATCCCTTGAATGTTGGTTTTGGATACAATATAGAATTTACAAGAATAGTGAATTTATCTAAAAATAAAGTTTGATTAAAATTAGTAACCTCAAGTGAACTTTCATGGATCAATAGATCTATAATCTGGGACAAGGTAGTACAAAGATCTTGCCAGTAGAAGTATCATCTGATATTCAATCATGGCACAAACAAGGTATTTCTCTAAAAGAAGAGATGATAGATTTCAACTGGGAATATAGAAACAAAATCTGTTCAAAATGTCCTATAGAAATGCAACAAAAACTACAATGTATGAAATTTCCAAATTTCAAAGATGGAATTCAAGAAACTCATTGTAAAAAATTAATTCAGGCACGTACTAGAAAATTTAAAAAAAATATAGAAGGGTTTTTGGAATCGCATCCCCTACGCGATGTAATTTAACATTCTAACAAGTCCTTGTTTGGATGGAATGTATTGAGTATCAGTAGATAGTGTAGTATACGGAAATGATTTCGCCTAGTCATCTGTGTCCTCCTCCATCCACGTTGGGTTGGTTTTTCTGATCGCTTCAGGTACCATTCTGTCATCAAACGCCATCTGAGGTGTCTCGCATATGTCCGTATTCAGGGACCAGTGCAGCTTTTTCTCGTTGTAGAACTTGACATACTCTGAGAGGCTTTCCCAGTGCCATATCTGCTCCTCTATGGTGCGATGAAATCGTTCCAGCTTGCCGTTTGTCTGTGGATGATACGGCCTGGAATTGATCAGTTCAATTCCAAGATTCATAGAACTTCCTTTGCTGGAAGGGATACGTTTGCACACCTTCAATTAGCGTAAATGAAATCACACAAAGAATTGGCAGTGTAGACGTAGCTGTAGTTTGTGGTGATGGTTCATCTATTGGACAATACTACAAAGTATTTTCTCCTTGGCAAAAAGCTGTAGAGATATTTGATTTAAAATAGATCATATCCTTTTTTATTTTATACCTAAATTATGGACAAATATTATATGTAAAATAGAGATGGAAAATTGTGCAAAAACTATACTTGTTATTGTTAATAATACCTCTAATCATTTTATTATATCCTCATATCACAGTTAATGACTCTGGTTATTACCGCGATGGTTGGCTTGCAAATGAACGTGGTTGTCAGATAGGTTATAACTTGGTGGATATGTGTCTTCATCATCCTTTACTACACACTAGAACTATCACACTGGCATTGGGAATATTTGAAATTCCTCTTTTTGTTAATACATATGTTGGTGAGTCAACTGCACCTGCTACTACTATTGTTTTAGATGAATGCCCATACACTACAGAAGAAGCAAAGAAGTTTTTCTGCATGTTACATGATCGAGATTATAATTATCCAGGTAATCTAAATAGTGGTGAGTATTGCACAAAATTTGAAGGGCCATGTTATATTGTTTCAATATTGGACATACCAAACATGCCATATGAGTTTATACGTGATCCAGATTGCTATGATTTTTCATGTACTGTATCTACCATTGATGAGCTAGGAAACAGTAGGTAATTGCAGATGAATACAAAAATACTATTTCATAAAAATAAACAAACTCTAATTTTATCTTATTAAACCAGGTTTACCTTTTTCAGTTACTTGAGACTTGGGCATAATGATTTAGAAAAATAATTCTGAAACCATTCCCTAACAACAATGCATTCTCTTTATAATCCTCGGATTCTCTGCACCAATTACACAGTTGTAGTAAACTGTCAACTGGTACACCAAAACACAAATCAAAACAAACGATTTGGTAACACTCTATCTTTTTGAAGTAAAAACTTATGATTTAATCTAGTATTTTTAACCGAATTTTTTAGATCATATAGTTCAAAATCATATATTGAGTCAATTTGGCAGTGTGCATGCAATTTACAAATAAATGTCCTGAACATGAAGCAGAAATTAATCATCTCAAGAAAGAAAACAAGAGTCTCAAGACCGAAAAGAAAAATCTCCTCAAACAAATCGAGTATGAATCAAGCACTTTAGATGTATTTTGCCAACTCAGTGAACGGATCTAGTCCCCTTATTCTCCAGGTCTCAAAACATGTTAGAAAAACAGACAGCCTCCTCATTCCCTTTTCGCTTTTCATCTGTCCGCGAACATTTCTATGCATGATGCCCTTTCTAACTGAATTCTCAGCATCGTTGTTAGTTGAGGGATCACCAGCATACAACACATACGTAAACATGCTATCTTTTGCATTTTCGAGCTTTTTTCCAAACTGAACATCTCTTTGTCTCCTTCCATGTACTGCCGTATTATGCAGTCTGTCTGTTTTAGCAAATTATTTTTGTATCTTTTCTGCTGTGTCGGGTTATGCTCAAGACTCCTCCACTTTCTTGCACGCCACAGTATTTTTGATAATTTCTTACAAGGAATCAAGGACTGTTTATCATTTGATCTTCTTGCCAGAGGTTTTGCCTCTCTTTGCAGTGGTCCAATCCAGAATGTTGTTTCAGATGAAATTATTCCAGATAAAATTATTCCAGTACTATAATAGAGAATTGTTTTTGCAATAATCACAATTTTTTCAGGAGGTTGTTTTTTCAGGGTTGGAGACTGGTATCTGCAGCCTTGCTCTAAAGGCTATTCCAAATACAAGAAAATTGCTCCGATGAACACTGCAGGAATTGCATTTGTCAGGAAGTGTCAGATGAATCATTGTATTGGAATTATATCAAAATGCATGAAATTAATATTCTCGTGTCTTGCAGGAATCATGAATCCAGACACTGTTTATTCGGATTCTCTTGTCTTTTTTTGGTGTAATTGGCTTGCCGCATACATTGCATATTCCATCAAATTTTGTAGGTATTGATTTTTTTGTATTGCCGTATGTGCTCTGTGTATTGGCCTGAAATACTGGCATTTATCGCATTTGGTACATTTGTTTGGAATGCCAGTGCTGTGGTACCTATCTGCGCATCCGCACATGCAAAGAATTACCATTATGCCATCAAAGAATTTTCATGCAGCATTTTTTGTACTTTTTGCCAGAGCCGCATGATCACTTTTCATTTCTGCCTATATGTCTTGGGCAATGGTTGGATGGTTGTTTGTCTTGCGGTAAAAATTTTCAGGAGAATCAGAAAAAATATCCAACGGATCCCTTGGTTTTAGATCCTGTTTGCCGTGTTCTGAATTTGAATACATTGCATCAAGCCAAGAGATGTCAAAAAATTCATCAGTGACAAATCCTGTCTCCAAGGAATTCTTTAGATAGTTGTAAAGACTGGGATCTCTAAGATCAAGCAGAGCATATACAATCATTGTTCTCAAATCAATGTCAGATTCTTTTTGTGCAATATCTATTATATTTTGGATTATTTCTTCTTTTGATTTCTCATCTTGCGCTGCAATCATTACAAGTGCGCGTGCCATTCCACTTCTGACATATTGGTCTACTGTAGAGTCTTGCAGCATCAGAGTCATCATGTGAATTCCACTTTTATTCATGTATGATACAATATGTGGCATCTCTTCAATTATCCAATCAGACGGATCATCTGCGTGCTCTAAAAGGGCAGAGTTTATTGCAAGATGACACTTGTAGTCTCCGATTATTACCAGTAGGTGAATTGCACATATTGGAGCCCATATAGAGTATTCGTTGCTATCCTCCCAATATTCTTGGTTTGTTGCAATCTCTGCCAGGTCAATCCATGATTCTTCTCTGTTCTCTAAAATCTCCTCAATCATATTCATATCAGTATGTGGTCCTGAAAATTTCAGAGTCTCAATTGATTCGAAATACAATTTGCTTTTCAAGTGATATGATTTAATAAAAGAGTTCTGCAGTGCCGGCTTCCTATCTATTATACGAAAATTAGTTTGCACTAATTTCAAGAGATCTCCAGGAGAATATTTGAGGCTATACCGATCAAGAATACCAATGGTAAAAAGACTAACACAACGGCAAATAGAATATGCTATGAGGCAGTGCGTAGCAGGCAGGAAAATCATACGCATTGCCTCTGAACTTTCTGTGACTCCCAGACGCATCCAGCAATTGTACGCAGAATTTCAAAAAACAGGAACGCCACACATTCCCTGCAAGCCAGGGCGCAAGAGAACAACTCCGTCCCCGGAACAAAAAGAGGCAGTCCTGACCCAACATCACAAATATCCACTAGGAGTCCTGAGTACGGCAAGGGAGCTAAGAAAAAGTTTCGTTACAAGCTAGCTACTCCCAAGTATACAATATCATGATTGATAACAATCTGGTTGTTCCCAGCAAGGCAAAGTCACGCAAGCGCAAATGGGTCTGATTTGAGCGCAAGTACTCCAATGTAATGTGGCATGTGGACTGGCACACAATGAAGGATCCACGCTTTAGAGGACTAGCTAGTCACGTATCTTGATGATTCATCAAGATGCATTACTGGATACGGATTATTTAGCAATGCCACATCTCCTAACACTGTCCTGGTGCTGCGCAAGGCAGTACGAAACTTTGGCACGCCGGCCCAGATACTCTCCGATAATGGAAGCCCAGTTCACGGTAGTCCGACGCAGCACGCCAACAAAAAGTTGGCAACCCACACTATTTGAGGAAGAACTGTTGGAACGGGACATTGCACTGATAAATTCCAGGCAGTACCATCCGCAGACAAACAGCAAGCTGGAGCGATTCTTTAGAACATCCGATGAAGAACTACCCATCTTTGAGAGGCTTGACGAATTTATCGAATAATATAACGAGCAAAGACTGCACTGGTTCCTTGACATTGACAGGTTTGAAAAACCGTTGGAGGCATTTCACAACAAAAAGGCCACACAGATACAATCAAAAAAACCAAACCCCAAATGGATGGAGGAGGACACCAATGATAGATGAACCTAATTCTCACACATTACACCCGGATTCAATTTTCCCATAAACTAATAACCATTCAATAGCAGAATCATGCTTGATGCCAAAACCCCATCAATATACAAAAAATCCCGAGTTTAACGGCCTAGAAAAATTTGTCTGGGAGGGATTGAACCGTATTGGAAGGCCGATTACCACAATAGGAAATGAAGAAGAAAGACACATTTTAGATAGTCCTACACACATAAAATCTAAAGACAAACCTATTTGGCACAGTAAGGCAGAATTGGATAAATTTGTGGCAAGGGAATTGAATCTGAGGCTAGAGGATTATGGTAATGACAAGGGGAAGAATCAGCTTTACAAAGCGATTGCAAACGAGGTTGGAAAACTTCGTAAGGAAGGAGCCCTTATCGATTGGCGTCATGGTAAAACTCGGGATACGGGTATGGGGATATGGCGACTTGACAAGACAAAGC
>JARPSM010000035.1 GCA_029782475.1 Nitrososphaerota archaeon
GAAAAGCAGCTCCAAAGAGAAAAGCAGCTCCAAAGAGAAAAGCAGCTCCAAAGAGAAAAGCAGCTCCAAAGAGAAAAGCAGCTCCAAAGAGAAAAGCAGCTCCAAAGAGAAAAGCAGCAAAAAGACGATAATCTCGTCTGCACATTAACAATCGTCAGAAAGACGACGAATTGTTTTCATTTTTCTAATTTTAAAACAGTGTTAACTATAAACTCACGATCGTTGGAAATGATTAATTAATTAATATGACGAGTTTTTTGACAACATCACATAATACATCAACAAGCGATGTAGAAAAAATGACAAATATTCTAAAAGAAGAAAAAGAAAAACTGCTTACCGAAATTAGTGATAAAATAAAGAAAAGAAACGCATTAGAAAATCCAGATTCCAAAAATGAATTATTAAATAATTAAATTTTCTAATAAAGATAACTCATCAATTTAATTTGTTCTTCAGTAGAGATGACATTTTTGTTTGTCAACATCTCCAGTAAATCTTTGAATAGAGCTTTCTGTTCTGTAGACATTCCACCTGATGGACCTTTTTCTCCTGGCGGGCCTGGCGGACCTCTTGGACCGGCTGGACCCACAGGACCTTGTCCCCCTACAGGACCTTGTTCACCATTTGAACCGATTGGTCCAGTTGGACCACGTTCACCTTGTGGACCTTGAATTCCTTGTGGACCTTGCGGACCTTTTTCTCCTGATGGTCCAGTTGTTCCACGTTCACCTTGAGACCCTTGCGGACCTTGCGGACCTTTTTCTCCAGGTCCACCCAGTGGACCTGTCTGGCCTTTTTCTCCAATAGGACCGATAGAACCTTTGTTTCCTTTTTCACCTTGTGGACCAGGAACCCCGGTTAATCCTTTAGAACCGGCAGGACCTTGTGGACCTTGCGGACCTTTTTCTCCAATAGGGCCTTCGACACCTTTGTTTCCTTTTTCTCCGAGTGGTCCAGGTGGACCGATTGGACCTTTGTCACCTACAGGACCAGTCGGACCAGTTAATCCTTTATCGCCATGTGGACCAGGAGGGCCTAGTGGACCTTTGTCACCGCCAGGACCCAATGGACCTTTGTCACCAATAGGGCCAGGGCCACCTAGAATTCCTTTTTCACCTTGTACACCAGATAATCCAGTAGGACCTTTTTCTCCAGGTACTCCAGTTGGACCAGTTAATCCTTTATCGCCAGATACACCCTGTGGACCATCATCTCCTTTGTCACCGGGAACACCACGCAACCCGGATGCACCTTTGTCACCAATTAATCCAGTAGGACCTTTTTCTCCTTTGTCACCAAGGGGTCCTTTTAATCCAGTTGGGCCTTTTTCTCCAAGAGGTCCAGTTGGGCCTTTTTCTCCTTTGTCACCGGGAGGGCCAGTAATTCCTTTATCTCCTTTATCTCCTTTGTCTCCAGTAATTCCTTTATCTCCAGTAATTCCTTTATCGCCAGAAATTCCTTTGTCACCTTGAGGACCTTTGTCACCAGTTGCTCCTTTGTCACCAGACTGACCTTTAGAACCTACAGGACCTACAACTCCCATTGGTCCTTGTTGTCCAGGTGGTCCTAGCGGACCTTTGTCACCAGATGGACCGGCTGCTCCAGATGGACCTTTCTCACCAGATGGACCGGCTGCTCCAACAACATTTGTTTTTGAAGAGCGTGTAGGTTTTTGATTATCAGCATTTGTTTTGATTTGAGGTTTTGTTTCAGTTTTGATTTGAGGTTTTGTTTCAGTTTTTATCTGCGATGATGACCTAGCTAAAGGAACATCAAACACAGTATGTAATGAAGAAAATAAATCAGTAACAACAATCCAAATCCTATCAAGATTGGCAATGGATGATGGGAGGGGATTTGCAGGAGAACCCAAGGTCTCAGAAAATAACCCATCTTTTACTCTAAGATGAAAATTACCCCGCCATAAAGTTGAAAATTGTTTGGAACGGATATCATCATCTGATGGTTTACTATCAGTAATTGCAATTTGGGCTTCATAGACACCAGATTGTTTGAATGGCGCCTGTCCTTGAATCTCTAAACGTGGCTGAGATGACACAAACTTTTGTGGATATTTCAAGTATTTCTGTATTTAGATCGCAAAGTTCTATTTGAAATTGAGTATAGTCAACATTAGGCTCAATTAAGATTGGTATTTATCTAGATAAAATGCCTATTTGAGCTGTGAAGAAACTCTTTGGAAAAAAATCAAAGGCTAAAGAAGAAACAAAGATTGAGAGTACAATCCCACAAGAAAGAAGTTTAGTAGATGTTGATTACAATTTAAAAAAATTATACAAAAAAGGCATCAATTTGATGGCAGATGAAAAGCTAGAAGACGCTATTGAGATGTTTGAGCAAGCATTACGAATAGAACCAAAAAGTGTCGAGGTATTGATGAAATTAGGATATGCCAGATTCCATCTAGAAGAATATCCAGAAGCCTTGCAAGTTTATGATAAAATCTTAGAACTCGATCTCACAAATCCAGAAGCTTGGAATCTCAAAGGACTAGTGCATTATGAGCAAAAAAAATATGCTCAAGCTCTGGATGCAGCACAGAAAGCAATAGAGTCAGATGCAACATATGGAATGGCATGGTACAACAAAGCATGTTTCTTGTCACTACTAAATCAAGTTCCAGAATCACTAGAAGCTTTGAAGTACTCTATAGAGATTGATGTTAAAAATGCAAGAAGATCAATCAGAGATAAAGATTTCATGAATGTAAGGATTGAAGAAGGGTTCAAAAGAATTGAAGAGGTCGTAGTTTTAGAATCAATTAGACAAGGGTATCACACCATAGGTGCAATTGTATGGACAACATTCCTAGACAAAGTAGATGCAGAAACAGCTTTGAGAAAACTATTAGAAAAAGGATTGATTGTTCAAAATGAGAAACGTGACGGCCTAAGTAAAATCCCAATATATGATCTTGCAGATAACATTGCAGAAAAAATAGGTAAAGAAAAGAAAGGACTCTTTGGAATTACAAAGAAGACATTGCCACGACCAGTTAAAAATTTGAAAGAACTTAGTCAAGCTATTCAATCAGTTAAAGAAGCAATAGAAAATGAAGACGTAGATAAAACAATGGAATTGTTTGAGGAGTTCATCGACCCAACAAAATCAGGTGAACAAATGATTGAGACTTTCTTTAATGAACACAGAGAGATAAGATTATGGAAGATTAGACTAAAAGATAGAGGAGTAGATTATCTAATTGACAATAAAGAGAAAATGATGGTTCTCTTTGACAACATTGAAGGAACTGTAACGAAAAAACTCAGAGAACAGATTTCTTAATTATTCTGCAGATAAATCCCAGTAATTAGCATCTTCTTGTTTTTCAGTTGGCTTTTGAAGATTTTTCCATTCTTTAAAAGAACGAACATATAGTTTTGCATTTGGCAATCCAGCAGATTTTAGTGCATAGTATGCCAAACCTGAAAGTGTACCCACACTGCCACAATAAGTGATAATTTCAGAATCTCCAGTAACTCCTCGGTTATCCAATAACCGTTTCATGTCCTCCTTTGAGCGTAAAATCTTGTCATTTGAGGCCAAAGTGCGATAAGGTAGACTGATGGCCCCCGGAATATGTTGTTCAAGGAAATTCAACCTCTCCCTATTATCAATTAAGATCACATCGTCTCGGGTTTTGGCAGTTTCCAAATAATCAGAAGTTGCCAAAATATCAGGTTTTAATTTCATAGAGTGTTCCTTACTTTGAATTTCAGGAACAGTAGAATCATTTTCCAATCCAAGGGATTTCCAATGACTGTATGTAGAGTCCAACAAAGTTACATCCGAATGTCCCAAGTATTCCAAAGTCCATGCAACTCTAGATGCCAAAGCACCAAACGTATCATCATAAACTACAACAGGGGTTTCATCGTCAATCCCCATAGAATTTACTAATTTTAAAACACGTTCAGGGCTATCATCAGACAAAAGATTTGCAAGTGGCAAATTCACAGCAGTTGGAATATGGTCTTGTTTGTAATCAGCTTCTCGTCTAACATCAATTACTCTAACACTTTTGTCACGAATTTCAGAACGTAAAGAGTCTACATCAGTTGTAATTTTAACAGTGTCTGTCAAGCAGCACATTCACCCTTTCCAGTCTTTGTGTGATAACTAGAGTCACTTCCATAGTCCAAGTAAAAGTCTGGATCTTCATCCATTGTTGGCGGAATAATCAAAGGTTCCAGAGTTTTTTTAATATCAGCAATTGATTTGATTTCTGAATCTTCATTTCCATTTACAACCCTATTAATCCAAGACTTTAAAGTATCATCAGATTTTTTATTTGCTTTAAAAATCTCAATTATTTTTAGAATTACTGGAATTACTCGTTTTGCAGGAACTCGAATTAATGTTTGTCCCAACATCGTATCCCCATCAGAACGACCACCAATTGACATTTGGTAATTTGCATACATGTCTTTTCCAACACGTCCGCCACCACCAAAGAATCCCAAAGTTGCAATACCATGTTGTCCACAAGAATTAGGACAACCACTAATCTTAATTGAAGAATCACCAAGGTCGTCATCTTCATCTAGTTTTAGTTCTAGGAATTTTCTTTGGATTTCTTTTGCCAATCTATGCGAGTTAGTTAAAGCAAGATTACAGGAGGTGGTTCCAGAGCATCCAATAGGGGCAGTCATGGTCAAAGCACCTGATTTTGCCAATCCATTCTCAAGTAGTTTAGAATACAGACGTGTCAAATCATCCTCATGTACATATCGTAGGGCAATATTTTGTGAAAATCCAGATCTTCCCTTACCTTCAGATGAAAAGTTACGAATGACATCAGCCAGTCCGCGTAGTTGGCTAGCAGTAATGTCACCTGCTTCAAGTGTAAGAAATACTGAACGATAGCCTTCTTGAGTTTGCTTTACAGTATTAGTTTTGAGCCATCTAGCATAGCCATCAGGAATTGTTTCACCACCATTCTCATCAGAAATTTGAATTGGTCTTTTGATAACATCAGGTGTATGATCAACTTTTAGTTGAGTGATAACTGATTGTGTTACTCGAACTACAGCTCTTTCTTTGAATACAAGATTTTGAAATTTATCCCAACCCATATCATTTACCAAATATCTCATTCTGTTTCGAGCAAGATTTTTTCTATCACCCATTCTATCAAATATTCGCATAACAGCAATGGATGTGTAAAGTAAATCATCTTCAGGAGTAAATTCTTCTAACTGATGTCCAACAAAAGATCTATTTCCCAAACCACCGCCGAGGAAAATTTTAAATCCTTTTTGAGCAGTTCCGTCTATTTCTCTAATTTGTGGAATCAATCCCACATCAACCATTCTTACCATTCCATGTTTCTCACAACATGTAAAATTGAATTTGAATTTACGAGGAAGGTTTTGAGCCATAGGATTTCTCAAAAAGAATCTTGCAGTTGCAAGTGCATACGGAGTTGCATCAAATTCTTCATCAGGACAAACCCCAGACAAAGGACTACACATTACATTTCTAACAGAATTTCCACATGCTTCTCTAGAGGTCAATCCAACTTGTGCCAAACCTCGGAATATTTCAGAAACATCTTCAAGAATTACCCAGTGGAGTTGAATGTTTTCTCTAGTGGAAAAGTGTGCACTTGCTATAGAGTATTGTTCACTTAGTTGAGATATCTTTTCAATTTGATCAGGATAAATTTCGCCAGCTGGAAGTTTGATTCTAACCATGGCATAGTCGCCAGTCATCCTAGTTCCATATGCCCCATGCTGGAGTCTGTATCTTCTAAAACTAGCTTGGTCGTATTTTCCTTGACGGAATAATTTTACAGTATTTGCAAAATCATCTGCCTCCTCAATTCTAGACCAATTTATTTTGGATTTTACAGAATCAGGTGGAGATTGTTTAAGATCAGATATAGTCAATACAAAGAAATTTCTTTTAGTTTGAATATAAATTTTTTAAATTTGGAGGTTTTAGTAGGGATATTTTCCTCAAAGTACAAAATTTTCCTACATCTATGAAGAAGAAAAGATTGGAAATAATTAGTACCGCCTAATTTTTTAGAAATTAGATGTGGGAAAGTATTAATTGTTTAGGAGACGGTTGTCATCATGCAAGAAGCAACAGTCGCAGAACAATCAGATAAAATTTTTACCGACGTACGTGAAGTTGAAATTACACGTGCAATTGCAAATGAATTTCATGACGTATTAATTGACAGAGCAGAATCAGATGTCATCATTATTGGTGCAGGTCCTGCAGGATTAACAGCTAGTAGAGAACTATCCAACATGGGTTACAAAGTTTTAGTCATTGAACAAAACAACTACCTAGGTGGCGGTTATTGGCTAGGAGGATATATGATGAATCCAGTTACAGTTAGAGAACCAGCACAGAAAATCTGGGACGAACTTGGAGTACCATACAAAAAAGTTGCAGAGGGGCTATACATAACACCAGGACCACATGCAGTATCAAAATTAATTGCAGCAGCATGTGATGCAGGTGTAAAATTCTTACAACTAACTAAATTTGATGACTTGGTTTTGAAAAACGGAAGAGTTGCAGGAATTGTTGTCAACTGGATGCCAGTTTCAGCATTACCACGTAACATTACTTGTGTTGATCCAATTGCACTTGAAGCAAAGGTAATCATTGATGCATCAGGTCATGATTCAGTTGCAGTAAAAAGACTAGTAGACAGAGGTTTGACAAAATGGAAAGGAATGGAGCCAATGCACGTCAATGACGGTGAAGAACACGTAGTTCACAAGACAGGGGAAGTATATCCAGGATTGATTGCAGCAGGAATGTCAGTAACTGAAACTCACGGATTAGCAAGAATGGGTCCAACATTTGGCTCTATGTTATACTCTGGAAAGAGAGCAGCAGAAATCACAGCACAGAAAATCAAAGAGTTAGAAAGATAATCAAGTAGTTTTTGAAAGGGTTAGTTTTTCTTCTATACCTGTGTCACGCCTATATCATAAATGATTGAACGAGAGTCAATTGATGAATTAAAATATCTAAATGTGGAAAGATCCCGAGACATATTTCCAACAAACAAGTTTAACAAATCAAAATCAACTAGTACAGTAGACTTTTGCAAAGGAGCATTGTTTAGTTTTGATAAATTTGTATTTACAAAGTTTGGCAAAGATTCAACAAAAGATGTAATTGAAGACATTAAGAAATTATCAGAAACAAGGCATGAACAAGTAATCATAGAATTGTTTCAAAAATATCTTCACTGGAAACATGAGGATTCCAAAGCCAGTACTTCAGTAGCATATTATCAGACAGTAGTAGAATATTTTGCATATAATCAATTAAAAATTAATCATTACAATTTACGACGTGGAATTACTCTACCGCAAGATCCTAAAAACATGAGATATGCAGTAACATTATCAGAAATTCGAAAGCTAATTGATTATGCCAAACCAAAGCGGAAATGTCTCTATACAGTACTATTGAGTTCAGGTATGCGTATTGGGGAAACCATGGGTTTGCGAAAAAGGGACTTTGATTTTTCTCAAGAGAGAATATGCATTACCATCCCTGCAAAACTGACAAAAAGAAACATGGAACGACAAACATACATTTCAAAAGAAGCAGAACACTATCTGACACCAATTATTAAAAAAATGAATCAAGACGAACTTGTTTTTAGTTCAAATAAAGACATTAGAAAATCAGTTGACAATGAAATTTTGAATTTTTGGAATCTAAGAAAAAAAACAGAACTTGTTAGCAAGTATGATGATTCAAGGCATCACAAAATAACACTACATTCGTTTAGAGCATTCTTTGAGACACAGGCATCAAATACACACGGTTTAGAATACGGTCATGTATCTATACTGTCGAGAAAAAGTTCATGAGAGATCAAATTAATAGATGAGTTGTGTAATTATTTTTAGGCATGGGTTTTGAGCAGGTGAATTTCCAAAAATTCACTTATATTGAATTTGTAGGCACAAATTTGACTAAAATTCAAAATGCTGTCAAAAACTATTTCAATTACGCAATTGATCTAATCAATTAGTAATAGATATTGATTAATTTGATCTCATGAACTTTTTCTCGACAGTATATACTACCGGTCCTATTCTAGAGGGGTCCAGACCAATAACTATGGCGAAAAGATAAAGTTTGTGAACTAGATAATTATTCAAAAACAAAAGATTAGATGATGGTACCCGGGCAAATAGAAATAACCGAATTAAAATATCTTGAAAATATCTCGCTAACTTTTGATTGTCACTATATCCTTTAATTGATTCTTGTTTCATAATTTTTGTTTGATTTAAAATCATTTCATTTATCTTTAATTTCAAAATGATAATTATGATAAAGTCTTTAACACATTCAAAAATCTAATGTAGCTTTCACAATTTTTTAATTTTTCACAATCAATTTTTTCTGCATATCTGGGTAATTTTCTTTTTTCATATTTTTCATGATGCTTTAATACTTTGGATGGTTTGTTATCGTATCTCAATTCCATCACATGACAAATCCATTCCTCTATTTCATAATCAAAGAAATAAATTTTTAATTTATCATGATATTCTCGTTTAATTTTTTCTTTTAATTCATAAATTTCTTTATCAATATTTTTTCCATCTGCATCCAATAACAACAACACAAAATCATCATTACTTTTTATGAAATTTCTAATTAAACTATTTAATTTGGGTATGTTTCTGTTACACGATATAATTTTACGTAAGTTTGGAATGTTGTGTAGTATATTCTCCTTTTTCTTTTTATTAAAAAATATGGGCCAAAAACTTTCGCCATACGTATCTTCAACAAGGCAAGAAAAAGTCATAAATTCCCATCAAAATAAGTATCACTAAAAGTCATATCTGTATCTACTAATTGTTTTGTTAATTCTTTTGTATTCTCAACATGCCTAAAACTACTAGATAAACCAACACGCTCTGCAAGTACAATATTTTCAAGACTGCATGCATTCATTACTTGCGGTGAATGTGTAGTTGCAAAAACAATTGTATTCTCACAATTATTACACTCATCTATGACATATCGAATTATGTTATAATGCAACGAGTTTTCAATTTCATCAATCAATAATATTTGAGGTTTTAAATGCAATGCTGATAAAATAAATATCAGTTTTAGTAGACCATCTGGAAGATTTTTTGGTACATATGTTCTTTCATCATGTGTTACAATTAGTGTGATCATGCCTTCCTGATTGAGTTCAAAGCCTAATTCCCATCCGGGAAAAAGGGTTTTCATTGCATCCTCTATGATACTTGGAAGTCGATTATTGTTTCTCTTAAACCAAGTATATAGCAAATTAATCAAACCATTGCCATCTTCTTCTAATGGCTGATTACCATAATGCGCCGAAGTACGAATATCACAAATTGATTTTACAGAAATTACGTTGAAAAATTTCAAAGAATCAAGAATGTACATTAACAACGCCTCTGATCTATTGTTAATCTGAATAATCTCTGATACTAATGCCATATTATCATTTAATGAACCAAATACAAAATCCTCCATGTGAGTATATCGAGAATTATGTATGAAATTTAGAATTGATGTTGAATTTTCAATCATAGATTCTTGGTAGCCATTATTTAACAAGGAATTAAATAGTTTATTTTCATATTTATCGATTGATTTCATCTTGTGTTGTTTTAATTTATCAATTAACTTTTGAGGGTATTTTATACGGAATGTTTGATGTTTCCTATTAATAATACATACATCTGTTACATTCAAATCCTCATAAAGAAAGTTTACTGATTCATTTATGCCACTTATTCCTGCATGATAATCAAATGCATGTTCATTTATTTTACCTCTAATTTCAAACGCTATGACTTGATCTGTGTCAAGTCTATGACAAACATTTTGATATCCCCCCCATCTGCTAAATGGATATGATGGTGACATGTTTGGTCTGATAATTTTTTGTAATAATGTGAAAAATTCAAGAAAATTTGTTTTGCCTGAACCGCTGGGACCAATTAATACATTTAATTTGTTTAATGATACATCTGTCTCCATTAGACTCTTAAATCCATTAATTTTAATTTCTTCTATCTTTAGCATATTGGAATTAGAAAAATTTATCATCTATTTATCTGTAGATCAGCAATTTACATTCTAAATCCAGCCATATGATTTTTTAAAGATTTTTCAAGATTTTTCAAGTGTTGGTATATGGTGTGAATCAAAAATCTTCTACATTAATTTTTGAGCGAAACATTTTTTGATCATAAAATATTGTCACATGTATGGATGAAAAGAACAAAAAGCTGTTAATCCAGGCCTTCAAGAAAGAGAAAAATCCAATCCTAAAGGACAGAATCCATGCAATCTGCATGATCAAGATTAAAGAATTGAGTGTCACTGAAGCGGCATCACTGTGCTTCTGTGACTTGCATACGATTGTAAATTGGATTTCTCGCCATGATTAGGAGGGATGGTCTTGCAGGCTTGGAGGAAGACCAAGCCTCGCTTTGGTAGACTGTCGAAGGTAAAGATTGCAAGGATCATCAAAGACCGACAACATCACGATACCAATACAACTCAAGAGATGGACATTTACAAAAAAAATATGGCGTAAAATACAACATCCCCGATATCTGAAAAATACTGCACAAGCTTGACATGTCTACCAAAACAGTTCAGCGCATTCACATCAACAGGGTAAAGATGGAGGAAATCAGAAGATGCAGCCCAACACAAAAAGGCATATTTTACCCCTGGAATCTGAGGGTTTGCAACTGTCGTCTTTGATGATGCAATATTTATCGACTAGCCGGCAACAAGTGGTAAAAGTACTGGTCGCCAAACTGATTGCACATCTAGATTTGATTCAACATCCTCAGGATAAAGGGTTGCATTAACAACTCTATCACCTGCAAGTTCTGTAAATCTAGATTGTAGTTCGTTAGACTTTGTGATAATTTCTTGTATTTTATCACTGTCATTATTTTTGTATGCAATATCAGATTCATGTTTCAAGTCAATCATTTGTTGGAAAATATCAAGACTTTCAGCTTTGCGTTCCAATTCTTTTATTTCCTTTGAATCATCTTCGCTTTTGATTTGTTCTTTGATGTTTAGTTCTCGTTGTTCCAAATCTAGTTTGATTTGTATTTCTCTGTCTATTTGGTCTACTGCAAAGATAGTTGTAGTAGGTATTGCCACTGCTATAATGGCCAATATCAACATCAGCATTTTTTTCATTACAATTATAATTAGTGCAAGTTAATAAAATTTTTATTTTAGGTAATGCCCTCTGCCAGAAGAATATCGTGCAAGATGGAGAATTGAGACAGGCTATGCATGTGTGGAAAAGTTTAGACCTAGAACGACAAGTAGGAATCATTCTGTAAGATTTTTCTATTTTCTCTATTCATTAATTATGTTTAATACCTGGATAATTGCAAACTGTATGTTTGCAAAGGGTAATTCTTACAACAACGGCAAGCCGATTTTGAACATCCCAATGCTGAAATGTATTATGAAGATGGTTGTCGTGGATTGGTTTAGAGACTGAGGAAAATATCATTTGGAATGCAAAAGATGAGTTACTTTTCCATCTACTGAGCTTTGTCTCTTTGCTATACCACATCGAAATAGTTCATTGACTGACCTTCTAATTTTCTGTAAATATTTACATATTTTTGTACGTTAATAGTAGTAATAGTAGTAATAGTAGTAGTTGTAACTTTTTTGCCTTTTGATTCTAAAAATATCTTGTAAAGTGTTAGGATGTCTGGATCGTCATCTGCAATCAATAATCTTGATGATTTTTTTTCTAATGATGATGTTTGTTGTTGTATGTTCTCCTCTCCACAATTTTTAGTATTTTTAATTTAATTGGATCTAATATTTTTGATTCTGATAATCTACCAAAAACACCTTCAGACAACTTTGCAAACAAATCATAATTTTTAATAATTTCTTCTTATGTTCTACTGCTAATTTTCATCATAGTTTGCATGATGGATGTGGTATCCTTTGCCTCCATGTTAGATCAATTAACACTCCTTGAATGATCTCTGAGAATTGTTTTTCATATTTTTTGTCTGTATTTTCTGTATTTGGTGTGCTCATTTTCTTAATGTTGTTGGGATTTTTTACATCAAAAAGACCCGTATGTTAGATCTAATACAAACAGATTTCGTTAAAATAATATGATTTCTTTATAAATAACATAGTCATCCAAGAGCTTAAATATATTCAGAGAAAGGTGATTTCATGTCTGAATCACAACAAATCAGTGTTTCAAAATCTGGTGTTTCAAAATTGGCAATTCTAGCATTAGCACTAGTCTTTGCAGCAGGATTGTTTGTTGTTGGATTTGATAATGGTCACATTGTAAATTTTGTATTTGCTGAAGATGGCTCTACAGGTGGAATTGATCCACTAGTCATTCATGAACTTGCACATGATATGCGTCATGCAGCCGGCTTTCCTTGTCATTAAGGGAATAATTTGAAAACCATTCTTTTCATTATGATTATTTTATTTTCTGGTGCTTTAGCTGGATTAATTCATGGTACTGTAAATTTTGCAATTGTAGAACCGTATCTTGATCAAGCAATAGGAATTGAAAATCACAATTTATTTGAATCAGGTGAATCTGAAGATACTCCTGAATTTTGGATAGAATATGAGGGGTATAGAACATGGCAAAAAAGTGGACAGATTCTTGCTGGTGTGATTTTAGGGGTTTCGATGGGTTCTCTCTTTGGAATAGTGTTTGCATTGTCTAGAAACTCACTTCCTGGAAATCATGATGTAAAGAAATCCCTTATCCTTGCAGGAGTTATGTGGTTCACTTTATACTTGATACCTTTTATGAAATACCCTGCAAATCCTCCGACAGTTGGTGATGGTGAAACTATTGTTCTTCGTGCAATTTTGTATCTTTCTTTTATCGCAATATCTGGAATTGGTGCCATATTGTTTTACAAGTTGTCCAAGAAATTTAAAAATAATAAAAAATTTATTTCGTTAATTGGATATGGTGTGTTCATTAGTGTGGCATTCTTTGTAATGCCTGAAAACCCGGATGAAATTACTGCTCCAATGAATTTGGTAAATGAATTCAGATTAATGTCTGTACTTGGTGTTTCTTCTTTTTGGATTTCTATTGGTGTAATTTTGGGCTTGTTTTGGAATCGCTTTGAATCTAAAAAAGAGGCATGACAAGGGGAAGAATCAGCTTTACAAAGCGATTGCAAACGAGGTTGGAAAACTTCGTAAGGAAGGAGCCCTTATCGATTGGCGTCATGGTAAAACTCGGGATACGGGTATGGGGATATGGCGACTTGACAAGACAAAGC
>JARPSM010000118.1 GCA_029782475.1 Nitrososphaerota archaeon
AGGAGCATCTACTGACAAGGCAATACGGAACAGTGCAGGCAACACGCACATTGGTAATCCATTCAACACAACACCAAGAAAGGATGCATCAGTCAGATTTGTGGAATGGTACAATGATGTACGGGCACACACATGTCCCTAGACTGGAAGAACCATGAGACACCTGCCCAGGCATATATTCGAAAAATGCCACCTGTAGGCGAAAAGATCATAGATGAGGAATCAAAGGAGGAGTATCGTGTCAGTTAGAGATAATTATGATGGGGGGTATACTACTTTGTGTACACCACAAATGCATGAATTTTTGATATATTCAATTAATGATGAAGTGGGTAATTTATCAGCTTTATTGGATGAATATTCTTCAACATCATTAATTTTTTCTAGAGTTTGATCACTATCTCCATTATTTCCATCTAGTGGATTTTTTATCACGTATTTATCTCCAATTTTATATGTATATTCCATTTCATCCTTGTTGATTAAAGTTTCATGTATTTTTTCTCCAGATCTTTTTGGAATCATATTGATCTTAAAATCGCCCAAAGTTTGTTTTAATGCTTCTATGATATCTCCTACCTTATACGCTTGTAAAACAGGTACGAAAATTTCTGACCCTTTTCCTAGTTTAGTTGATTCTAAAATAAAATCTAATGCGTGGTCCATTGTAATACTAAATCTAGTCATTTCAGGATCTGTTACTGTAATCTCTTTTTTTTCTTTAATTTGATTTATAAATTTTGGAACAACAGAACCGCTACTTCCTAAAACATTTCCATAACGCATTGCAGTGAATTTTGTAATGTGTTCTTTTCCAATATAATTTCCAGCGGTTACAAATAATTTTTCCATCAACAATTTTGTTGCACCGTATGAATTTAATGGAGATACTGCTTTATCGGTACTCACAGCAATTACTTTTCCAACATTATTTCTAATGCATGCTTCTATAACATTTTGTGAGCCAACCACATTTGTTTTAACTGCTTCAAAAGGATTGTATTCTACCACTGGTACATGTTTAAGAGCTGCAGTATGAAATACAATATCTATACCTTCTACAGCTTTTGTAAATCTTGGAAAATCACGTATATCTCCAATTAGAAATCTTAATCTTTCATCAGGAATTTCGGATTCCATAACTACTTGTTTATTTTCATTTCTACTAAAAATTCGAATAGTGTCAACATCTTCAGTCAATAATCTCTTAGTTAATGCCTGTCCTAATGATCCAGTACCTCCTGTAATCAATATTTTTTTCCCTTTAAACATGAAAATTTCTAAAACACATCGTTATTAAAACATAAGATTTGGATTATTTTTTCAATTCTCTAACTAACTGAAATGCTTCAGCAGCATGAAATCCACATACAGTTCCCCATCTTTTAGCAATTATCTCTAATGTTTCAAATGATCTTGGGTGTGGAAATTCTCTAATTTCATCAACATATTTTTCCATGGCAGTTATTTTTGAAACTAATTCTTTTGAAATATCTACAAAATAATTTGGTGAAAAAGTATTTGGAAAATTCCATTCTGTTGATGAAGGGGTCTCAAACGCATAAATTTTTGCAACTTTATTGTTTGGTGTAGGTCTTGTAGCAGTAATTGTAGCATTATACAAAATTCTATGATCTATATTGATATCAGAATTTGAATGAGTAAAAATTATTGATGGATTAAATATCTCAATAATTTTTTCAATTTCTTTTACAATTTCTAAATTTGTTAATTTATCCATTTCATTATCGGGTAAATCTAAAAATTCTATGTCAGATACTCCCAATATTTTTGCTGCATCTTTTGCATTTTTTTGTAACTTCGTAATTTGTTTTTTTGTTAACGTTGATGTTTTTTCATCAATTTTATACTTAGTATTGTTGTTATATGAAGATGAACGTCTAGCTAATATTCCTGTTGCAAAAATAACAATTTTAACATGATCTTTGTTTTTTGTGAATTTTTTAATCGTTCCTCCTACTCCCAATACTTCATCATCGGGATGTGCTGCTAAAACTAAAATTTTCATTCTATTACTCCATTAAACGAAATATTTTTTCCATCAAACTTTGCAGATTTAAAAATTAATTTTTTCTTTCCAATTTTAATGAAAGCATTTGGATATGGGTCTCCCAACATTCGAATAAAATTATATAAATATAATTTTGAATTTTCCAAATCTTTCAATTCACTCTGTTTTGGTTTTCTTCTCTTAAAAATTGTAGTGTGTCCTTTCTGTTTTTTAATAGTGTATTTTCCTTTGATGATTTTATCAATTAACTCAAAATCATTATCAATCATTTGTTGAAAAATCTCATTTATTGATCCTTCTAATGACAATGATTTTTTTAATAAAATATCACCTGTATCTATTCCTGTGTCCATTAAAAATGCTGTTGACTTTGTTTGTTTAATTCCTCGAATGATTTGATTTTGAATAGGACTTCCACCTCTGAATTTAGGTAAATCAGATTCGTGAATACAAACACATTGATAATTTTTTACAATAGATTTAGGAATAATCCATGACCAATCAGGGAAAAAAATCATTTTAGGATTCATTTTTTTTAAATTTTTTAATGTGAGTTTTCTAGGATCAGTTAATAGTTCAAGATTCTTATATTTTTTTGATAATTTTTCATGTAACCTTATTGCCCAATCTCTATGAGCACAAAACAAGTATTTCATGCTGTTTAACTCTATTTGTTGTTTATCATGTTATCGTTAATCTAAAAAATTTATTTCATCCATAGTTTATTCATACATATGGCAAATAAATTCAAAATTATCGCTCTTGTAGCACGAAATCATGGTTATGAAGCAATTCAACAATTACAAAAACTAGATTCATATGAAATTATTGCAATTTTTACCCATAAATTTAATCCTAAAATTTATGATCTAAATAAAGGGATTCGAATTGATTTTCCAAAATTAGAAAAATTTGCTCAAAATAATAATATTTTATTCTACTCTATTGATTCAAAAGAAGAAAAATCTATCTTAGATAATTTTGCGATAAATAATGATTTTGATTTTTTGGTTTCCATTAGTTGGAGATATATTATTCCAAAATTGGTGTTTTCAAAAGCTAAAATTAATTCAATTAATATTCATCGAGGTGATTTGCCAAAATACGCTGGAAATGAACCTATAAAACAAGCATTAGAAAATCATGAAAAAGAAATCATTGTCAGTTCACATCTAATTAATGAAAAAATTGATGATGGTGAAATTTTATTGAAAATTTCTCATTCTGTCAACTATGATGAATCTAAATCATTAGATTCAAACATTGTTAGATTAAAAAATGAAATAACACCCATATTTCCTAAAATAACAGTAAATTCATTAAAAATGCTACAGGAGAATAGGAATTCATGACACAATATGACACTTTTGTAATTGCTGAAGCAGGCTCCAATTGGAGAATGGGCACCTATGAGCGTGATATCAAAATGGCAAAGGTCTTGATCGATGTTGCTGTAGATGCACAAGCTGATGCAGTAAAATTTCAGACATACAGACCTGAAACAGTCTATGTTTCTAATGCGGGTAATTCTGATTACCTTTCAGAAGCAGGTATCAAAGAATCAATCAATGAAATTTTTAAAGATCTGTCAATGCCTTATGAAATGATTCCAATTCTCTCAGACTACTGTAACTTGCGAGGAATTGAATTTATGTCAACTCCTTTCTCTATTAATGATGCCAAGGCCATTGATCCATTTGTTAAACGTCATAAAATTGCATCATATGAAATTTCACATTCTAGACTAATTGAATTTGTTGCAAAAACTGGAAAACCATTGATTTTATCAACTGGGGCATCTTCGTATGAAGATATTGATTGGGCAGTGGAATATTTTAAAAAACATGGTGGAACGGATTTATCATTAATGCAAGTCACTGCAAAATACCCTGCACCTATTTCATCATTGAATCTTTCAGTAATTCCTATTCTCAAAGAAAAATATAGATTAGAAATTGGTTTATCAGATCATAGTCGTGATCCTATAATTGGTCCTTCAGTAGCTGTGGCTTTAGGAGCATCTATAGTTGAAAAACATTTTACACTAGATAACAGCCTTCCTGGACCAGATCACTCATTTGCATTACTTCCAGATGAATTAAAAATTATGGTACAATCAATTCGTGCAGCAAGACAATCTTTAGGAACTGGTAAAAAAAATGTTCAAGATATAGAAAAAGAATTGTATTTTTATGCCCAACGAAGACTTCAAGCAAAAGAAAATATTAAAAAAGGTGAAATTTTTGAAGAGGGGGGAAATATAGATATTTTAAGACCAGGGAAACAAAGGCGAGGTATTCATCCAAAATTTTTATCTAAACTCATTGGAAAACCATCAAAGCGACAAATTCCCATAGGAGATGGAATTTTTATGACGGATTTTTAATTTGATGTAAAGCTGAACGAAAATGAAAAAAATTGATTGGGTATTTTTTGATTTTGATGGAACATTAGTTAATAGTTTAGGTGTTATGTTAAAGTCATATCATGAATTTTTAAATTCATTTGGATTATCAGGTTCAAGCTCTGAATTTGAAACCTTGAATGGGCCATCACTTCCAGAAATAGTTGATATTCTCAAAAAAAAATATGAATTGAAACATGATCCTGAAATACTTTTGTCAAAATATGAAGAAATTATGTTAGATAATTTTGATTTAATAAAACCCATTGATGGACGAACTGATCTTCTTGAATTTCTTAAAAATAATGAATATTCTATTGCACTTATAACATCTGCAAAAGAAAAACTTGTTGGAAAATTTCTCAAAAAATATAATTGGAACAAATTTTTTGATATCATTATTACTTCTGAGTTTATTTCAAAAAGTAAACCTGATCCTGAAATCTATAAAATTGGGTTAGAAAAAGCAAAAACAAATCCTCATCAAGTTTTAGTTTTTGAAGACTCTCAAAAAGGTATAGAAAGTGCAAAAAATGCAGGATTACATTGTATTGACACGAAAAATAAGACATCTATGGAACTTAAAAAAATACTAGAGATATGACTGCATTTGAGATCGTTTGTAATGAAAATTTTTCTATTTCACTATCAAATGATCCGTTATCGATTAATGAATCTCAACAAAAATTAATTTCTGAAGTTTGGAAAAATGAATTAAAAAAAAATGATACATTACATAATGGAAAAGTCCCATGTTTAAGAAAAATCATATCCCAAAGTAATAGTAAGATTTTAAAAATTTTCTATGTCGATTATAGTGCTATAATTGCAGATAGACTAGAACCTCAAATCGGATTAGATTTAAAACAAGTAGGAGTTAGTGGAATAATTGAAATTAGTAATAATGGATTTAAAAAAATATTATTTTCAACCAGATCATCAAATACAACTGAATATCCTGATTATCTTGAACTTGTACCGTCAGGGAATTTAGAAATAACAGATGATGAAAATAATTTAATTGATTTTCAGAATACACTAATTAATGAATTTTATGAGGAAACTAGACTTTCTTCTGATGTTTTAAGAAATATAACCCCATTGTGTGTTGTTTATGACAAAATTAATCATGTTTATGATGTTTGCTCAAAAATTCAGGTAGAGTCTTCTTTTGAAGATTTGTTGGCTTGTGTTTTATCTTCAAATGAATATTACAATCCAAAATTAATTGATGTTAAAGATATTGAAAATTTTATTTCTATCAATAATGAAAAAATAATTCCCACTTCAAAAGCAATTTTAGAATACTATATGAAATTATTTTATAACTAACTATGTTTGAAATTATTTTATCAATAATTATTTGATGTATAATTATAATCTAATATAGATGATTTTATTCAATTATAGGATATTTTTTATTTGGTTGTAATTTGATTAATTGATTTAATAATAAAATCTATTTCAGACTCATTCAAATTTGGATGGATTGGAATAGTTACTATTTCATTTCCAATTTTTTCTGTTATTGGGAGATTGATTTTATTTTTATAAAATGTCATTTTATGAATTGGTTTATAATGAATTCCTGTTTCTATTCCTTTTTTCTTCATATCTTTAATGAATTGTTTTCGATTTTTCACTCGTATCCAATAAAGATGATATGAACATTCGTTATTGAAAAGCATTTTTGAGCTAATTTTGATTTCGTCATTATATCGTTTAGCAATTTTTTGTCTTATTTTATTTAATTTCTTTAATTTTTTTAATTGAACCAAACCGATAGCAGCAGAAATTTCATTCATATAATAATTCCATCCTAATCGTTTAACGTCATATGTATGGTCTTTTCTGTCAGATATCCCACACCATCTTAATGATTGTAAAATTGGAGTTTCTTTTTGCCAATTGTGTCCATTAAGACATATTGCTCCACCACTAGGCATTGCAAGATTTTTTACAGGATGAAAGCTAAAGCAAACCGCATTTCCGTGACTTCCAATCATTTTACCTTTAATCGAAGATCCTACTGCATGGGCTGCATCTTCAATAATAGAAAAATTAAATTTTTTACTTTGTTTTGATAATTTATCTAAATCACAAGTCATACCCCCAAAATGTACTGGTAATACAAGATCAGTTTTTTCTGTAATTTTTTCTTCTACTTCTGCAGGATCTATACATAATGTTTCTTCATTAATATCAACAAAGATTGGTTTTGCATTATTATAAATAACTGCATGAGCTGTTGACACAAATGATAATGAAGGAAGAATAACATATTTATTTTTTATATTAAATAATCTTAATGCTAGATCCAACGCTGCAGTACCACTGTTTACTGCAATACAACTTTTAGAATTTACAAAACGCAAAAAATTTTTTTCAAATTTATCTACTTTACCAATTCCAGAACCTGATGCCCAAAAATGACTCTTGAGTACGTTTTTTACAACAGAAATTTCTTCCTCATTTATTACAGGATCAAATAATTTAATTTTCATTATATTGATATACATTAGAGTTGATGCGTAATCAACCTTCTCATAACGTCATTGCATGAGATCCGTCTAATTCTGCATGTACAAAGCTTCTGTAGGCAACAACTCAAAAGAGTTGATACATATTTGGCCAAATTCACAACCATTTTTCATCAACAG
>JARPSM010000049.1 GCA_029782475.1 Nitrososphaerota archaeon
GTCATACGTCCTAAAGAACTGTCTGCCGTCTGTTGCAATGGCCCCCCCTAGACCTGATTTTGAAGCATGTTTGAGTAATTTTTCTATTCTCTTGTTTTCTGATTTTTGTTCCTCAATTATTACTTTGGAATATTTTTTCTAATTTGCCTTTAGAATGTCACGCACAATATCCTCAGTGATTCTTTCATTCAACTTTTCATCGTTTGAAATTTGATCTTTAAGATCAAGGGATTTTTTTGATCGCTTTTTAGTCAAAATTTCTAAAGCTGTCATTACAGAAAATCTCCAAATTTTTGATCAAAAGATAATGCTAATTGTATTATTGAGCCTGAGTCACATTCTAAGAAAATTTCACATTTCATGTTTGACCACCCGATAAGTTAGCAGAACCACTAAGAGAAATATATTTAACCAAAGTCAGGAAAAAACTCCTTGTATGGTAACTGAGATGAAAGCAAAGGTTGTCTATAGGGAGTTACTCAAAGAAGATCTTGTAATCATCAGATTAGTTCCAGAAAAAGGGGTGCCAGAATACAAAACAGGTCAATTTTTAACAATAGGTCTTCCAATTCCTTCAGAAAAAAAAGTTGTCAGAAGAGCATATTCTATAGCATCACATGCAGAAAATAGAGATTATTTTGAATTTGTAATTAGATGGGTAAGAAAACCACTTCCAGGTCGTGTAACTACTGAATTATTTTATCTGAGTGTTGGTGATGAAGTTTTACTAGGTGATCCAACTGGTGCTGCATTACAAATTAGCGACAATCTACCTAACGGACAAAAAGATAACAGAAGAATAATTTGTGTAGGTGGAGGTACAGGTTTAGCACCATTCATTGCATTTGCAAAACATTTTCACGATACAAATGATAAACGAGAAGTGATTGTTCTTCATGGCGCAAGTTATGTCGATGAGTTAAGCTACAAGCGGCTATTGACAGACTTGGAATTAGAAAGTGAGAAAACAGGTAGAGATAAATGGAATTTTAGATATAGAGCAGCAATTAGTAGACCAAAGGAATTTTTCAACAGATCTTGGAACGGTCATGTTGGTAGAGTTGAATCATTCTTCAAGCCAGATAAGAAATCAGGGCTATCACCAGTAGAAGAAATGGTAGGTGAAGAACTTTCTCCAGAAAATACCATCATCTACATTTGTGGCTATCAAGGAACAATTGATGGTGTTATTGACTATCTAGGTTCAAAAGATTTTGTTACAGAACATGAGAAAAAACCAGACGGAAGTTTTGGAATCAAGTTTGAATCTTACGGATAAATAATTTAGAAACAGTAATTTTCATTTTTGGAATTTAAATTATATTTAGTAGAATATACCTGTGGATTTTTATATTGACTATTTTTCTACCAAAGTATGGCAAAACTCAAGTGTAATGATTATGGGTTTGAATGTGATTTTACAGTTGAAGGGGAAATGGAAGATGTTATTGATAAATTTAGAGTTCACACAGATGACGAACACGGTATAGATTATTCAAAAGAAGCCGTGATGCAATTTCTCTTAAGAAAACAAGGATTATAGTAAATTTAAGCATCTAATCTTTTCATTCTAGCAGATAACACTGGAAGTTCTTTTTCAATGATTTTTTCTACTGCAGGAACAATTCCAACTCTGGCTTTTACACTTTCTTCATAAAGTTCTGCAATCTGATCCCTGAACAATAATTTAATTCCAGGCAATCCTGTAATTCCCTCATCAACAGTTCTAGGATCTGATAAATCTAGAATAAGAGTACCTTTTTTCTTTTCTTCCATAACTAATCTAATTCTATCAAAAGTGATTAAGAAATAATCAGAAGTAGTTGCAACAAAAACAATATCATATTTGTCAAATCCTACTAAAACATCATCAAAATTAACAGGTGTTCCGCCAAGAATAGTTGTAAACCCAGTTGCACGCTCTATGCTTCTACTAGATACATCAAAATTAACATCTTTTTTCTTCAAAGTTTTTGCAAGCATTGCTGCAGGCTCACCTGTACCAATTATCAACACTTTTTTCTTAGAATCAAGCCCTGCTTTTTCATCAACTAGTTTTACAGCTATATCACCCAATGAAATGACATCCTTTGCTATTCCAGTAGTATCTCTCATTCTAATTGCTAGACGTATTACACTATCAAATAATTTATTTAGAATATTTCCAGAAGATCCAGTACTTTTTGCATTAGCTAAAGATTGAACAATTTCATCAAAAACTTCTTGTTTTCCAACTACAACCGAGTCCAACCCAGATGCTAATCGTAATAGACGCAAGTAAACATCATCTCCTTTGTAAACTTCTAATGTTTGATCAAAGTGATCAATATCAATTTGTTCTAAAGAAGATAGAGATACCCAAGTATCTTTAATTTGGTTTAAAACAAGCGCTTTACCTTCTGCTCTTCTTGCATCAGGGGAATCTTCAGTTTCAACATTGCTTACTGTAAATATTTCTACACGACTTGCTGTTTGAATAATAATACATTCTTCCACACCAGGAATTTTTTTAAATTCTGCACATGCTGCAGCGACATCTTTGAAAGTGAATTTGAATAACGTATGTAATGGAATATTTTTAAAAGTTACACGTGCATTCAAAACATCAAAAGTTACTTGACCCATACCATTCACCTATGCTTTAATCTTGTCCCGACCACCTTTAGCAGTTCTAAAAACATTCATTCCAATATAGAAATTTTCATGTATAGATTCCAAGTAAATGATTTCTCTCTCTGCTTCTCTAATTTCTTCTTCAGTTGAATCAGGATTATTTTTTAATTGTGCAAGTTTTTGTTTGATTTCTTCTAAAAATGAATCAACACCACGTTCATAATTTGAAACACCAGCAAATTCTGGACTAAGAACATTTTCAGGAACATAAGCAGGAGTAAGATCTTGATATACCTCAGCTTGTCTAGTAAGAGATTCTTGTTCATCTGCTGAAAGAATTGGTCGTGGAAAACGATCTGATTTATCTAACCAAAATTCTGGTTCACCCATATCGCGTCTAAAAATTTCTTCACCTTGTCTCTTGAAAGTATGATCTGATTTTGTAGCTGCATCTGCTTTTACTTCAGCAGCAATTGCTTTGTATTCTTCTTCAGCGGCTGCTTCTGCTTCTGCTTTAGCTGTTTCTGCTTTAGCAAGAGCTTCTTTAACTGCAATTTCTGCTTCTTCTACGGCTTTAGCAGTTGCTTCTGCTTTAACAATTGCAGATTCGGACATTTTAGATTCTTCTGCTGCTTTAGATTCTAGTTTTGCAGTTTCATCTGCAGCTGTATTCTCAGATGAGGAATCTTTAGTAGATTTTGATTCTACTTTAGATTCTTTTTTTTCTTCAGACAACAAAATTTACTAAAATTGCCTGAATTTTAATATTCTTGTGAGATTCATCAGCAATCTATTCCTTTTCAATAATATTTTCTAGGGATTTAATTCTGATCGGAGTAATTAGTATCAAAATATAAGAAATGATGGCGCCCTCGGCGGGATTTGAACACGCGTCTCAACCGTGACAGGGTCGAATTCTAGACCGGACTATACTACAAGGGCACAAGTTGATAGAATTAAAATGCCAGATTAAAAGTTTCTGCCACAACAAAATCTTTTGTAAAAGACTAAATTATACAATTAAAGCAATTTTTACGAGGGTCTATGGCGCAGCCAGGTAGCGCACCGGACTTTTAATCCGGTTGTCAAGGGTCCGAATCCCTTTAGACCCGCTCTCTTTTTAGTGATAAAAATAAGACCCAGCTCTAGTAATTACATGGATATCAAAGTAGAAGACATGACAGGTAATGCATATTCCAATTTTATAGAATCATTCAGATAAAAGAGACCATGGAACGTTTACCGAATCCATATGCATGATTACAAAGTAAGAATAGAATAATTGAATTTTAAAGTTCAAGTGTCTACATCAAATAATTCTCTCTTACTCGTTATTATTATCGCCATCATCATCATAGCGACTCAGATCAAAGCCACGTTCGAGTAGCTGTTCATATGTTTGCGGTTTGAGACATACGGGAATCTCGCCGCTGTCATTGCGCTTGTACAGCTCAAGTCCTTCGTTGCAGTGAATCTTTTCTGGCAATATGTTAAATTCACTTACCTGCACTTTGGGTGGGGGGTGTCTTTCCATGATTGTTGTGATAAGATCATATCTTTGTTGTTCAAATATCGGAACCTTTTCTGGATGCTTCCAATCATCTGTAGGATATTTGATCACATAAGGTGAATTTCCTGATTGAAAATATGTATACTGTTTAACGTTACTGCACACATCAAAAGATACTGCTAGCTTTGGGTATGTTTGCTCATCCCATATTTTCTTGTCCCGTGGTATTGACCATACGCCACCATGCAGATCCGTATTCGTAGTACTTCCAGATATGCCGTCTAATGAGAGGGAATTCTTGTGTAAAAACTGTTGCACGACATAGTCTTCTTCTAGTGCGGCTCGATCATGTTGAATTCTGTAATCATAGTTCTCACAGCTCCATTTGTAACTACAAAGGACAGTGAGTGAATCAGGATACTTTGACATGTCTTCAATATTATGATCATGGCATGCGGGATATTTTTCATAGTTGATGGTGCCATCATCCAGGTACAGGTCAGATTCTGCAAGAACCACTGCAACAGATATTGATACAAAAATCAGCAAAAAAATAAAAAAAGAAAAGAGGTGAAACAAAACTATCTAGTACTTCCGACTATTCCAAGATCGGATGCTATCACATCATATGGAATGTATCGCGAGTATTTGTCAGCATCAGAACAGTCTGCCTGGTTAAAATAGGTGTTATCATCAGCTTGACCTGCATGTATTCCAAATACCTTGAAACCTGAACTGTACCGTCCTACGGGTGCGCCACTGTCACCATCACATTCGTGGTATGCTGCATAGATTCCACCAATATTGCCTTTAGATATGATGTATCCGCCAGTTACGCCAGTAGTTGCACCTGACTGATAGACATAGTTTCCTACGCTTTGAGATGCAGTTGACTCGTAACTTCTAATGGAATATTCACGGTCACGCCAAAGATTTACCTTTGCATTCACCGTCTCCCCTGAATCGAGATCTACAAACGCACTATCGTGAACAGTGCTGCCCTGGTATATGCCATATGTGATGTGTCCAATGATTTGATTTTGCCAGTAGGTATCTGAGAATGTATCTCTGTCTGCTGGTGCATTGCTTGGGATTACGCCAACGCCTCCCCTAGATGGTTGGGTATAGTCGGGGCCTGGCTGAAATACATCAAGCTGTGTTGAAGGTATGCCTGCACTGGCTGAGAGAACATCATCAAATGCATGTCCTACTGTAACAAATCCATCTACGGAACCTCGAGTTGCTGGGAATGAAATCGTCACTCTTGCACATTTGGTATGCCTGTCACTACGGGTAGAATCTAATTCTGCACATACTACATCAGAGGCCACTGCGCTACTTTTGGTAAAGTGCTTGATTCCAACTTTGATGTTTCCAATGTCGCCATCAACAGACGCAAGCGTAGCTAATCTTTTAGAGGCAGCAATGGAATCTGCGTTACTTTTTACAGAATCCTTGTGTGAGTCAAAATAATCCGAATGCAGGATGACCTGAATTGATTCATCTGAGTGATCTATGAATATGTCATCTAGCATTCCAGTGTCTTGGTATTGGTTGATTATGTCTTGCTTTGCCTCAAGTAGCTTTTGGTATCTTTTTTCAGGAATCTCAAACAGCTTGTAGGCTCTCTCTTGCAGCTTGTTTAGCTTGCCATAAGCATCAGCGATCTTTTTTTCGATCTTCTGCTGTTTTTTTACCGTTTCATCAGTACTTGTCTCCGATTCCAGATCCTCAAGCTGAGCCTCTAGGTCAAAGATTTTGCCGTACAGATTTGACGTTTCCTCTCCCAGGTTTTCGATGTTTTGTTTTTTTGTTTCCATTCTTTGGTTGTTGTCCTGTTTTGCATCTGCAAAATCCATTGTTGAAAATGGCAGAATCATTGCAACAATCAAAGAAGCAAACAGTATTGTTTTTGCGTTATTTATTGTCATTATACCATATGGTCATTTGTTATTTATTGTCATTATACCAAATATGGTCATTTGTTATTTAAGATAATCTGTAATATACGGAAAGTAGGTCCGCTAGTCATCTGTATCTTTCTCCATCCATTTTGGATCCTCTTCTCTGATCACTTTTCTTGTCTTTTTATTTCTAAAGGATCCTTGTCTCCCAATTCCAAATCCTAGGCACATATTGTTCCTTGTTTTGAATGATTTTTGATATATCCAGTCACGTTCAAGTGAATTAGGAAACAAAATTGCGCCATACAAAATGAAAAATCTAAAAATAAATCGAATACTCAATGATCAAATTATGGGATTTAATTCACGACTAAAACTATACAGATAATGTGATCCATTTTATATGCAAGTCTTAGCTAAACCTAACAATGATTATCAAAAACGCAAAAACAATACTGTTTGCATCATTAATTGCTGCAATGATTTTACCTTTCTCTGGAATGTATTTTGCAGAAGCACAGCAAGATGAAAAATCTTTGCTTAAAGAAAAAATCAAAGACAAAATGAGCAAACAAGTGTTAAAAGACAAGACTGAGCAACAATCCAAAACAAAACATACGTCTGAGGAATATGGAATACCATACAATCTAATTTTTGAAGACAATGGAAAATTAGTTGTAGGAATTGACATAGAAAAAGCAAAAGAATTCAACAGAGAATACACTGTTTCTGAGGTAAAAGATGATCTTCAAACTAACCACGATATCGATGTAAGGTATTATGGTTTTGTTAGAGAATCAGCTATCCGAGGAGGAGATACAATTGCAGATTTAACAGATGATGATGGAGCTGCTGCAACTATAACTGTTGTAAAAAACAATAGAATCATTACTACAGGTCATGGCTTTGATGTTGGATTATATCTAACTGTTGGACCAATTGGTTCAACTGTAGGCTGTACTGAAGTATACATTTACAGTAGTCCTCCAATTGATGGTGCTTTTGCAGACGCCTCATTAGGTTATGACGCCTACAATCCAGACTGTGATCATAGATATACCAATGATTCCATAAAAGTTGATGGTAGTACATACTCTGTAACCTATGGTGTAGCCAGTGATATTGAGCTGTATGGTGCTGTGAATATGATGGGTATTGGAACTGGCAGTGTAAGTTCAGGTCACATACTTGATACGAGCGTGACTGTAAAGGATAAACATGGTGTTCTAAATGATCAAGTCGTTGCCAACTATGCAAGTGCTGAACGTGATAGTGGTGCTCCTGTTTATGAAATAACAGGTAGTTCAACTGCTAAATTACTTGGACAGCATGTAGGAAAAGTTTGTCAAATCGATCTTCATAGTGGAGATAACCTGCAGCAATGGTGTAGTAATCCTGTTGCAGGAATAGGTGCATTAACTATATTCACTCCCTGGGATCAAGTCGAAACACACTTGGGAATTTAATTCCCTTTTTTTATTATGAGTTTTAATTATTTTAGATCTATTGTAGGGTTAGATTGCTGGAAGACAGCTCTGAGAAATAGTGCAATAGCGTTTGGGATATTAATTATTGCAGCAAGTGTAATTTCGTCACTACCCGAGCCTGAAAGAGATGGTGATGTAAATATGGCTGAATTATTGGCAAAAATGGAAAAAAAATATGACTATATTCAACAGAATACAAATTGGTTTAATGAACGTAGTTATTCTGCTGTTATAAAGTTGGCAAAGGGTGATCCAGAGAAGGCCATTGAGATTTTCAATGATCCGGACTATCCACAAAAATTTTATGATGAAAGTGGGTATCTCCCAGGTGATCAAAGCAGAGCAAAGTATCCTGACATCCTAAAACGAGTAACTGATACTCATTCATACATTAAAGAAAATACAGATTATGAATTTGATAGAGTAGAGTATTCAGCAGTTATGCGTTTGTCAAAAGCTGATCCAGTACTAGCTGTTGAGATTTTCAATGATCCTGGATTTCCAGAGAAATATTATGATACAAATGGTGCCCTTCCAGAGAGAGGAGCAACACTAGTAAACTATTCTGACATTCTAAAGCAAGCAACTGATAGGTATTCATACATTAAAGAAAATTCAAATTATGAGTTTAATAGTGAAGAGTATTCTGCTGCTGTGCGTTTGTCAAGTGCTGATCCTGTAGTAGCTGTTGAAATTTTAAATGATCCTGGATTTCCAGAGAAATATTATGATGAATATGGGCGTTTTCCATGGGGATCACAAGAAAGTTCTCCTGAACTTTTAAAGCGACTAAGTGATACTTATTCGTACATTAAAGAAAATACTGATTATGAATTTGATAGAGTAGAATATTCAGCCGTCATGATTTTATCAAAGGCTGATCCAGTACTAGCTGTTGAAATTTTAAATGATCCTGGATTTCCAGAGAAATATTATGATACAATTAAGCGTATTGATTAATGCTTTATTTTAATAAAATTATTATGATGTAGATCTAAAATTGTTTAAAATATCTATTATTTGTAGGATTTAAAATAAGGTAATACCCCCTCTGTTGGACCAAATAAAAAGAAATATTTACAAAATCGTCATACCTAAGTTGTGCCTGAGGTTGATCCGATCAAACTGGCAAATAGCGTGACGAAAAGTAGGGTCTATTTTCGTCACATAAAATGGCAA